>NZ_JBJHHE010000015.1:0-83460 GCF_056378755.1 Thermanaeromonas sp. DSM 22490
CTCAAGTTTGGCTAGCCGCTCGGGTTTAGTCGCTCGCTTTCAAGTCCAAGCAGGCCTCCCCTGCAAAAAGTGGGGATGCGCCAGGGTAAGGAAGGTAAGGAGAATAAAAATGCCGGCTCCTTTAAGGAAACCGGCCTTTCCTTACTTCTTCTCTTTTCTCTCACACGGCTGATTGCTGACAGTGATGGAAGTCTTGCAGGCCGACTGACAGGATACGTGGCAATTGCCGCAGCCACCTCTCTTCAAGCTCTCCTGCAGCCGCGGCTGGCTTACAGTCAAAATATGCATCCTGGTTCACCTCTGCTTTAACGCTTGGAGAATTGAGGTGCTTTCCTAGCCTTTTTAAGGCCATATTTGCGCCGTTCCTTCATTCGCGGGTCTCGGGTAAGAAAACCTGCTTGCCGCAAAATAGGCCGTAAACCCTCATCTGCCTCCAGCAGCGCCCGAGCAATGCCCAGACGTACGGCGCCAGCTTGGCCCGTTACCCCGCCGCCCTCCACCTTGGCCAGGACATCAAAGCGGTCAGCCATATTGGTAATTTCCAAGGGGCGCCGTATCATATCCACCAGAATCTGCTGGCCAAAATATTCGTCCGGCGGTTTGTTATTGACCAGTATGCGGCCTTCGCCAGGAACTAGCCGCACTCTGGCTACAGCTTCCTTGCGCCGCCCAGTCCCGTAAAATTGTACCTGTGCCAAACCCTTCGCCTCCTTACTTTAATCCCGGACCGCCCATACTTCCGGCTTTTGGGCCTGATGGGGGTGCGTGCTACCCCGGTAAACCTTTAGCTTTTTGATTATTTTCCGACCCAGTCGGTTATGCGGTATCATGCCCCAGACAGCCTTTTCAATGGCTTTTTCTGGTTGGGTCTTGAGCAAGGTGGCATAATTGATCCGTTTGAGGCCTCCGGGGTAACCGGAATGGCGGATGTATTCCTTCTGTAGGAGTTTCTTGCCCGTAAGCCTTACCTTTTCCGCGTTAATAATGATGACATGATCGCCCGTGTCCACGTGGGGTGTATAGATAGGTTTATGCTTCCCCCGCAACAAGGCTGCAGCGGTGGCCGCCACCCGGCCTAAAGTCTTGCCTGCCGCATCAATAATGTACCACTTGCGCTGCACCTCGTGGGGTTTAGCCATAAAGGTCCTCATTTTCTCCCTCCTATTCCCGTTCAGCCTAATTGTACGTAAATATTCAGTCCAAGTCAACTCTAATACTCCACCCGCTCTAAACATAAGCCCTGGGGTGGAGCAGTAGGGCCGGCCAGTTCTCGCCGGCAGCTAGCCAAAATGGCTGCCATGTCCTCCGGTTGTCTTTTGCCTAGTCCAATTTCTACCAGAGTGCCTACAATGATCCTCACCATGTGGTAAAGGAAGCCATCAGCTGTAATATCCAGATATAGAAAATTATCTCGGCGTGTCCAGCCGATATCTTTAATCTCTCGCACAAAGCTCTTAACCGGCCTGCCCGCAGCGGCAAAGGCGCGAAAATCATGACGCCCCTTTAAGTAGGCCGCCGCTTTGTCCATGGAGAAGAGGTCTAAGGGCTGGCGCACATGCCAGGCGAAACGCCGCCAGAAAACATCCGGAAACAAGCCGTTATCAATACAATAACGGTAGGTTTTGCTCTTGGCGGAGAACCGGGCATGAAAATCCGGCCCCACTTCGGCCGCCTCCAGGGCCACAATATCATCCGGCAGCACACTGTTCAGGGCCCAGGGCCAGCGTTCCGCCGGTATAGTGCTATTAGTTCCAAAGCTTATTACCTGGCCGCGGGCATGGACACCGGCATCGGTGCGGCCGGCAGCTACCACTCGAATTTTTTCTCCCGTAAGGCGGGCCAAAGCCCCTTCCACCGCCCCCTGGACGGTAGGGCCATGTTTTTCGGGCTGAACCTGCCAACCGGCGTAGGCCGTACCTTCGTAAGCCAGAGTGATCTTGAGGTAGCGCATAAAACTCCCTCGCCAAGTCCCTTATAGCCAGCGCAAGGCCATTGCCAACCCGGCGATTACGGCGTTGATGCCCAAGAAAAGATAATCCCTCCAGGCCATTTTCAATTGCCGCAAGGAGGTCCGTTTTCTTCCCCCTTGATAGCCCCTAGCTTCCATAGCCTGTGCTAGGTCCTCTGCCCTCTTCAAAGTGCTTACAAGAAGTGGTATCAACAGAGGCAAAAGACTTTTCCCTTGCTTCAATATGCTCCGTCGCTCCAGGCTAAACCCCCTGGCTGCCTGAGCTCTCATAATGCGCTCGGCCTCTTCCACTAAGGTAGGTATAAAACGGATGGCCAGGGTAAGCATTAGGGTAAGCTCCTCCACGGGCAGCTTAAAAATAATTCCAGGACTTAGTAATCCCTGCAACCCTTGGGCCAGGCTTAAAGGCGAGGTTGTAGCCGTGAGCAGGGCAGCCGCTATCAGGAGGAAAATTACTCGTCCGGCAGCCATAAGCCCCAGGCTTAGGCCCTCACGAGTAAAGGATAGAGGCCCTATGCGCGCTGCCGGTGTCCCCGGAGTAAGGGCGGCCTGCATGAGCAGCACCACCAGAAGAAAAATCGCCAGGGGTCTAAGCTGTGACCATAGATAACGCCAGCTCAACCGGGCTAGAGCTGCTCCGCTTAAGGACAGGGTACCGATGGTCAAGAGGCTGCCCGGACCTGGCGCCAGTAGTAAGGCCAGCCCGTATAGAAACAAGCCCAGGATCTTACTACGCGGGTCCAGCCGGTGGATCAGACTCTCCCCCGGCAGATAGCGGCCTAGCTCAAAGGCCATGTTTCTCACTCCTGTACCAGCGCAAAATCTCCCTCTCTGCCTCCTCCAGAGTGAAAACTGTAGCCGAGACAGGGGCACCCCGCCGGCGTAAGCTTAGGAGAAGCTGATTTAAAGGGGGAACGGCCAGTCCCCACTCAGCCAGCTTCTCGCCCTGGACAAAAACTTCGGCCGGCTTCCCTACGAAGGCCAGCCTCCCCTGATAGAGGATAACAATTCGCTGGGCCAGGGCTGCAACTTCGGCCATATTATGGGAAATCATTATAACCGTATTCCCCTGGCGGTGGTAGTTACGGATCACCCTTAAAATTTGCTGTCGCCCGGTGGCATCCAGCCCGGCCGTCGGTTCATCCAGGATAAGGACTTCCGGGGCTAAGGCCAGAATACCGGCCAGCGCTACCCGCCGTTTTTGACCGCCGCTTAAACTAAAAGGTGACCGCCCGGCCACCTCTTGGTCCAACCCCACATTTTTTAGGGAGGCTCGTACTCTCCTCTCCACCTCTTCTGGCGGCAGGCCCAGGTTCCGGGGCCCAAAGGCCACATCTTCAGCTACCGTTTCCGCAAAAAGCTGTTGCTCCGGCTGCTGCAAGGCCAGGCCGATCTTCCCCTGCCAGGAAATTTTGCTTTTTGCCCTGCGGTTCCACAGCGGTGTGCCGTTCCAAAAAACTTCGCCGGAGGTGGGTCGCAGCAAACCGGCTATGATCTGGGCCAGGGTTGATTTTCCGGACCCACCTGCTCCGATCACGGCCAGCAGTTCGCCATGTGGTACGGTAAGATTTATGTTCTCCAGCGCCGGAATATCCTGACCGCCGGTCTGGTAACTGAAATTAACCCCTCGTAAATGGATCTCCATAATTAATTTCTCCCGCTCTCCGGGAACCCCGGGTGCCGATCTTGGACCAGTTCTCGCTCTCTTACCCTTCTCCCGGCTCTCTCCTCCCCAGCCTGGTTTTGACCTGAGATCAAATCCCACAGCGCTTGAGCCATCTCTTCCGGGGTTAAAAGTCCGGGTGATAGAGGCAAGCCCCTGCGGGAAAGCCTACTGGCGAGAAGGCTTATGGCCGGAGCCTCCAGACCGAAGGCCTTCAACTCCTCCGGCCGCCCGAAAATTTCCCTCGGCGTCCCCACTTTCACAATGCTACCCTCATAAAGCAGCGCCACCTTATCGGCTACTATGGCTTCCTCCGGGAGGTGGCTCACCAGCATGATGCCTATCCCCTTCTCCCGGCATAGGAATTGAAGGAGATTCAATACTTCCCGCCTCGACTGGGGGTCCAGCATGGCCGTGGCTTCATCCAGGAGAATATAGCGGGGCTCCATAGCTAGAATCCCCGCCAGCGCCACCTTCTGCTTCTGACCACCGGATAAGCGATGAGGAGGCCGAAGGCGCAATTCGGCGATTCCCAAAGTAGCCAGGGCCCTCTCCACCCTTTCTTCGATTTCTGCGGGGGGCAGGCCCAGGTTTTCGGGGCCAAAGGCTACATCCTCCTCCACAGTAGCTGCTACCAGCTGGTTATCGGGGTCCTGGAAGACCATACCTACCAGGCGGCGGATCTGGGGCAGGTCCTCGGCTACTTTAGTGTTCAGACCTTCCACCACTACTTCGCCTGCGGCGGGCAGGAGTAGGCCATTTCCCAATCTGGCTAGAGTAGACTTACCCGAACCGTTGGGCCCCATCACCACCAATAGCTCCCCCGGGGCCAAAGTTAAGGTCACCCCTTGGAGGGCCGGCCGCGAAGCACCGGGGTAAAAAAAACTTACCCCCTTAAAGTAGAGCATTTATACCAGCTCTACCAGCACCAGTGGCGCCCCGTCTCCGCGACGGTAGCCTATTTTAACCAGCCGGGTATAGCCTCCCTGGCGGTCAGCATAGCGAGGTGCAATTTCTTTAAAGAGCTTGGTAACTACATCTTCATCTAGCAGGTAGGCGAGCGCCTGGCGCCGGGCGTGCAGGTCGCCCCGTTTGGCCAGGGTGATCATTTTATCTGCAATGCGTTTAAGCTCCTTGCCGCGGGGCTCGGTGGTTTGCAGGCGGCCCTCCCGCAGCAAGGAGGTTACGATATTGCGCAAAAGCATATTCCGGTGATCTGACCGGCGTCCCAGCTTGCGGTATCCCATTGATTTCCCCCCTATTCTTCTGAGCTGCGGAGGCTAAGGCCTAACTCGGCCAGCTTTTGAGTTACTTCTTCTAAAGATTTCTTGCCCAGGTTGCGTACTTTCATCATATCCTCTTCGGTACGCTGGATAAGCTCGCCCACTGTATTGATGCCAGCTCGTTTCAGGCAGTTATAGGACCGGACGGAAAGGTCCAGCTCTTCAATGGTCATATCCAGCAGGCGATCCTTTTTCTCTTCTTCCTTGGGAACCATAGCTACCTCGGCGCTGACCCGGTCGGTTAAGCCCACAAAAAGCCGGAAGTAATCCATAAGGATCTTGGCAGCGGTGCTGATGGCTTCGTCAGGCGCGAGGCTCCCGTTGGTCCACACTTCCAGGGTCAGCTTATCATAATCCGTAACCTGCCCTACCCGCGTGTTTTCTACTATATAGTTCACCTTATGCACAGGTGAAAAAAGGGAGTCCACCGGAATTACACCGATAACGTGTTCTTCCTTCTTATTCCTTTCGGCTGGTACGTAACCCCGGCCTTTTTGCGCCGTCATCTCCATGAAAAGGCGCCCGCCCTTCTCTAGGGTGGCGATGTGCAGGTCCGGATTTAAAATTTCCACATCGGCACCAGCAATGATATCTCTGGCCGTAACTTCCCCTTCTCCCTCCGCTTCAATGCGTAGGATCTGGGGCTCATCGCTGTGAATTTTTAAGGCCAGAGTCTTCAGGTTAAGAATAATATCCGTAGTGTCTTCTACTACACCAGGAATGGTAGAGTACTCGTGGAGCACTCCTTCAATCTTAACCGAAGTAATGGCTGCTCCGGGCAGAGAAGAAAGGAGTACCCTCCGCAAGGAATTACCCAGCGTTATCCCGTAGCCCCTTTCCAGGGGCTCTATTACAAATCTGCCGAATTTGGACGTCATCTCCAGGCATTCTAGCTTGGGTCGTTCAATCTCCAGCATAATAACCCCCTCCTTCTCGTGGGCCTTACTCCTGGATGCCTAGCCTTAAGCTACTTGGAATAAAGCTCCACGATAAGGTGTTCCTGGATAGGGACATCGATCTGATCGCGGGTTGGCAGGGACAGCACCCGGCCTTTAAGGTTAACTGCATCTGATTCCAACCAGGCCGGTGGTGTGCGGTGTACGGCTTGGGCCGCTATTTCCTTAAACTTGGGTGAATCCTTGCTTTTTTCCCTTACGGCAATTTCATCGCCCGGCTCTACCAGATAAGAGGGAATGTCGACTTTGCGCCCGTTCACCGTAAAGTGCCCATGCCGCACCAGCTGCCGGGCCTCGGCCCTGGAACTGGCAAAGCCTAGGCGGTACACCACATTGTCCAGCCGCCGCTCTAGCAACCTCAAAAGATTTTCACCTGTAATGCCCTTCTCCCGTTCCGCCCGCTCAAAGTAATTGCGGAACTGGCGCTCCAAAACCCCATAAATACGGCGCGCCTTTTGCTTCTCTCTTAACCGAATTCCGTATTCCGAGAGTTTGCGCCGCTCTTGTCCGTGTTGCCCCGGCGCATAGGAACGCCTAGCTATAGCGCACTTATCCGTGTAACAGCGCTCTCCCTTGAGGTAAAGTTTAATTCCTTCCCGTCGGCAAAGACGGCATACTGGTCCTTTATATCTGGCCAAAAGTTTTGCCACCTCCTGTTAAACTCTCCGGCGTTTTGGGGGCCGGCATCCGTTGTGGGGTATAGGTGTAACGTCCTTAATTACACTTACCTCCAATCCTGCTGCCTGCAGAGACCTGATGGCTGCCTCCCGGCCTGCTCCCGGCCCTTTAACATAACATTCCACTTCTTTCATGCCGTAGTCCATGGCCTGTTTGGCTGCGGCCTCGGCCGCCAGTTGGGCCGCATAGGGTGTGCTCTTACGAGTACCCTTAAACCCTACCGTACCAGCGCTAGCCCAGGCCACGGTATTGCCGGCTTTATCGGTAATGGTAATAATTGTATTATTGAAAGTGGATTTAATATGGGCGATACCGCTTTCAATGTGTTTGCGCTCTCGCCGCCTTGACCGAGCTCCTTTTCGTGGCATATCAACTTCCCTCCTTCACTACCAAGAGAGCTTTTCTACTTCTTCCGGCGCACGCCTACCGTCTTCCTGGGACCTTTACGCGTGCGGGCATTAGTTCTGGTACGCTGGCCCCTCACCGGCAAGCCCCGACGGTGCCTTAAGCCCCGGTAGCAACCGATTTCCATAAGGCGTTTAATGTTCAGGGCCACCTCGCGGCGTAGATCACCTTCTACCGTATAATTCTTGTCGATAAAGTCGCGGAGCTTGGCAATCTCTTCTTCCGTGAGGTCTCGTACTCTGGTGTCTGGGTTTACTCCTGTTTTAGCCAGGATTTCTTTGGCCCTGGAACGCCCGATGCCGTAAATATAGGTGAGGGCCACTTCTACCCGCTTTTCACGCGGCAGGTCTACCCCCGCAATACGTGCCATTTTATGAACTGCACCCCACTTCCGTATTTAACCTTGTCTTTGCTTGTGTTTGGGATTTTCGCACAAGACCATAACTTTTCCCTTACGCTTAATAATTTTACACTTTTCACAGATAACTTTGACCGAAGGTTTGACTTTCAATTTAAGGCACCCCTTCTTGAGAGTCACTTATAGCGATAAACAATGCGCCCCCGAGTTAAATCATAGGGAGACAGCTCCACCAAAACCCGGTCACCTGGAAGAATACGGATGAAGTTCATACGGATTTTCCCCGACACGTGGGCCAGGACCTTATGCCCATTGGCCAGTTCCACCCGGAACATGGCATTGGGTAAAGCTTCAATCACAGTCCCTTCCACTTCAATCACATCTTCTTTAGCCAAACAATGCATCCCTCCTTTTGCCACGCGTTACTCCTCTCCCAGGAGCCGGGCAATGGCTCGCCGCACTTCCGCATCAGTCACTGTTTCGCCTTTTTCCCGCTTAGCGGCTATATCCTCCGCCCAGCGGTTAACTGCCTGGACGTGTAGAATGTTTTTAACCTTGGGTTTGGCCACGCGGCGAAGCTTGCCATCCACCAGGGTGACGCGCCGGGGTGAAAGCATCTCCCAAACCAGAAATGGGCGCCCCCTGTCCCGCCCTGCCCGGGAGTAAACCAATTGCCCGACCCGCAGGTTAGGCCCTATAGGCCCTAAAGGCACAACTTCCCCTCCCTTGTTCCAATAGTCCTCGCGGCGCTTTTCTTGTATAAAGGCTAAAGCAGCGTCAGCACCTCGGGACCGTTTTCAGTCACCGCCACTGTATGCTCAAAGTGGGCTGACGGCCGGCCGTCCAGGGTAATGACCGTCCAGCCGTCGGCCAAAGTCACCACTTGGTGGGTGCCAGCATTGACCATGGGCTCGATGGCCAGGGTCATCCCCGGCCTAAGGCGCGGGCCGTGGCCAGGACTCCCAAAGTTGGGCACTTGCGGATCCTCATGCATCTGCTGGCCGATACCGTGGCCCACGTAATCCCGTACCACCGAAAAACCATTCTTCTCTACATAGGATTGTATGGCATAGGATATATCTGACAAACGATTGCCCACCACAGCGCAATTGATGCCCTGCCACAGGGCTTCCTGAGTCACCTTTAAAAGACGTTGTTTCTCCTCATCCACAACCCCTACAGGAAAAGTGGCCGCAGCATCGCCATAATAACCATTTATTACCGCGCCAATGTCAATACTAATAATATCCCCTTCTGACAATTTCTTTAAACTAGGTATACCGTGCACTACTTCTTCATTGATGGATGTGCAGATGCTGGCCGGAAAACCCCGATATCCTTTAAAGGCCGGAATTGCTCCGCGCCGTTCGAGGACTTCTTCAGCGATGCGGTTTAGCTCCAGGGTGGTAACTCCCGGAGCGATACGGCGCTCTAGTTCTGCCAGGGCCTCTGCTACCACCCGCCCTGCCCGGCGCATGAGTTCAATTTCCCTTCGCCCTTTCAGGATGATCATGACCAGTCTCTTCCCAAGACTCTCCCGATATCTTCTAATACTTTGGGAATTTCCTGATTCCCGTTTATTTCCCGCAGCACACCACGGCGGCGGTAATACTCTTTTAAGGGGGTGGCCTGCCGGTCGTAAACTTGAAGCCTCTCCCTTACCGTAGCCTCCTTGTCATCCAGCCTCTGTACAAGCTCTTCGCCGCACTGGTCGCAGCGCTCAGGTATTTTAGGCGGATTATAGACCACATGGTAATTAATTCCGCAGTGGAAACAGACTCTTCTGCCGCTAAGCCGTATCAGCAGTACGTCCCTCGGAACCTCAATATCCAAAACTGCATCCAGCTTTAATCCATTTTCCTCCAACCAGGCATCCAGAGCCTCGGCCTGGGGTACCGTCCGGGGAAAACCGTCTAACAGAAATCCCCCTTCACAGTCCCGTCGGCTTAAGCGATCTTTCACCAGACCTATAACTACCTCATCAGGGACCAGCCGTCCGGCTTCCAGGTATTCCTTGGCTTTGCGGCCCACCTCAGTACCGCTCCTTATGGCTACCCTGAACATGTCGCCGGTAGAAATATGGGGTATATCCAGCCTTCGGCTGATCTCTTGGGCCTGGGTACCTTTTCCTGCCCCCGGAGGCCCCAGCAATACCAGGCGCATTGCACTACCCCCTGCTTACTATTTTATAAAGCCCTGATAATGGCGAAGCAAGAGATGGGATTCCAGCTGTTTCATGGTCTCCAAAGCCACACCTACTACGATGAGAAGCGACGTACCGCCGAAATAGACATTGATACCGGTAATGGCCATGACCAGGTTGGGTAAGAGCGCTATAAAGGCCAGGAAAATTGCTCCTGCCAGGGTAATCCGTGCAAGGATCTTCTCAATATACTCTGCTGTGGGACGCCCGGGCCTTAAGCCCGGTATAAAGCCGCCGTACTTTTTAATGTTATCAGCTACTTCTTGGGGGTTGAAGGTTACGGCAGTGTAAAAGTACGTGAAGAAAATTATCAAAAGGGCATAAAGGATCATATAGACGGCCGAACGCGGATCAAATAAACGCATTACCGCTTGGGCAAAGCTGTTGTGGGGGAACCAGGAAGCCAGGGTATTGGGAAAGAGTAAAATAGACATGGCAAAAATAACAGGAATGACCCCGGCCTGGTTCACCCTCAAGGGTATATGGGTGCTTTGCCCTCCGTACACGCGCCGGCCTACCACCCGTTTCGTATATTGCACTGGGATGCGGCGCTGCCCTTCCTGCATGGCCACTACAGCCGCAATAACTGCCACGGCAATAATGGCAAAGAGCAAAACCGAAAAGATGCCTGCTGTCCCGCTAGTTATATACTGGTATAGGCTTACGGCGCCGGCCGGCAGCCGGGAAACAATACCCGCAAAGATAAGGAGGGAAATGCCGTTACCAATACCCCTTTCTGTGATTAACTCTCCCAGCCACATGAGAAACACGGTGCCCGCCGTTAGGCTAATGACCGTCACCACATGGTTAAATATCCCTGGCTTTAAATAGGCCCCCTGGCGGGCTAAAAGAACTGACATGCCTATGGCTTGCAGCATGCTGAGGATAACCGTGCCATAGCGCGTGTACTGGATGATCTTCTTGCGGCCGTCTAGCCCTTCTTTGGCCAGCTTTTCCAGGGACGGTATAACTACCGTCAGTAGTTGCATGATTATGGAGGCATTAATATAGGGCATGATACCCATGGCAAAGACTGTAAACTGCTTAAAGGCACCGCCCGAAATCACATCAAAGAACCCGAAAATGGTACCCGTCCCCAGAAGCCTCTTCAAAATCTCCGCATTGATGCCCGGGACCGGGATGTGGGCTCCTAGGCGGAAAACCAGAAACATGAGCAGGGTGAAAATGATCTTTTTCCGCAGGTCCTCTAGCTTCCAGGCCTTTTCCAGGGTACCTAGCACCTATATCACCTCAACCTTGCCACCCGCGGCCTCTATTTTGGCTATGGCCTGGCGGCTAGCAGCTTGGGCTTTAACTATCAGGGGTTTCGTGATCTCCCCGTCCCCTAAAATCTTCACGCCGTCGCGTCCTTTTTTGACCAAGCCGGCCTCCCGAAGGAGTTCCGCCGTTACCACTGTACCGCTCTCAAACCTCTCCAGATCTCCGACGTTTATCACTGCCAGCTGCCGCTTAAAGATGTTGGTAAAACCGCGCTTGGGCACCCGCCGGCTCAAAGGCATCTGGCCGCCTTCAAAGCCGGGGCGCACCCCGCCACCGGAGCGGGCTTTTTGCCCCTTATGGCCCCTACCGGCAGTCTTACCCAGCCCCGACCCAATGCCGCGGCCTACGCGGGTGGCCGGAGGACGAGATCCGGGAGCCGGATGTAGTTCATGCAGCCGCACCTGCCTCACCTCCTATTCGATTTCTTCGACCTCGAGCAGATGGGCAAGTTTTGCTATCTGGCCTCGCACCGAGGGATTGTCTGGTTGAATCACCTGTTGCCGCACTTTACGTAACCCTAAGGCCTCTGCTGTCCGGCGCACTTGGGGTGGCCGTCCGATAAGACTTCTTTTAAGAGTTATTTTGAGCCTGCTCAACCTTGCCACCTCGCTTGCTAACCGTTGTATCACTTCAAGCTCTGCTCAACCCTACCGCTTCTTACCCAACTTTACCGCGCAGGCGCGCCACTTCTTCAGCCCTCTTGAGGGCTTTTAGGCCTTCTAAGGTAGCGTAGACCACATTGATGGGATTGTTGGAGCCCAGGGATTTGGTGAGAATATCGCGCACGCCCGCTGCTTCCAGCACGGCCCGCACTGCTCCCCCGGCAATTACCCCTGTACCGGGGCTAGCCGGTTTGAGCAAAACTTTACTGGCCCCAAAATCCCCTATGACCTCGTGGGGAATGGTAGTCCCCACCAGCGGGACTTCAATAAGATTCTTTTTGGCACTTTCTACGCCTTTGCGAATAGCATCCGGCACTTCACCTGCTTTGCCCAAGCCTGCACCTACACGACCCTGGCCGTCCCCTACCACTACTAGAGCTGAGAAGTTAAAACGGCGACCACCCTTTACTACCTTAGCCACTCGTCTTACATGTACAACCCTTTCGGTAAGATGTAGTTCTTTGGCATCAATCCGAGTCCGCGCCATCCTTCCCCTCCTTATCCTTGTTAGAATTCGAGCCCGCCGGCGCGAGCACCCTCGGCCAGAGCAGCAATGCGGCCGTGATAAATATTGCCGCCCCGGTCAAAAACCACTTTTTTAATACCCCGCTCCAGGGCTTTTTGGGCCAGAAGCTCCCCCACCTTAAAAGCCGCTTCTTTGTTGCCCGTGGAGGTCAATACGCTTTTAAGGGCCGGGTCTAGGGTAGAGGCAGCTACCAGGGTGTGGCCCTCGGTATCGTCAATTATCTGGGCATAAATGTGGCGCAGGCTCCTGTAAACCGAAAGGCGTGGCCGCTCAGGTGTGCCAAAGATTTTTTTGCGCACGCGCAAGCTTTTGCGCGCTCTTATTTCTTTTCTAGTGGGTTTTTTAATCATACCACACCTTTACCCCCTATTTCTTACCGCCCTTGCCGCCGCCTTTGGCACCAGCCTTGCCCACTTTACGGCGGATATATTCGTTTTCATATTTAATTCCTTTGCCCTTGTAAGGTTCCGGCTCCCGCACAGCGCGGATATTGGCCGCCAGCGTACCCACCGCTTCCTTGTCAATCCCTTTGACGATAATTTTGGTGGGGGCAGGCACTTCTATCTCCAGCCCTGGCGGTGGCTCAATTTCCACCGGGTGTGAATATCCTACAGTCAAAACCAGTTTACGCCCCTGCTTGCTGGCCCGGTAACCTACACCCACCAGTTCCAGGGATTTCTGGAAGCCGTTAGTTACCCCTTGTACCATATTATTCAACAGGGCCCGCGATAGGCCATGCAGGGCTCGATGGGGTTTGGCGTCGGAAGGCCGGGTTACCTTCAAGACATCCCCCTCCCGGGTGACGGATATAGGCTCCGGGAAGGTGCGAGTCAGCTCTCCTTTGGGCCCTTTTACGGTAACGGTATTGCCCTCAATTTTTACTTCTACTCCAGCCGGTATTTTGACCGGCATCTTGCCTATGCGCGACACCTTAACCACCCACCCTACCAGATATAACAAATTACTTCGCCGCCCAAGCCCTCTCGCCGGGCCTGTTTGTCCGTCATAATACCTTTGGAAGTTGAGATCACAGCTATGCCTAGGCCTCCCAGGACCCGCGGGAGCTGGTCCTTTTTAGCGTAGATTCTTAAGCCAGGACGGCTGATGCGTTTTAGCCCGGTAATCACTCTTTCCTTATTGGGCCCGTACTTGAGGTAAATCCTCAGGATACCTTGTTTTCCATCTTCGATATATTCATAGTCCTTGATATAGCCTTCGTTTTTGAGGATCTCGGCCATGGCCCGCTTCACCCGGGACGCCGGTACCTCAACTTTTTCGTGATAGGCCATATTGGCGTTGCGGATGCGGGTAAGGAAATCTGCAATGGGATCGGTCATCATCGGTATAAAACTACCCCCTTCCTTCCTGTTCCCGGTCGTTACCAGCTGGCTTTGGTAATGCCGGGAAGTTCCCCCCTGTGGGCGAGCTCGCGGAAACAAATGCGGCACAGGCCAAACTTCCGCAAATATGCCCGGGGTCGACCACAACGCCGGCAGCGGTTATAAGCCCGCACCTTGAATTTAGGTGGCCGCTGTTGTTTAACAATTAAGCTTTTCCTGGCCATGTTCGTCCCCCTTTTATCAACTCTCCCGGAAGGGCATCCCGAATAGTCGCAGTAACTCCCGGGCCTCTTCATCAGTCTTGGCTGTGGTCACCACAGTGATGTCCATACCGCGGACCTGGTCTATTTTATCGTAATCAATTTCGGGAAAGATGAGCTGTTCCCTAAGACCCAAGGTGTAATTCCCCCGGCCGTCAAAGGAATTGGGCGAAACACCCTTAAAATCCCGGACCCGGGGCAGGGCTACATTGATCAAGCGATCTAAAAACTCATACATGCGATCTCCGCGCAAAGTCACCTTGCACCCTATTTTAGTCCCTTTGCGCAGTTTGAAGGCCGCGATGGACTTTTTGGCTTTTGTGACTACTGGCCTTTGGCCGGTAATGGCCATAAGATCCTCTACTGCTCCGTCCAGGGCTTTAGGATTCTGGGTTGCCTCCCCGATACCCATGTTGATGACTATCTTCTCCAGTTTGGGTATCTCCATTACATTGCGATAGCCGAATTTGCTCTGCATGGCCGGACGGATTTCTTTAAGATATTTTTCCTTCAGTCTCGCCACCACCACGGGGCTCACCCCTCATTCCCAGGCTAGTCAATAACCTCACCACATTTCTTGCATACGCGGACCTTGTTGCCGTCGGGTAACAGACGGCGTCCTACCCTCGTGGGCCTATCACATTTAGTACAAACCAGCATGACGTTGCTGCTGTCCAGGGGCGCCTCCTTTTCGATGATGCCGCCCTGCTGGAGCTTGGGGTTAGGGCGCGTATGCCTTTTTACTATGTTGACCCCTTCTACCACCACTCGCCTTTGGGAAGGAATAACTCTAAGGACCTTGCCCTTTTTTCCTTTATCCTTACCAGTAATAACTACTACTGTGTCGCCCTTGCGGACGTGAACTTTAGGCCTGGTCAAGTTTGCCTCCACCTCGCTTCCTGGCTACCTATAGCACCTCTGGCGCCAAGGAAATAATTTTCATGAAGTCCTTCTCCCTTAGCTCCCGGGCTACCGGGCCAAAGATACGGGTTCCGCGGGGATTACCCTGCTCGTTGATGATAACTGCCGCGTTCTCATTAAAGCGAATATAAGAACCATCCTCGCGCCTTATGGGTTTAGTGGTACGGACTACTACCGCCCGCACTACATCCCCCTTTTTTACTACGCCTCCGGGTGTAGCCTCTTTTACTGAAGCGATGATAACATCCCCCACGGAGGCATAGCGGCGCTTGGATCCCCCGAGAACGCGGATGCACATAATCTTCTTTGCTCCCGTGTTATCACCGACTTTGAGAATGGACTGCTGCTGGATCACCGCTGACTACCTCCTTCCCGGTTACCCTTAACTTCCTGCAAATTAACTGGGACGCTCAATAAGTTCTACTACGCGCCATCTCTTCTCTTTGCTCAAAGGCCGGGTTTCCATAATGCGCACTTTGTCCCCTACCCGGTACTGGTTTTTCTCGTCATGGGCCTTGAACCGCTTGGTACGCCGGATGGTCTTGCCCAATAGCGGGTGGCGCACCAATGTTTCAACTTCCACCACTACGGTCTTATCCATTTTATCGCTTACCACCCGGCCCACCCGGGTCTTGCGCTTATTTCGCTCCAAGGTTAAACCTCCTCCCTAAGCGGCCTTAAAATAGGGCTTTTAGGCCTGGCGGCGCTCCTTTAGTTCCCGCAGCTCCCTTTCCCGCAAAATAGTCTTGGCCCGGGCGATGTTGCGCCGCACTTCCCTCAGCCGCATAGGATTATCCAGTTGGCCGGTAGCCTGCTGGAACCGCAGGTTGAAAAGCTCCTGCTTCCAGTCTACCACCTTGCGTTCAATTTCTTCGGTGGTCAATTCGCGCAGCTCTTTAGCCTTCATGGACTTCACCATCCAATCCTACCCGCTTAACAAACCTGGTTTTAATGGGCAGCTTGTGCGAGGCCAAGCGCATAGCCTCCCGGGCCACCTCCTCGGTCACGCCGGCCAATTCAAAGAGTATCCGGCCAGGCTTCACTACTGCCACCCAATACTCAGGAGAGCCTTTGCCGCTGCCCATACGGGTTTCGGCGGGCTTGGCTGTGATGGGCCTGTCGGGGAAAATTTTAATCCATATCTTACCTCCCCGCTTTATGAAGCGGGTTATGGCTACACGGGCTGCTTCGATCTGCTGGCTGGTAATCCAGGCCGGCTCCAGAGCCATCAGCCCGTAGTCCCCAAAGGTAATCTCCGTGCCCTTGCTGGCCCTTCCGCGGGGGTGCGGCCGGTGGGGTTTCCGCCATTTAACCCTCTTTGGCATTAGCATGACTCAAACGTCCCCCTATCCTGCCTTTAACTTTTTCTTGTAACTTCTCCGGTAATACTTCGCCCTTAAAAATCCAGACCTTAATACCGATCTTGCCGTAAGTAGTATTGGCTTCGGCAAAGCCGTAATCAATATCTGCCCTTAAGGTATGCAACGGTACCTTGCCCTCACTGTACCATTCCGTCCGAGCAATCTCCGCCCCGGCCAGCCGGCCAGAAACGGCAATCTTGATGCCTTCTGCGCCCACGCGCATGGCCCTAGTTACGGCTTGCTTCATAGCCCGGCGGAAGGCCACGCGTTTCTCCAACTGGGCAGCCACATTCTCGGCCACCAGCTGGGCATCTAGCTCCGGCTTCTTGATCTCGGCAATGTTCAAGCTCACCTGCTTGCCGGTCATTTTCTCTATCTGCTGGCGTAAGCTTTCCACCTCGGCACCGCCGCGGCCGATGACTACTCCCGGTTTCGCGGTATGAATAGTCACCTTGATACGGTTAGCAGCCCTCTCTATCTCAATGGCGGAAACGCCGGCCTGGTACAGGCGTTCTTTAATAAACTTGCGGATCTTTAGGTCTTCGTGCAAAAGCTCTTTATAGTCCTTATCAGCATACCAGCGGGCATCCCAATCCCGGATGATACCTAGACGCAGTCCCTTGGGATGAACTTTTTGACCCACGTAATCAATCCTCCTTTTCTCCTACCACCACGGTGATGTGGCTGGTCCGCTTACGGCGTAAATCAGCGCGCCCCATGGCCCGCGGCTGGTAGCGCTTCATGGTGGGACCTTCATCCACATAAGCTTTGGTAACGAAAAGCTTATCGCGATCCATATTATAGTTGTGTTCGGCGTTGGCCACGGCAGATTTCAACACCTTGGCAATTATTCTGGACGCTTTTTTGGGCGTGGCCCACAGTATCGCCTCCGCTTCACGCACGCTCTTGCCGCGGATGAGATCTACGACCTGCCGCGCGCGGCGAGGGGAGATACGAATATACCTTGCCACTGCTCTCGCTTCCATGCCTTTTTACCCCCTAAGATTACTTCAGAGCTGTAGAGCGCTCTGTATGAGCACCGTGGCCTCTAAAAATCCGGGTAGGAGCAAATTCTCCCAGTTTGTGCCCTACCATATCTTCCGTAATATAAATGGGTACATGTTTTCGCCCATCATGAACGGCAATGGTATGACCTACCATCTCCGGCACAATGGTAGAACGACGGGACCAAGTCTTGATCACCCGTTTTTCCCCCTTCTCGTTCATCTCCACAATGCGCCGGAGGAGTTTAGGATCGCAGTAAGGCCCTTTTTTTAAGGACCGCCCCATGCTGTAACCCCCTTTGATTTAAGCCTTATTTCCGCCGCTTAAGGATAAGCTTATCGGAAGGCTTGTTCTTCTTCCTGGTCTTCACACCCAGGGCCGGCTTGCCCCACGGTGTCACCGGGTGGCGGCCTATGGGCGACTTGCCTTCGCCCCCACCATGGGGATGGTCCACCGGGTTCATGACCACACCGCGGGTCGTCGGACGGATGCCCAGCCACCGTGAACGCCCAGCTTTACCGATGGTAATATTCTCGTGATCCAGGTTGCCCACCTGGCCTATGGTTGCGCGGCAATCCAGGTGTACCATCCTGATTTCACCGGAAGGCAGACGAAGTTGAGCATAATCCCCCTCTTTGGCCATCACTTGCGCTGCAGATCCGGCTGAGCGCACGATTTGGCCTCCCTTGCCGGGTTTCAGCTCCACGTTATGCACCAAGGTACCCACTGGGATATTCCGCAACGGCAAGGCATTGCCTACCTTGATGTCCGCGTCCGGCCCCGAATATATTACATCGCCGACCCTTAAATTTTCCGGCGCCAGGATATAGCGCTTCTCGCCGTCCGCATAGTGGATGAGGGCGATGTTAGCCGAACGATTGGGGTCGTATTCAATAGTCGCCACGCGACCGGGTATGCCGTCTTTATCCCGCTTGAAGTCAATGAGGCGGTAGAGGCGCTTGTGCCCTCCTCCCCGGTGGCGCACCGTAATACGCCCCTGGTTATTACGACCTCCAGTCTTGGTCAGGGGGGCCAGCAGCGACTTTTCCGGTTCGGTGACTGTTATTTCGGCAAAGGTAGAAACCGTCATCTGTCGCCGTCCGGGCGAAGTCGGTTTAAACTTCTTAATAGCCATCTTCCCCTACGCTCCTTTTCCTACTCCAGCCCCTCAAAAATGGGGATTTTCTGCCCGGGCACTAGCGTCACAATGGCTTTTTTGCGGTCAGGCTGGCGTCCTTGGAAGCGGCCCATGCGGCGCAGTTTACCCCGGTCCACCAGGGTATTCACTTTAAGGACTTTTACGTTAAATAATTTCTCAATAGCCTGTTTGATTTCGGTCTTGTTGGCATCCCGGGCTACGATAAAGGTATATTTATTATCGGCCATAAGATTGGTCGTTTTTTCAGTGATCAGGGGTGCAATGATAATGTCCTGAGGAGCGCGCATCTCTACACTAGCACCTCCTGCACCCGCTCCACTGCCTCCCGGGTTATAACGAGTTTATCGTGGGCTAAAACATCGTAAACGTTTAACCCTTCAGAAGGCATAAGGGTTACTCCTGGAATATTGCGGGCGGAAAGTTCTACATTCTTATCTTTCTCTGCTGTCACTATGAGGGCTTTATCATCTTCCACTTTCAGGGCCTTGAGGATGCCGATCATATCCTTGGTTCGGGGCCGGGAAAGCTTCAGATCATCCAGCACGATGATATTTCCTTCCTGGACTTTGGCGGACAGGGCCGAGCGCAGGGCCAGCCGCCGCACCTTTTTGGGCAACTTATAACCATAATCCCGCGGCTTAGGGCCAAAGATTATGGCGCCGCCCCGCCAGAGAGGCGAACGGATGCTTCCTGCACGGGCGCGGCCCGTGCCCTTTTGTCTCCAAGGCTTACGGCCGCCGCCGCTTACTTCAGCCCAGCCTTTAGTGGAAGCCGTACCCCTCCGCTTGCTGGCCAACTGGGCGACCACGGCCTCATGGAGGACGGCTTCATTTACCTCCACCCCGAAGACCCGGTCATCCAGTTCTATTTCACCTACTTGCTGGCCCTGGGTATTGTATACCGCTACTTTGGGCATGGATCTCTTAGCCCCCCTTCACCGAGTTCTTAATAATCAGAAGGCCACGGCGCGGGCCGGGTACAGCTCCCTTGACCAGCAAGAGATTACGTTCCGCATCGCTCCTTATGACTTCTAAGTTCAACACAGTTACCCTTTCACCGCCCATACGCCCCGGCAATTTCCGCCCTTTGAAAACACGAGCCGGACCTTTAGCGCCCAGCGATCCGGGACGCCGGTGATATTTAGAGCCGTGGGCCATGGGGCCGCGCTGAAAGCCGTGTCTCTTAATTCCGCCGGCAAAGCCCTTTCCCTTGGAAATACCCGTTACGTCCACTCGTTCTCCGGGACGAAAGATATCCACCTTGATTTCCTGGCCCACCTGGTACTCGTCTACGTTTTCCAAACGCAGTTCCCGGAGATAACGAAAGGGCTTTAGTTTAGCCCGGGCAAAATGGCCGCGCAAGGGCCTATTGACCCGGCTTTCCTTTATAGGCTCGAAGCCCACCTGTAAAGCATTGTATCCGTCCGTGTCCACTGTTTTTTTCTGCACTACTACACAGGGACCGGCCTGGATCACCGTGGCCGGAATAACGCGACCCGCCTCATCAAAAACCTGGGTCATGCCTATCTTCTTTCCTAGGATACCCTTCTGCACGCGACAAAACCCCCTACAGCTTGATCTCAATGTCCACCCCCGCCGGAAGATCCAAGCGCATAAGAGCATCTATCGTTTTGGGTGTGGGTTCCAGTATATCAATCAGCCGCTTATGGATGCACATCTGAAACTGCTCCCGCGAGTCCTTGTTCACATGGGGTGAACGCAAAACAGTAAAAATGCTCCTCTTGGTGGGCAGGGGGATGGGGCCGGAAACCACCGCACCAGTACGCCTGGCTGTCTCCACAATCCTTTGGGAAGATTGGTCCAGGACCCGGTGATCGAAGGCCTTAAGGCGGATGCGGATTTTTTGTCTGGCCATAGGCCTAATTTCCCTCCTTAAAAGTTGCCGATCATCTCATATAAGGGGGATATGTCCTAGAGACATATCCCCATACTACCGCTCTACGCCAGAATTTTGGTGACGACGCCAGCGCCTACGGTGCGGCCGCCCTCCCGTATGGCAAACCTTAAACCCTCTTCTATGGCTATGGGCGTTATCAGCTCGATGGTCATCCGTATGTTGTCCCCAGGCATGACCATCTCTACCCCCTCCGGCAGCCTCACTACCCCAGTTACGTCCGTAGTCCGAAAGTAAAACTGCGGCCGGTAACCGTTGAAAAAGGGTGTGTGCCGCCCTCCTTCTTCCTTCGTCAATACGTATACCTCGGCCTCAAATTTCGTGTGGGGCTTGATGCTCCCAGGCTTGGCCAGCACCATCCCCCTCTCTACTTCCTTACGCTCTACCCCCCGAAGTAGCGTCCCTATGTTGTCCCCAGCTACCGCCTCGTCCAATACCTTCCGGAACATCTCTACCCCTGTCACTACCGTCTTCCTCACTTCTTCCCGTAACCCTATTATCTCTACTTCGTCCCCTACTTTCACCTTCCCACGCTCTACTCTCCCTGTGGTCACCGTCCCCCGCCCAGTTATGCTAAATACGTCCTCTATCGGCATCAGGAACGGTTTGTCTACCTCCCGCTCAGGTGTCGGAATGTAACTGTCTACTGCGTCCATTAGCTCCCATATCTTACCGCACCACTCGCATTCCCTACTACCACACCCGCATTCCATCGCCTTCAAGGCCGAACCCTTCACTACCGGTATCTCGTCCCCAGGAAATTCATACTCGCTTAATAGCTCCCTCACTTCCATCTCTACCAGCTCTAATAGCTCAGGATCGTCTACCATGTCTACCTTGTTCATGAATACTACTATATACGGTACACCCACCTGCCGCGCCAAAAGAATATGCTCCCGCGTCTGCGGCATCGGTCCGTCCGCCGCCGATACCACCAATATCGCCCCGTCCATCTGGGCCGCCCCAGTGATCATGTTCTTTACATAGTCCGCGTGCCCAGGACAGTCTACGTGCGCATAGTGCCGCTTCTCTGTCTCATACTCTACGTGGGCCGTGGCTATCGTGATACCCCTCTCCCTCTCCTCCGGCGCCTTGTCTATCTGGTCGTACGCCGTCGGTACGGCCCCCCCTATCTTCGACAAACAGTACGTTATCGCCGACGTCAACGTCGTCTTCCCATGGTCTACGTGCCCTATCGTCCCTACGTTAACGTGCGGCTTCTTACGCTCAAATTTTTGCTTGGCCATGGTAGTGATTTCCTCCTTGCTTAATTTCTTGATTTAGACTTTAAGTATTCATCTCCGGCGGGTCGGCCCGCCGGAGTTAATCACGCTCCCTGGTGCTTCTTGATGATCTCGTCAGCCAGGTTCTGAGGCACTTCACTATAATGCGAGAACTGCATTACATAGGTGCCGCGGCCCTGGGTACGCGAACGAAGATCCGTAGCGTAGCCGAACATCTCGGCCAGCGGCACATACCCGCGTATGACCTGGGATGCCGCCCGCGCCTCTATACCTTCGATCCGTCCCCGGCGAGCATTAAGATCGCCGATTACGTCGCCCATATACTCTTCGGGGACGGTGACCTCTACCTTCATAATGGGTTCCAGGAGGACCGGCTGGGCCCTTCTCACTCCATCCTTGAGGGCCTGGGAAGCCGCGATTTTGAAGGCCATCTCTGACGAATCTACCTCATGGTAGGATCCATCCACCAGGATGGCCCGCACATCCACCAGGGGATAGCCTGCCAACACACCTGTTTCCATGGCCTCCCGGATACCGGCATCCACCGCCGGGATATACTCCTTGGGTACTACACCACCCACAATCTTATTGACAAATTCATATCCTTTGCCCGGCTCCAAGGGTTCTAGCTCCAGGACCACATGGCCGTACTGGCCGCGCCCGCCCGTCTGGCGGATGTATTTGCCTTCCGCCCTGACGGGCTTGCGGATGGTTTCCTTGTAGGCCACCTGGGGTTTGCCTACGTTAGCCCCGACCTTAAACTCCCGGAGCAGCCGGTCTACAATGATTTCCAGGTGCAACTCTCCCATGCCCGAAATAATGGTCTGCCCGGTTTCAGGATCCGTGTGCATCCTGAAAGTGGGATCTTCTTCCGCCAGTTTCTGCAGAGCCAGGCTCAGCTTTTCCTGGTCGGCTTTGGTTTTAGGTTCTATGGCCACCGAGATAACCGGCTCCGGAAATTGCATGGACTCCAGGACGATCGGGTGCTGTTCATCACAGAGGGTGTCCCCTGTGGTCGTAACTTTCAAGCCCACGGCCGCCACGATATCGCCCGCAAAGGCCTCTCCTACTTCCTCGCGGTGATTAGCGTGCATCCGCAGGATACGCCCAATGCGTTCCCGGGTACCCTTGGTAGAATTATAGACATAAGATCCAGAACGAACGGTGCCGGAATACACGCGAATGAAAGTCAGCTTGCCCACATAAGGATCAGCCATAATCTTAAAGGCCAGGGCTGCAAAGGGCTCATTATCGCTAGAGCGCCGCCTATCCTCTTCTCCTGTCTCCGGATCTATTCCCCGGATGGCCGGAATATCGGTGGGTGCCGGCAGATAATCCACCACGGCATCCAGTAAGGTCTGAACGCCTTTATTCTTGAAGGAGGACCCACAGAGGACCGGAACCATCTTCAAGGCAATGGTCGCTTTCCGAATACCCGCCTTGATCTCGTCGTCCGTCAGTTCTTCGCCTTCCAGATATTTGAGCATAAGCTCTTCGTCGCTCTCCGCTACTGCCTCCAGTACCTTTTCCCGGTACTCAGCCACCAGGTCAGCCATCTCCATTGGGATGGGACGCTCTTCTATAACGGTCCCCAATTCGTCCACCCAATAAAGGGCCTTCAGGCGGACAAGATCCACCACGCCTTGGAAATTATCTTCGGCGCCGATGGGCAGCTGAACAGGAACCGGCGTAGCCCCGAGGCGGTCGGCTATCTGCCGTACCACTTGGAAGAAATCGGCACCTACGCGATCCATTTTGTTTACATAAGCAATTCGCGGCACCCCATATTTATCGGCCTGTCGCCATACCGTTTCCGACTGGGGCTCCACGCCCCCGACGGCACAAAAGATGGCTACCGACCCGTCCAGCACCCGTAAGGATCGCTCTACCTCCACGGTAAAGTCCACGTGCCCTGGCGTATCTATAATATTAATACGATGCCCTCGCCAGAAGCAGGTGGTAGCAGCCGAGGTAATGGTAATACCCCGCTCCTGCTCCTGGACCATCCAGTCCATGGTAGCCGTGCCTTCATGAACTTCACCCATCCGGTGTACTCGTCCGGTGTAGAAAAGAATCCTCTCGGTAGTGGTGGTTTTACCCGCATCAATATGAGCCATGATACCAATGTTCCTGGTCTTTTCCAGTGGGAATTCGCGCGGCATTGCTTTCTCACCCTTTCGTATCAGGTTACAGGCCTCGGGGGTCTTATTCTCATGGACCCCCTCATACCTGGGCCCCTGACCCCCACAGCTACCACCGGTAATGGGCAAAGGCTCTGTTGGCTTCAGCCATCTTGTGGGTATCTTCCTTCTTCTTCACTGCGCCGCCCGTATTGTTGGCCGCATCCAGTAGTTCAGCAGCCAGCTTCTCCTGCATACTCTTGCCGCTGCGCTCTCGAGCATAATTTACAATCCACCGGATACCCAAAGTCTGGCGCCTTTCCGGCCGGACTTCCACCGGAACCTGGTAGTTGGCACCGCCGACTCGGCGTGCCTTTGTCTCCAGCACCGGCATGACATTTTTTAAGGCCTGCTCAAAGACCTCCAGCGGGTCTTTACCAGTTTTTTCCCGTATAATCTCAAAGGCTCCATAGCAAATACGCTGGGCCAGCGACTTCTTGCCGTTTAGCATAATTTGATTTATGAGCTTAGTCACTTTGGTACTCCCGTAAATCGGATCGGGTTCAACCTCCCGCCGGGGTACACTCCCCCTTCGCGGCACCTTTATCCCTCCTTCACAAGCTGGTCTGGTCTTCTATTTCTTAGGCCGCTTAGCCCCGTACTTGGAACGTCCCTGCCGCCGGTTCTGAACTCCAGCGGCATCCAGGGCACCGCGAATGATATGGTATCTCACACCCGGCAGGTCTTTTACCCTGCCTCCCCGTACCAGCACTACCGAGTGCTCCTGCAGGTTATGGCCAATGCCGGGGATGTAGGCGGTAACCTCAATGCCGTTGGTTAAGCGTACGCGAGCTACTTTGCGCAAAGCTGAATTGGGCTTCTTGGGAGTAGTAGTATACACGCGTGTACACACCCCGCGCCGCTGGGGAGCCCCCTTTAAGGCCGGCGCTGCCGATTTCTTCTCTACTTTCTCGCGTGCCTCGCGTACTAACTGCTGAATGGTCGGCATCTCCTTCCCACCTCCTTCCCCAGCTTATTATTCCTCTAGGATAGCGGCTGAGGCCGAGCCGACCTCGATGCCGCAAGCCCGGCCCAGCTCTTCCATAGAATCTACCATGACCACTTCCACACCTTTTTCACGGCAGAGGGCCAACAGCGGCTCGGTAACGTGAGCCTCTGCATCCCGAGCGACGAAAACTACCCGGGCATTTCCTTTTTGTACGGCTTTAGTGGTCTGCTTGGTACCTACCGTCTTTTTTTTAGCTGCCCGTATACGCTCGTAGGACATTTATCGACCCTCCTAAAGTCACACGCTTACATATATTATCATTTTCCAGCAGCAGAGTCAACACCGGCTGTGGCCTCTTCCACCTCCGGCAAGACGACTTTTATATTCCGGTAGCGGGCCATGCCTGTTCCCGCCGGAATGAGCTTACCGATAATTACGTTTTCTTTGAGGCCCATGAGGGGATCTACCTTCCCTTTTATGGCCGCTTCTGTCAAAACCCGAGTGGTCTCTTGGAAGGAAGCTGCCGAGAGGAAGGAATCGGTGGTTAAAGAGGCTTTGGTAATGCCCAAAAGTATCGGCCGCGCTGTAGCCGGCTTGCCCCCCTTGGCCTTTGTTTTTTCGTTCTCCTCGGCGAACTCGAAGGCATCTATCAAGCCCCCGGGCAGAAGGCTAGTATCACCGGGGTCCTCCACTTTAACTTTGCGCAGCATCTGGCGGATCATTATTTCAATATGCTTGTCATTGATCTCTACACCCTGCATACGGTAAACCCGCTGCACTTCCCGCAGGAGATATAGCTGTACTCCCCGCACACCTTTAACCTTGAGGAGGTCATGGGGGTTAACCGAACCCTCCATAAGTTCGTCTCCAGGTTCCACCCTCTGCCCTTCTTCTACCCTCAAGCGCGAATCGTAAGGCACCTGGTAGGTGTAACGTTCACCGTTATCGGCCAGAATCTCTATTTCCCGGCGGCCTTTAACCTCGTTGATTTTTACCACACCGCTGGCTTCGGCAATGAAGGCTTGGCCCTTGGGCTTGCGGGCTTCAAAAAGTTCCTCTACTCGGGGCAAGCCCTGAGTAATGTCTTCCCCGGCCACGCCACCTGTATGGAAGGTCCTCATGGTAAGCTGAGTACCCGGCTCGCCGATGGACTGGGCAGCTATAATACCTACGGCTTCGCCGATCTCCACCAGTTTGCCAGTGGCTAAATTCCTGCCGTAACACTTACAACACACGCCGTACCTGGTCTTGCAGGTGAGCACCGAACGGGCAGGAACTTTTTTGATCCCGGCCGCTAGAATCGCCTCCACGGCTTCTTCGGTAATTTCTTCGTTTTTCCGGACAATAATCTCCCCTGTCTGGGGATGTACGATATCCCGGGCGGCATAGCGGCCCAAAATACGCTCTGCCAGATTCTCAATGATTTCATTACCTTCCCGGAGTTCTTCAATTTCAATTCCTTCGTCTGTACCGCAATCCTCTTCCCGCACGATCACATCCTGAGCCACATCCACCAGCCGACGGGTGAGGTAACCGGAGTCAGCCGTGCGGAGGGCCGTATCGGCCAGACCTTTACGGGCGCCGTGGGTGGAGATGAAGTATTCCAACACTGTCAGCCCTTCGCGGAAATTGGCCTTGATGGGCATGTCGATAATGCGGCCGGAAGGATCGGCCATAAGGCCCCGCATGCCGGCCAGCTGACGGATCTGCTGGATATTGCCGCGAGCGCCGGAGTTAGCCATCATAAATACGGGATTGAATTTGTCCATCTTTTCCACCAGACACTTGGTGACGGAATCGGTGGCCTCGTTCCAGAGCTTAATAACCTTCTGGTAGCGCTCCTCCTCGCTTATAAGGCCGCGGCGATACTGCTGATCTACCTTTTCTACCTCTTCCTCCGTCCGCCGGATTATCTCATGTTTTTCGTCTGGTACTTCAATATCATCTAGGCCAATGGTTATACCAGCCAGGGTGGAATAGTGGAAACCCAATCGCTTCATGCCGTCCAGCATCTGGGCCGTAGCCGCGGCGCCCAGCTCCCGGTAACAGCGGGCCACAATCTCGCCCAACTGCTTTTTGCCTATCTCGCAATTGTAGAAACCCAGTTCCTTAGGAATGGGGACTTCTTTGTTGAAAATCAGCCGGCCGATGGTGGTTTCCAGCAACTGGCCGTCCTCCATGCGCACTTTAATTAAGGCATGGAGATCGATAATCTTGTTCAGGTAAGCCATATAGGCTTCCTCATAGCTGGCAAAGATCCGGCCTTCACCCTTGGCCCCCGGCCGGGCTACAGTTAGCCAGTAAGAACCCAGGACAATATCCTGGGTGGGCGTAACCACAGGGCGGCCGTCCTTGGGGTTTAAAATATTGTTGCTGGCCAGCATCAGCAGCCGCGCCTCGGCCTGGGCCTCGGCCGATAAGGGCACGTGGACGGCCATCTGGTCCCCGTCAAAGTCGGCGTTGTAAGCCGTACAGACCAGGGGATGGATCTGGATGGCCCGGCCTTCTACCAATACCGGTTCAAAGGCCTGAATCCCTAAGCGGTGCAGAGTAGGAGCGCGGTTTAACAGTACAGGATGTTCCTTAATGACCTCCTCCAATACATCCCACACCTCATTCCGTACCCGCTCCACCATGCGCTTGGCGCTCTTGATGTTATGGGCAAACCCTTTGTCCACCAGCCTCTTCATAACAAAGGGCTTAAAGAGCTCCAGGGCCATTTCCTTGGGCAGGCCGCACTGGTGCATTTTGAGTTCCGGACCTACCACTATGACGGAGCGGCCGGAGTAGTCGACGCGCTTGCCCAGCAGGTTCTGGCGGAAGCGCCCCTGCTTACCTTTCAGCATGTCGCTTAAGGATTTTAAGGGGCGGTTGCCCGGGCCGGTCACCGGCCGGCCGCGGCGGCCGTTATCGATAAGGGCATCCACCGCTTCCTGAAGCATGCGCTTTTCATTACGGACAATAATGTCGGGGGCTCCCAAGTCCAGGAGCCTCTTTAAACGATTGTTGCGGTTGATGACCCGGCGATAGAGGTCGTTTAAGTCGGAAGTGGCAAAGCGGCCGCCGTCCAGCTGCACCATAGGCCTGAGCTCAGGCGGAATTACCGGGATAACGTCCATGATCATCCATTCCGGCCGGTTGCCGGATTGGCGGAAGGCTTCCACCACCTCTAGCCGACGGATAGCGCGGATGCGGCGCTGGCCCGTGCTCTCCTTTAGCTCCTGCCTCAACTCTTGAGCCAACTTGTCAAGATCAATCTCCTGGAGCAGCTCCTTAATGGCTTCCGCTCCCATACCGGCTTTAAACCTGTTGCCGTAGCGTTCGCGATATTCCCGGTACTCGGCTTCCGACAAGAGCTGCTTTTTAGTTAAACCTGTATCCCCGGGATCGATTACTATATAGGAAACGAAATACAGGACCCGCTCCAAAGAACGGGGAGACATGTCCAAAAGCAAGCCCATCCGGCTGGGAATACCTTTAAAATACCATATATGGGAGACAGGTGCGGCCAGTTCGATATGTCCCAGGCGTTCGCGGCGCACCTTAGAACGGGTAACCTCCACACCACAGCGGTCACACACTACTCCCTTATAGCGCACCCTTTTATACTTGCCGCAATGGCATTCCCAGTCCCGAGTCGGTCCAAAAATGCGCTCGCAAAAGAGGCCATCTCGCTCCGGCTTTAGGGTGCGGTAATTTATAGTTTCTGGTTTTTTCACCTCTCCACTGGACCAGGCCCGGATCTGTTCGGGAGAAGCCAGGGCAATACGTATACGATCAAAGTTGCTTACATCCAGCACGAAACTCCCTCCCAAAAAGGGTTATTCTTCCTCAAATTCGCCATTAGGAACCACTTTACGCTGGTAGCGGTGCGGATAAGACAGGGGTTCTTCCTCGTCTGCTTCCAGTTCCACGTCTCCCATAAAATCAGTTTCCAGTTCTTCTAAGTCTAACTCTTCAACCACTTCCTCTTCCTCAGCTTCTTCCTCTTCGGCCTCTTCTTCTGTCTTTCCTCCTGTTCTGCGAACTAATTTTTCTTCGGGATGAAGGTCAAAACCTAATTCCTTGCTGGATTCACCGATGTCTTCGTCCTCGTCCCTGATTTCAATTTCCTCATTTTCTTCCGAGAGCACTTTGACATCTAGACCTAAGCTCTGCAATTCCTTGATCAAAACCTTGAAGGACTCGGGTACACCAGGTTCCGGAACGTTTTCTCCCTTGACTATGGCTTCGTAAGTTTTAACCCGGCCCACCACATCATCTGATTTGACGGTGAGAATCTCTTGTAGCGTATAAGCCGAACCATAAGCCTCCAGAGCCCATACCTCCATCTCGCCAAAGCGCTGCCCGCCGAACTGCGCCTTGCCGCCCAAGGGCTGCTGGGTGACCAGGGAATAAGGTCCGGTAGAGCGGGCATGGATCTTATCGTCTACCAGGTGGGCCAGCTTCAGCATATACATATAGCCTACGGTAATAGGACGGTCAAAGGGTTCTCCGGTCCGGCCGTCGTAAAGAATGGTCTTGCCGTCCTCCGGCAGCCCGGCCCGGCGCAGGGCTTCTTTAATCTCCTCTTCATCTGCTCCGTCGAAGACCGGGCTGGCCATGTAAATGCCTAAAGTCTTGGCCGCCCAGCCCAAGTGCGTCTCTAAGATTTGACCTAAATTCATGCGGGAGGGCACGCCTAGGGGATTAAGAACTATATCTACCGGGGTACCGTCAGGTAAAAAGGGCATATCCTCCACAGGCAAAATGCGGGAAATAACACCTTTATTACCATGGCGCCCGGCCATCTTGTCGCCTACCGAAATTTTTCGCCTCTGAGCCACATAGACCCGCACCAGTTTGTTTACGCCCGGAGCCAGCTCATCTCCATTGTCCCGAGAGAAGACTTTAACATCCACCACTTTGCCCGATTCTCCATGGGGCACCCGCAAGGAGGTATCCCTAACCTCGCGCGCCTTTTCACCAAAAATGGCCCTGAGCAACCTTTCCTCTGCCGTGAGCTCCGTTTCTCCCTTGGGAGTAACTTTACCTACCAGGATGTCCCCCGGCCTGACCTCGGCTCCGATGCGGATGATGCCCCTCTCATCCAAATCCTTCAACACATCTTCGCCCACATTGGGTATGTCCCGGGTAATCTCCTCCGGACCCAGTTTGGTGTCCCGGGCTTCACACTCGTACTCCTCGATGTGAATAGAAGTGAAAACATCATCTTTTACCAGGCGTTCACTTATCAGAATAGCGTCTTCGTAGTTATAACCTTCCCAGGTCATAAACGCTACCAATACGTTTCTTCCCAGGGCCAGTTCACCGTTTTCCGTGGAGGGCCCATCGGCGATCACTTCGCCTTTTTCTACGCGCTGTCCTTTGCGCACAATGGGCTTCTGGTTGATACAAGTACCCTGGTTAGAGCGCACAAATTTCTGGAGGCGATATACATCGGTGGTCCCTTTGTCGGTACGAATTACGATCTCCTGGGAAGTCACCCGTTCGACAATACCGGGATTTTCGGCTAAAATTACCACGCCGGAATCCCGAGCCGCCCGCCATTCCATACCCGTCCCTACCAGAGGAGACTCCGTCCTCACTAAAGGCACAGCCTGGCGCTGCATGTTGGCTCCCATGAGAGCGCGGTTGGCGTCGTCATGCTCCAAAAAAGGGATCAGGGAGGCAGCCAGGCTCACCATCTGCTTAGGCGAGACATCCATCAAATCCACGCGCTCAACAGGTACTACTACAATCTCGCCGTGATAGCGGGCAGTAGCCCGAGGCACCAGGAAACGGCCTTCTTCATCCACAGGTGTATTGGCCTGGGCAATGACGTGCTGGTCTTCTTCATCAGCGGTAAGATAGACTACTTCGTCGGTAACCACACCTCGCTCTTTATCCACTTTGCGGTAAGGCGTCTCAATAAAGCCAAACTCATTGACCCGAGCATAGGTACTTAAAGATCCAATGAGCCCGATGTTAGGACCTTCCGGCGTCTCGATGGGGCACATGCGGCCATAATGGGAAGTGTGCACATCGCGCACTTCGAAGCCCGCTCGTTCCCTGCTGAGGCCCCCGGGACCTAAAGCGGAAAGCCGGCGCTTATGGGTTAACTCCGAGAGCGGATTAGTCTGGTCCATAAACTGGGATAGCTGGCTGGACCCAAAGAACTCCTTAATGGCCGCTACCACCGGCCGGATATTGATCAATACTTGTGGTGTGATCACTTCTACATCCTGGATAGTCATGCGCTCCCGCACGACCCGCTCCATTCTAGCCAGACCGATGCGGAACTGATTCTGTAGAAGCTCACCTACTGAGCGCACCCGGCGATTTCCCAGATGATCTATATCATCCGGCTTAACTTGGCCATCCATCAGGCGCAGCAAATATTTTATAATATGCACGATATCCTCCTTGGTCAACCAGCGGATATATTCCTGCCGGCCGTTGACCTCCTGGGTGAGGACACCGTGATTTAATTTCTTATGCAGCTTATAGCGACCGACCTGGCCCAAATCATAACGTTTGGGATCAAAGAAAAGGGATTCCAGGAGATTTTTGGCACTTTCTACTGTAGGAGGCTCCCCCGGACGCAACCGCTTATAAATTTCTACCAGGGCCTCTTCTTCCGAATCCGTAGGATCCTTTTCCAGAGTAGTCTGGATGCGTACATCATAATCAAAGAGCTCCAAGATACGGGCTTTAGTGTTATACCCTAGTGCTTTAAGCAAAACAGTAGCGGGTATTTTGCGGGTCCGATCTACCCGCACGTAGACGCTGCCCGTATTATCTGTTTCAAACTCCAGCCAAGCTCCCCGGTTGGGGATCAAAGTGGCACCATAGACCTTGGTTCCTGAAGGGTCCATGCTTTCTGAATAATAAACTCCAGGGGAGCGCACCAGCTGGCTAACAATAACCCTTTCTGCCCCGTTAATGATAAAAGTGCCCTTGGGAGTCATCAGGGGGAGGTCTCCCATGAAGACTTCCTGCTCTTTAACCTCACCCGTCTCTTTATTAATCAGGCGCACCTTTACCCTTAAAGGAGCGGCATAAGTCATATCGCGCTCTTTACATTCTTCGATGGTGTACTTGGGTTCGCCCAAAGAATAATCCGCGAATTCAAGGATTAGATTGCCCGTAAAATCCTGAATGGGTGAAATCTCCTGGAAAGTCTCCCTTATACCCTCTTCAATAAACCACTGGTAAGACTTGCGCTGGATTTCAATAAGGTTGGGAAGATCCAGGACCTCTTTAATGTTGGCGTAGCTCCAGCGTTCCCGATTGCCGACCTTAATGGGATAAGGCATGGCCAGGTCCCCCCCCAAAAGAAATTACAAAAGCAAGGTTTAAAAACCTCGCTTTTGCTTTGACAGAACTGCTGCTGAACTAATTATTACCCTTTAAGGAAAAGTTTAATCGTGGGGCCGCAAAATAATGGCAATGTAGTATACTATCATAAGAGCAGAAAGATGTCAAGCCCCCGCGGTAACTCATTTAAAGTCTAACCCGAGGGGGTATGAATCGCTCACGACGGAATCTTACCGGGGGATGTGTTGGATAAAATAAAACAAAACAAACTGGTAGGGGTTATCAGTTACCCCTACCAGAAAGGCAGCAGCCATAAGGTTTTCAAGCTAGCGATGAAAGACGGAGTTAAAACAAATACTTGTATCCCCTGAAGGTCGTCCAGATGAGGTGTAACACCCCTTTGAGCAGGTCCACATCAGGACCCACCTCAGCCCGGCCAGCTGCATCAAATTTTACCGTCATTACCCGGTTGTCAACCCGCAGCTTAAAGACCGGTTCCTCCCCATCTTCTACTAAAAGGAAACCGTTGTTTTGGCTGTTGGCAAAGTCATCTTCACTCCAGAAAAGAGTTAATTTATCCTTGTAAGGAGCGCCATCATAAGGGCAGAAGGTCGCACAGTTTCCGCATTCATTGCACATTCCGTCCACGTGAACGATCTGGTTCCCAACAGCAATGTTGGCCCTGTTGGGGCATACTTCTACGCAAATATTACAAACAAAGCCGCATTCTAAACATCTCTCATGTTCTTCCCTCATGTCCGGGGAAGCCCCTTTGAGAATACCTTTTTTCTGGATAATCTCCTGCAGCCTCTTCTTCTCGTCAAAGGAGGGCATTACCCTGCCCTGGGCGGTAGCCATAGCTTCTTTCTCTAAAATGGCCCTGGCCACCTTGCTTCCATCAGCAATGGCCTGAACTATTGTTGAGGGTCCGCGCAGGGCGTCTCCACCAATAAATACATTTTCCAGATTAGTTTCATAAGTGGCCGGATTAACGGTAATTTCTCCTCGTTCACTAACCTGGATACCGTTTTTCTTTAGAATCTCATAGTCCACCGCTTGGCCAATGGCGGATATAATGGCATCCACAGGAACTTCTTCAAACTCACCCTCTTTAGGAATAGCTCTCAGCCTTCCCGAAGCATCAGGTTCGCCCAGTTCCATCTTTTGACACCTAAGCATACCTTCAGACCAGGAATACGGGGACAAGAGCTCTTTAAAGACTATACCTTCCTCCAGGGCGGCTTTTAGTTCTTCTCTGTTGGCCGGCATATACTCTTTAGTTCTTCTGTAGATGATATAAACCTTTTCTACGCCGTCCACCCGCAGAGCTGCCCTAGCCGCATCCATGGCCGTGTCCCCGCCGCCTATAACGGCCACATTTTTGCCCAGCCTCACGGCTTCTCTATTCTTGTTAAACTGTTCCAGGAATTCGAGGGCGTTTATTACCTTCTCTGCGCCGGTCTTAAGTTCTAAGGGATTAGATTTGGTAGCCCCTAGGGCCAGGTATACATATTTATAGCCGTCCCGCTTGAGCTTATCCACGGAAAAATCGGGATTTATGCCCAGCTCAAACTTGACACCCGCCTTCTTGATCAGCTCCAGGTCGTTTTCTATGGCTTCCCTGGAAATGCGGAAATGCGGAATAACGTACTGTACGGTACCGCCCGGTTTTTCCTTTTGATCAAAGATAGTAACATCCAGGCCGGCCCTGGCCAGGAAATAACCAGCAGCCAGACCCGAAGGGCCCGCCCCGATGATTGCTACCTTGGCAGAGCCCCTCTTCTCTGCTTTCTTTAATTTTTGTAGATAATCCTGGTAACCGTTTTCGGCGGCTATCCTTTTCATTTCGCGAATGCACACCGGTTCCTCATAATCGAGACGGGTACATTTAGAGGCACAGAACTGAGGACAGAGGGTTCCCGTAATGAAGGGGAGCGGGTTCTTTTCAGTTATAAGTTCATAGGCCTCCAGGTATCTTTTTTCCCCGACCAGCCTTATATACTCGGGGACATCCTGCCCGATAGGACACCCAACGGTACAGGGGGCCACAAAGCAATCAGTCAAAGGTAGGGCCTTGGCTATTTTCCTGCTTTTTACCCTTCTTTTTTCTTTATGGTAGTTCGAATCTTTAAAGACGCTGGCCGCCAGTTCTTCCAGCTTCTCCAAATTTATGACATCCTTTTGGCCATCCTCCAGGCGGGCTTCCAGCTCCTCCGCCATTTGCCTTAGTCTCAGATAACCACCGGGCTTTAAGAGGGTCGTGGCTACGGTAATGGGCCATATTCCTGTCTCGAAGATGCGAGCGATATTAAAAGCATCTCCTCCGCCAGCGTAGGAAATTTTAAGTCGACCGTTAAATTCCGCAGCGAGCTTATAGGCCAAATTAATGGTTAAGGGATATAAGGCCCTGCCCGACATATACATTTCCTCGCCAGGCAGTTCACCCCTGGTTATTTTTACCGGCAAGGTATTGGAAAGTTTTACGCCGAAGCTCCTTTGCTGCTCCTGGGCAAAAGCTTGAACCCGCTTTAATAAATTCACGCCGTCTGCGTATTGCAGGTCGTGGGCAAAGGACTCTTCCTTGAGCTGGATGTAATTATAACCCATTCTGTTCAAGGCATCTTTTACGAATTCATAGCCTAAAAGAGTGGGGTTTAACTTCACAAAGGTATGCAACTTTTTCTCGGCTAAAAGATACTTGCAAATGGCTTCAATTTCTCCTGGCGGGCAGCCATGTAGAGTAGAGAGGGTGACTGAATTACATATATTAGGTGAAATCTCATCGACGAATTTTTCATCCACGCCAGAAAATCTCTTAATTTCTTCTTTTAATACTCTCTTGCACCCTTGAAAAATTTGGGTGTTCGTGGCATCCTTGAGCGCTTCTATGAATCTATCAACTTTAGGGGACTTAATGCCCTCCAAATCATAACCCACGCTCATATTAAACATAAAGGAGCGTGGCCCCAATCCGCCCATTTCTCTCTCTAAAACGTGTAGCAAAAACCACGCCTTAACATATTCTTCCAAGGCTTCCTCAATGGAGAGTTCGGTTGACCATTCAACATTGTAGCCCTCATCTTCAGCGTCGATGCAGGGTTTGGCCAGCTCCAGTTTGTCCAGTATCTGTACAGTCTTAAGCTCAAAAAACCTGCCTCCACAGAGGTAGGAAGCCACGATATTCTGGGCCAGTTGCGTGTGCGGACCGGCAGCCGGTCCAATAGCGTTCCCCAAATATTCTCCGAACAATTTTAGGTAGACGTTGCTCCTCTTTTGAAAAAATTTTTCCTGCGGTACACCAAACATGCTCTGGTATCTCTTGTACTCTTCCAGTATCCAGTTTAAGAGTTTCCTGAACGGAATCGGCCGCATTACGTCACCCATTTTCTAGCCCCCTCATATGGAAGAACTATGTCGCTCCCCTCAAGAATTTTGTGGGGCAACCTGTTTTAATAACACTATATTCTACTTCTAAAGATAAATTCCTGCTTAAAATTGATTCTTTTCTCGTATTTTATTCTTACAACAGGTACCGCTAGCCCAGCATTTACTACCTTGTACCCTCCTGTTTCCGGTGATAGAGTGGGTGGAGGAGTTTCCTCCTCCGACCCTCAGTCAAATCGCAGGCCAAATTATTGCTGACGAGAAACTAAACAGTCAGGTATTTCCCTGGAACTGGCTCAAAGGGCAAGTACGGCGTGAGCTACAGTAGTAGCAATGGCTGTCGGCACTGGCTGGTAGTTTTTTACCTACCCCCATGACCAGGCTCATCGATTTGCGTGGCCACATCATTCCCCGCGTGTAGAGGAGGAGCCGCCCATGGGGGCCGGTGCCCTGTTCATGAACCGGCGCACCAATAGATTCCAGCTCGCGGTGGACACCCTTGCCCTTGGCTAGCAGGCTGGTGGTGTCTCTCCTGCAGTGGGCTTTCACCATCGAATTAGCGCTGCCGGGCACACACAAAAAAGCACCAGCAAAAATGCCGGTGCCTCGTGGGACAGCACTATTTTTATAATAGTGCCTCCGCTTTTTCCGCTTTAAATAGAACTTGTTGTTCCTCGACACATGCCTTTCCGATAAGGCGGTACCCCTTGGGACTACCCTCGCGGGTAGCAATGACTATTTGCATTTTTCCGGTATCTTGGATATTCTGCTGAGTTCTATACATTTTATAGATGCTGAAAACGAGAATATCCCCTTCCCGCACCTCCTTCACTTGGCCTACAACAATCAGGTGGGGCTCTCCTTGGGACGATACAGTAACGATAGGAATAATAGGGGCCTGGGGGATTAACTCTTGAATTTCTTTTGTGATAACCATCAGGCTTACCTCCTTTAAGGCTTGTTTTTAACCAAGTATACAGGAGTTAACAGGCGGAGGTTGTAAAATTTTTTACTTAACATGCGATTCCGCCTCCGGAGGTCTGCCAGCTCCTTGTAAAGAAAGTCGTTTTTTAGGAAAAATACTTTTCAATACATGGGTCGGTTTTCAAAATATAACATTTCCCATGGCGATCAACAATGTCCATTTTCCTTAATTCTTTCAAGACTTGGGCTACCATGACTCGCGAGGCACCTATCATGTTGGCCAATTCCTGTTGGGTAATCTCCAACTCTATGATCGTTCCACTGGGTATTTTCCGTCCATACTCGTCAGCCAACTTAATTAACAACCGTAATAATTTTTCTTTTACCGGTATACCTATCGCTTCACTAAGTTGTTGCGTAGTGTCATATAATTTTTGCCCAAGATAACCGATAATTTTTACGGCAAAACCAGGATTTTGTTGAAGTAGTTTTTCAAACTGTTGTCGGCTAAAACAACACACCATGGCTTCTTCCATAGCAATTGCACTAAACAGGTGTTCCTGACCCTGCTTCTGAAACAGTGCTGTCTCACCAAGTACTTCTCCAGGTCCAATGACATCAAGGATTCTTTCCCGCCCTTCATCAGTAACTTGCACAAGTTTAAACTTGCCCGCCTTGATTAAATAGACGGTGTTGGCCGGTTCACCCTGGAAAAATAAAAAACTGCCTTTTGTAATCCGTTTTTTCGTTGCGCTATAACAGACATTGGCAAACTCAGATTGGTCCAATCCTCGAAATATGGGTAATTCTTGTAGACATAGGAGACAACGTTTCATTGGCTTCACCTTCCCCTGGCGTCACAAAAAAGAAGTTTCAGTCTACGTTTTGATTTAGTTCCAACTATACCACCTAAAATATCTGACATCCAGGGCTTTTTACGAAAAATTTCAGCGCAATAATGCGATCCGCTGAGTATTGGTCGTTTAAGTCCAAATTGGAGGAGGGCCATTACCATCGAACATTAATGTAAAATTTTTAGCATCGCTGGAAGAAAAACGAACGTATTATATAACTAACCATCGTAAAGGCAAGGGGGATCCGGACGTGTCAAAATGCCTTATTTGTTGTGGCATTTTACAAAAGGAACTGGAACAAATCTTTAATGAAGGTTTCCCGGACAATAATAATATATCTGCCCGTGTATACCTAGAGCCGGCACTACACGTGGATCTCAATAAGCTATACAGCATATTAGAAGATACTATCGCCAACTTATCCAGAAAGAGCAAAAAATTACTTCTGGTCTACGGGACAAGTTGTCATCCAGAAATGGAAGTATTAGCCCGGCATTGCGGAGCATCAATAATACCAGCACGCAATTGCATCGAAATGTTACTAGGAGAAGAAATGATAAAACTAAATCAGGAAGCCAAGACCTTTTATCTGACCCCTGGATGGCTGGAGAACTGGAAAAACATATTTATAAACGGGCTTGGTTGGGATAGTATTGATGCCCGTCAAAATTTTGCCATTTATGATCGAATTCTACTCCTAGATACGGGAGTAACACCCCTGGCGGAAGAAAAAATCCTAGAGTTCTTTGATTATGCCCAGATACCCGTGGAAACCCGCCGGATAGGTTTACAGAACCTGCGTAAATTAATCCTTAGCACCGCCATATAATTTGAGCAACGTTATCAGCTCATCGTATACTTTCGTGGTGCCATTTTCTCCATTTTTAATTGGTTTCCATAAGACCTTTAATGTCAAAAAGCAGAAGCCGGTGGTTAACTTAACAAACCACCAGCTTCTGCTCCTTTCCAGATCGCTATTTTATCTCTACTACAGCTCCTGCTTCTTCCAGCTTAGCCTTAATACTTTCAGCCTCTTCCTTGCTGACCTTCTCCTTAACCGGCTTAGGCGCACCGTCTACCAGATCCTTGGCTTCCTTAAGGCCAAGACCCGTAATCTCCCGCACAACTTTGATAACATTGATCTTCTTGTCGCCGGGAGCCTTGAGAATTACATCAAACTCTGTTTGTTCCTCAACGGCAGCCTCAGCAGGAGCTGCGGCCGCACCAGGAGTTACAGCCACGGCCACTGGCGCGGCAGCGCTCACGCCAAATTCTTCTTCCAAGGCTTTCACTAGCTCCGCCAACTCTAACACTGTCATCCCTTTTACAGCTTCTACAATCTCAGCCACTTTGCTCATATTCCCTTCGTTCCTCCTCAATCTTTAAAATTTCTTCGATAATCTTTTAAAATGCTTCTTTAAGAGGCTTCCTTTTGTTTGCGTACGGCCTCCAAAACATAAACCAAGTTGCGCAAGGGCCCAGCCAAAACATTGACCAGACCGTAGAGGGGGCCTTGTAAGCCGCCCACCACTTTGGCCAGTAACTCTTCCCTGGGCGGAAGTTCGGCTAAAGCCCTTATTTCTGCCGGGCTAATGATCTTGCCCTGCAGCATGCCAGCTTTAAGTTTGAAGTTTTCTTTGGTCCTGGCAAAGCCAGACAGTATCTTGGCGGGAGCCACAGGGTCATTATAGGTAAAGACTATGGCCGTGGGTCCTTCCAGGTAAGGGTCCAGGCCTTGAAGGCCTAGATCCCGGGCAGCTATCCTGGTGAGGGTGTTCTTTACTACCTTTAGCTCTGCCCCTGCTTCCCGCAGTTGCCGCCTCAATTGGGTAATCTCGGCCACATTTAAACCTCGGTAATCGGCCAGGACAAAGGCCAAGGATTGGCTGAGTTTACCCTTTATTTCATGGACCACAGCTGCTTTAGCTTCCCGCTGCTTGCTCAAACCCTAGCACCCCCTCTCCTGGGCTAAAAAAATATAAAGCTCCTGCAGGACAGCAGGAGCTCCCTTCTTTCTCGCTTAAAAGAAAGAAGTATTATACCGCCAACCTCGGCAGGCTTGTTTTAAGCTCCTCAAGAGGAGCACCTGCTGTCTCCGGTTGCCAAGTTATAATTCAATTGTTAAATTAGCGCGGTACGGCTTTAAGAGGGTTAACCTTAACTCCCGGACCCATAGTAGAGGAAAGGCTTATAGCCCTGATGTACTGGCCCTTGGCCGCGGCCGGCTTGGCCCTGATCACCGCCTCTATAAGAGCCCGAAAATTTTCCTGAAGCCTTTCTTCGGGAAAACTAACTTTACCAATAGGTGCGTGAACAATACCTGCCTTATCCACCCTGAATTCGATTTTTCCTGCTTTGACTTCCTTAACCGCACGGGCTATATCCATAGTTACCGTACCGGTTTTGGGGTTGGGCATTAGCCCCCGCGGGCCCAAAATCCGCCCCAGCTTCCCTACTACACCCATCATATCTGGGGTGGCAATGGCTACATCAAAATCCAGCCAGCCTCCCTGGATTTTCTCTACTAGTTCTTCGGCACCCACAATATCAGCTCCGGCTTCTTCGGCTTCCTTGGCCTTGTCACCTTTAGCAAATACCAGAACCCGTCGGGTCTTGCCGGTGCCGTGGGGCAGGACTACTGTACCCCGCACCTGTTGATCGGCATGCCGGGGGTCAACTCCCAGGCGGATGGCTACTTCCACCGTTTCGTCAAAATTAGCTATAGCCGTCTTTTTTACTAGGCCAATGGCCTCAGCCGGATCATAAAGCCGCTGGCGGTCCACTAGCTTTTTAGCTTCTAAGTATTTTTTACCATGCTTAGGCATTAACATTCCTCCTTGTGGTTCTGGCGGATTGCTCCTCCCACCCCGGGAAAACATAAACTCAGCCCTCTACTTCAATGCCCATGCTGCGGGCAGTCCCTTCAATCATCCTCATGGCCGCCTCAATATCATTGGCATTCAGGTCCTTCATTTTTAGTTCGGCAATTTCCCTGATGGTGGCCCGGGATACTTTGCCCACCTTTTTGCGGTTGGGCTCGCCTGAAGCTGTCTCGAGGCCCAAAGCCTTCTTTAGCAAAACCGAGGCCGGCGGCGTTTTGGTGATAAAAGTGAAGGAACGGTCTTCATAGATGGTAATTTCTACCGGGATAATTAATCCCGCCTGAGCTGCCGTGCGCTCATTGAATTCTTTTACAAAGGCCATTATATTAACCCCGTGCTGGCCCAGGGCAGGACCCACTGGGGGAGCAGGTGTCGCTTTACCTGCCGGCACTTGCAGTTTAACAACCGCCACTACTTTCTTAGCCATCTTACCACCTCCCGTCCCCATCTTTAATCAAGTTTCTCTATCTGGTCAAATTCCAGCTCTACGGGTGTTTCCCGGCCAAACATAGAAACCAGAACCTTTAATTTGCCCTTGTCCGGGTGGATCTCCTCCACCGTACCAATGAAATTTTCAAAGGGGCCGCTTATCACCCGGACATTTTCTCCTATACTAACATCGATCCGCGGCCGCGGAGTATCAACACCTGTTCGCTGGAGGATATGCCTTACTTCTTCCTCCTGCAGAGGGATAGGCTTGTTGCCGGCGCCAACAAATCCTGTTACCCCCGGAGTATTGCGCACCACATACCACGAATCATCGGTTAAAATCATTTCCACCAGCACATATCCGGGGTAAACCCTCCGCTTGGTAATTTTCCGCTTGCCATCTTTGATTTGGATTTCATCCTCCATGGGGACTACAATGCGGAAAATCTTGTCCCCCATATTCATGGATTCTACGCGCTTTTCCAGATTAGCCTTAACTTTATTTTCATACCCGGAGTAGGTGTGGATAACATACCAGGCCTTTTCCATAATGTTATCCCTCTACAGAATCAGTTTAAACAAAAAGCTGTAAATGGAATCCATAATCCATAATAATACCCCTACAATAAGTATAGAAACCAGCACTACCCCCGTGTAGACGGCTAGTTCCCGCCGGGCAGGCCAGTGGACTTTTTTCAGTTCTGACCAGGAACCTTTAAAAAACTTTAACGCTCTTTCGCCCAATTTGGCTTTATTGCTGGCAGGCTTGGCTACTGATTTGGTCACCATGCTTACCTCACATCCTATTTGGTTTCTTTATGCAGAGTATGCCTGCCACAATAGCTGCAGTATTTCTTAAGCTCAAGGCGATTGGGATCATTCTTTTTGTTTTTCGTGGTAGTATAATTCCGGCGCTTGCATTCGGTACACTCCAGGGTTATACCTATACGCACTGCCGGCCACCTCCTCTAACGTTTAACGCGCCAGGAATACCTAACCTAATTTAGCATAAAAGTAATACCCTGTCAACAAAGCTGTCAAAAACCCTTGCCCTTTCTACCGTCGCTTAAGGGCTTATTAAGAGCCCTCTCTACAGGTCCAGAAGCAAGGAAGCTACATTAAAGTACACTATCAAGGTCAGGGCATCTACAATGGTAGTAATAAGGGGGCTGGCCATAATGGCCGGATCGATTTTAATCCTCTTGGCTATCAGGGGTAAAAGGCCTCCCACGCTTTTCGCCAGGAAAACGGTGACCACCAACGTAACGGTCACTACTACAGCGATATTGAGGCTTACTTTCTCGAAAAAAACAAGGCGCAGGAAATTAACAGTTCCTAAAACTAGGCCCACAATAAGACTCACCCCGGCCTCCCTAGCCAATACCCTCCACGCATCCCGCGGTTTGAGTTCCCCTAGGGCCAAACTTCGGATGACTAAAGTGGAGGACTGGGATCCGGCATTGCCGCCAGTGTCCATGAGCATGGGAATGAAAGCGGCCAGTATGACCATCCCTTGCAGTACCGTCTCAAAGCGCTGTATTATCCTCCCGGTAAAGGTGGCTGACACCATAAGAGCCAGCAGCCAGAATAGGCGGTTCCTGGCCAGACGAAAAACATTTTGGGCCAGGTACGACTCTTCCGTCGGGCTAATACCGCCTATCCTTTGAAAGTCCTCGGTGGCTTCCGCCTCCAAAACGTCCACCACATCGTCGATGGTAATGATACCCACCAGCCGGTTTTCCTGGTCTACCACCGGCATGGCCAGGAGATCGTACTTTTTGAAAAGGGCGGCAACTATCTCCCGGTCCTCATAGGTTTTAACGGCAATGACCTCCCGGGCCATTATTTCTTTAATTTTGACCTCGGGCCGGGCCAGGACCAGGTCTTTAAGGGAAATAGCCCCCTGCAGGCGGCGTTCCTGGTCGATGACGTAGCAGGTGTAAATAGTCTCCTTATCTGGCCCGGTATAGCGTATATGTTCCAGGGCCTCAGCCACTGTCATCTCCTGGAACAGATCCACAAACTCGATGGTCATTATGCTGCCAGCCGAGTCCTCCGGGTAATTTAAGAACTGGTTGATCAGCTTCCGCTCGCTTTCTGGCGTGCGCTGCAGGATTTTCTTCACCACGTTGGCCGGCATTTCTTCCAGAAAGTCGATCTTGTCGTCAAAAAAGAGATCTTCCACTAAGCTCTTTAATTCATCTTCGGCGATCATCTGGGAAAAAGCGGTCCTGATCTTTTCTGAAAGATAAGCAAATACTTCCACGGCCTTTTCTTTGGGTAGAAGCCTAAAGGCCAGCAAGCTGCTTTTGGCATCCAGCTGGTTTAAGACTTCGGCGATATCCTGCACCGGGAGCCGGATCAGGCGCTCTTTTAAAGCCCAGTAATTTCTTTCCTCGATCCACCGCCGGAAGTGCTCGATAGTTAAATCCAGACCCTCTATCTTCAATTCCCCCTTTCAGGCGGGGGATTCCGGTACGGCAAGGAGGCCAAACGACGCAATCCCCCACCAGTTAGTTTATTACAGATTGGGAAAAGGTACGTATATACCAATGATCGTGGGAGGGGATCCATCGTACAACCACCTTCCTGCCTGAAGAAACGCAGATATCATAGCATATTGAGCAAGAAAGATCAATGAACGTTATTATTAAACCCGCTGCCGGCCAAGAATCAGAAAAGCCTCGGCAGAACACCGAGGCTCCTTGTTGAGGGATTCAGCCCTATAACTAGCTCGCCAAAGCTTCTCTCTTATTACGGAATTGTCGCAGATAAGGGAGCACGTAGCGGTCAAGGCCGTACTGGTAAGCTGCTGGTCCTGCGAGGAGAAGTAAGATGGATACAGTATATAGCACGGGATTAGTACTGGCGGTACCTGCCAACATAAAGTTCAGATTCATAAAGGCGCCGACCAGAAGGGCAAACACAGTAACTACCCCGAGGATTAAGGCTATGCCGGTTAAAATTTCACCAAAAACTACGAGCTTAGCAAACCAAGTATAATGCTTACCATCCAGCAAACCCTGGATAAATGCTTTGTACCAGCCGTACTTAATGGCTGGCTGGGTATTGGGCAAGGCTCCTACCGCCTTAGCCCAGAAGCCTTTTAGAGCCTCTCCTCCTGCCATCCACTTAGGATCCGAAAGCTTGTGCAAACCGGCCTCCAGCCATTGCCACCCCAGCCAGATCCTGAGCAGGGTCCAAAGGAGTGCCAGGCGTTCGCTCCGCAAAAGATTTAGCATATTGACCCCCTCCAGCTTTGTGCTTGAAATCTCTATCTTTACTATAAAGTCTGGAGGAAGCCCTTTCTATTAGCCACGGGCCTTATTTTATTCTAAGGTGTATACCCTAGGATGTTAACCCTAAAAACCGGTCGTTATACTTGCTAATCCCTTCCCTCTTCTAGTTTTAGAAGGCCTTTTTTCAGGGCATATTTCACCAGCTCGACCCGGTCATGGACGCCCAGCTTTTTCATCAGGTTTGCCCGGTGGGCCTGGACAGTTTTTACACTTATGTATAGCTGGCGGGCAATCTCGGAGTTAGTCAACCCCCGGGCTACCAGCCGCAAGATCTGCTCTTCCCGGGGGGTGAGTTCATGCCCCATCTCAGCTCTCTTGCGTTCCTCTTCTGCTCCTTCCTTCTGCAGACCCTCCACTACCCGCCTGGCAATAGCTGAGTCCAGGTAAACCTCACCCTTAGCCACCAGGCGAATAGCCTTCACGAGCTCCACCACCCCAGCCCTTTTAAGTACATAGCCTGCTGCCCCAGCCCTCAAGGCCCGCATGACTACCTCCTCATCATCATACATGCTGAGGACGACAACTTTTATTTCCGGAAAGGATTCTTTTAAAGCACGGGTGGCTTCTATACCGCTCATATTGGGCAGGCGTAGATCCATTACTACCACCTGGGGGCTGGTCCTGGCCGCCACCTCCAGGGCTTCCTCCCCGGTACCGGCCTCACCGACTATTTCAATGCCTTCCTCCATCGCCAACAAGGCCTGCAGGCCCTCCCGGACAATGGCATGATCTTCTACCAGCATGACTCTAATGGCCACGACCCTCTCCCCCTTCCGTCGCCTCATAGGGTACCCACACCGAAACTTCAGTACCCTCTCCGGGACGGCTTTGAATATCCACCCATCCCCCGGCCAAGGCGGCCCGTTCACGTAAATTAAGAAGCCCCATACCCCCGCGGGAGATAGCCCTCTCCGGAACAAAGCCCACCCCGTTATCCCGGATAGTCAAGCGCACCCCGGCACTTCCCAGATCCAGTTCTATCACTACCTTGCTAGCAGCCGCGTGCCGCCGGACATTGCTCAGGATCTCAGCCGCCATATGGTAAAAGTGTTCCCTTTGCTTAGGGGCCAGATCCTTTTCCTGCAGACCCCTCAGGCGGAAATCAGGCCTTAAATGGGTGGTGGCCGTAAAATCAGCCAGCAAATCCTCCAGAATAGTTACTGCCTTAGGCGGCAAATCAGAGGGAATGTGGAGCTCCTGGATATAATGGCGCAACTCGGCAATGAGGGCATCAGCCCGGTCCCTTAAACTTTTAAGCTTGGCTGAACAGGCGGCGGGTTCTTTATTTACCAGGGTCAAAGCGTGATCCAGCCCGAGAACCAGACCGTAGACAGCCTGGATGACGCCATCATGGAGGTCCCGCCGGATACGCTCTCTTTCCAACCAGATCAGCTCTCGCTGGCGCAGATCCTCTAGCCTTCTTTGGCTTTCTATTTCGTACAAATCGAGGCTGCGAACAATGAAATAGGCCATAAAAACACCGGCAATGGCCCGTAAAAATTGGACCGGCAAGCCTAATTGCAGCAAAAGGGAGGTATTGAGAAAGTTGGCCGGAAAGAAGGGAGCCGGAGGTACCACGAGCCCGCCAGCCAAAGAGTAAAGGGCAAAGGCTAGGGAAGCTCCTCCGAGGCTGCGCTCCAAGGGAGGATAACTTAAGCCCCTGATTTCGCTGCGCTGAAGATTTAGAGCCAGGGAGCTTAAGAGGGCCCCTGGCAGAGCCAAAAAATAGCGAGCTATTATTTCCGTAAAAGCAAGCCATTCCGGCGCCCGGGCGGGATCGCTGGGGCGGTAAGCAAGGAAAATCCATAGCCATATCCCCAGCAATAAAAAGGGCACCCTCTGCCAACCCCGCGACCACCCCCAGGTGCTGGTTAGAAGGCCGCCGCCAAAGGCCAACAGAAAGCCAAAAGAAGTGGCGATCAAAATGGCATGACCCCCATTTAATACAGCTCCCCTAAGGGTTTCCCAACCTTCAGCCACAAGATTAGGGGAAAGGAAAATATAGGCCCATTCGGCTGCGCCATGGAGCAGGCCAAAGCCGGCCAGCAGGCGGAGATTCTGTCCCAGGCGAAAGGCGCTGTGACGCCTAGCCTGGAGGGCAATACTAAACCCCATAAGGAAGAAAGCTAGTCCATAGATAAAGAATACAAGGTACCAATTACGGCTTAAAATGCCCTCCAGAGCAGCCTTTAGCATCCCCATTCCCCCTTTATACCTAAGCAAAGGGGTGGATACCCTAACCTAAGGGCTAATCGGCCGTATGACCTCCAGTCCGCCCATGTAAGGCCTCAAGGCAGGAGGAATTATAACTGAACCATCTTCCTGCTGGTAGTTTTCTAAAAGGGCAGCCACCGTGCGGCCAACTGCCACCCCCGAGCCGTTTAAAGTATGGACATAGCGGAGTTTCCCTTTCGGTGCCGGACGGAAACGGATATTGGCCCGGCGAGCCTGGAAATCTTCGCAATTGCTGCACGACGATATCTCCCGGTAGGTACCGGCTGCCGGGAACCACACTTCTAGGTCATAGGTCTTAGCCGCAGCAAAGCCCAAGTCACCTGCACAAAGGAGGACCACCCGGTAGGGCAAACCCAGAAGCCGGAGCACTTCCTCCGCGTCCCGGGTCATCTTTTCCAGTTCTTCGTAAGATTCTTCCGGCCGGGTGAATTTTACCAGCTCTACCTTATTAAACTGGTGCTGGCGGATAAGTCCCCGCGTTTCCCTACCGGCTGCTCCTGCCTCCGCCCGAAAACAGGCACTATAGGCCACGTGATAAATAGGTAGAAGATCTCCGTCCAGAATCTCTTCGCGGTACAAGTTGGTTACCGGCACCTCAGCGGTGGGGATAAGATAATAATCTGTACCGGTCACATGGAACATGTCCTCCGCAAATTTAGGGAGTTGCCCCGTCCCGATCATGGCACTGCTGTTGACGAGGTAAGGCGGAAAAACCTCTATATAACCGTGTTTTTCCGTATGCAGGTCCAGCATAAAATTTATGAGAGCGCGCTCGAGTTTGGCGCCAGCACCCCGGTAAAAAACAAACCGCGCTCCTGCTACTTTAGACCCGCGCTCAAAATCTATAATGCCCAGTCTCTCGGCTATTTCCCAGTGCGGTCGCGGTTCAAAGGTAAAGGCAGGCCTTTCCCCCCAGACCCGGACCACTTGGTTATCAGCATCGCTTAGACCATCCGGTACTGAAGGGTGGGGCAGATTAGGAATATTGAGCATTTCCTGGGCCAGCTTTTCTTCTACAGCCTGGACTTCAGCATCTAGTTCTTTAATAAGCCGGGAGACTTCCCGCATTTCGGCGATCAAGTCCTCTACCTCAGTACCCTCTTTTTTTAGGCGAGCAATCTCCGTAGAAACTGTATTGCGCCTGTTCTTTAACCCTTCTACCTCGGTAAGCAAACTGCGACGGCGTGCATCCAGCTCCAGAAAATGTTCCAGAGGAGCGGTTAAACCCCGGCGCCTTAAGCCCTGGGCTACCAGTTCTGGATTCTGGCGTAATAATTTAATATCCAGCAAAAAGCATCCCCCTTTTGCCAAGGTCCCTGGTTGGTCCTGCCACTATTATTACACTATTCTCCGCCTTTTAGCAAATTCTCTTTAACCCGTCTCGGTAGCTGCCATCGGATTTTACACGCGCAGATAACGCACATCCAGCACACCATCCACCTGGCGGATAGCTCCCAGTACCTCCCTCGGCACTTCCGAATCGATGCTCATAATCATAACAGCTTCCCCTCCCGCCTCCCGCCGGCCCACCTGCATGGCAGCAATGTTAATGCCATAATTGCCGATGGCCAGGCCTACGGGCCCGATAATTTTCGGGCGGTCGATGTGGGGTATGACCAGCATGTGCCCTTTAAGCTCAGCATCGAGGTTATAGCCGTTAAGGCCTACCAGGCGCGGTTCACCGGCCTGATTTACTGTTCCCGCTACGGAATAGCTCTCTCGCCTGCCTTTAATAACTGCTGTTATCAAGTTAGTATAATAGCCCATCTCCCGGCTCTTATTTTCGCGCACCCGGATACCCCGCTTCTTAGCTACCACCGGAGCATTAACGTAGTTGACCGCATCCCCCAGCAAGGGTCTAAGTAGCCCTTTTAAGAAAGAATTAGTTAAGGGCGACAGGTCATATTGAGCCAGATCCCCGATGGTAGTCAGCTCTACCTCCAGGATAGGCCCTTCCATGAGCTGGGACAAGAAGCTTCCCAGTTTCTCCACCAGCTGCAAATAAGGTTTAAGGTTTTCCCAAAGTGGCCCGCGTACTACTGGTATATTTACGGCATTTAGGACCGGCTCACCTCGGAGGCAGCGGACAATATCCCGAGCTACTTCCAGGGCCACCGCCACCTGGGCTTCAGCCGTAGAGGCGCCGAGGTGGGGGGTCACGATAACGTTATCTAATTTGAAGAGAGGGCTCTCGGTTAGGGGTTCTTCTTCAAAAACATCCAGAGCTGCGCCTGCTAAGTGCCCCGAACAAAGGGCTTCATAAAGAGCTTCCTCATCCACGATGCCGCCCCGGGCTACATTGAGCAGGCGCGCACCGGGCTTAAGTCTAAACAATTCTTCGCGGCCCAGGAGATGATAGGTATCCTTAGTTAGCGGGAGGTGAATGGTGAGAAAATCGGCTTCTTGTAATACCTCGGATAAAGATAAGAGGGTTACTTCCAGGCGCTCTGCTTGTTCCGGCTGGACATAAGGGTCATAGGCGACAAGTCGCATATCAAAGGCACGGGCTCTCCGCGCTACTTCGCTACCGATTTTGCCCAGGCCCAATATCCCCAGGGTTTTATGGCGCAGCTCTACTCCCAAGAATTTTTTCTTTTCCCATACCCCTTGCTTTAAAAGCATATTGGCCTGGGGAACATTCCTGGCCAGGGCCAGCATAAGGGCCAGGGTATGCTCGGCCGCTGCTACAGTATTGCCTTCCGGCGCATTGACTACTAGGATACCCCTTTCGGTAGCAGCTGCCACGTCAATATTATCAATACCTACACCGGCCCGCCCGATGATCCGTAGCTTTTTAGCCCCGGCCAGGGCGGCAGCAGTAACCTGGGTTGCACTGCGCACAATCAAGGCCTCATATTCGGACAACACTTTTTTCAGCTCATCGCCGTCCATTTTGCCCCGGGCCTCAACTTCTAAGCCTGCTTCTTGCAGGACCCTTATCCCTTGGGGATCTATATTATCTAAAGCAAGTACCCGCACAGCAAACCATCCTCCCCCTTAAGTTATATTCAATTTATCCCTAACAAACGTCCTGCCGCGAGGGAAGCTAAGCGAGCGCAAGCCAAACAAACATGTCTGGGTTCAAAACCAGAGATAACTTAGACTTGCCGTTCCTGATATACCTTCAGGGCAGCCGCCACACCGGCACCATCGGGACTCCGCAGTCCCAGCTCACCCAGAACCTCTTCCAGGGCAGCCAGGCCGGCTAAAATATCGTTACAGTTGACGTAACCCAAATGGCCGATTCTGAAGATGCTATCCTTTGCCTGCCCCTGACCGCCGGCTACCACTACTCCGTGCTTCTCCCTTAAAGGCACGGTTATGGCGGAAGGTCTTAGCCCCTCCGGCACTTTTACTGCAGTTACAGAAGGAGACGCCACTTCATCCGCCGCCAGAAGCTCCAGCCCCAGGGCTCGCAGGCCGGCCCTCACCATATCCCGCAGCAGGGCATGGCGCCGAAAGCTGCCGGCTAAAGTCTCCTCAGACACTATCTTGAGGGCCTCTTTAAGGCCGAAGAGAAGGGAGACTGCAGGCGTATAAGGTGTCTGCCCCCTTGCCCCATAATTCCGGGCTGCCTTAAGGTCCAAGTAATACCGCCGATTAGTACAGTGTTCAACCGCTTCCCAGGCTCGCTCATTTAGGCTAAGCATGGTCAAGCCCGGTGGCAGCATAAAGGCTTTCTGGGAGCCTGCAATGGCTACATCCACTCCCCAGGCGTCCACCGGCAAGTCGGCTGCAATCAAGCCGCTGATGGTATCTACTACTAGCAAAGCCGGGTGTCCACCGCGGGCCTCGCTGATGGCGCGAATATCATTAAGCACGCCGGTAGAAGTTTCGTTGTGCTGTACCAGAATAGCCTTTATCTCCCTTCGTATATCCTTGGCCAGCCTGGTAGCGATGGCTTCCGGGTCAGCCGCCTGCCCATAGGGAAAGGCCATCACCTCTACTTCTACTTCAAAACTGCGAGCTATTTTAATAAACCGCTCCCCGAAAGCGCCAATGGTAACGGCTAAAGCCTTCTCCCCTGGAGAGAGCAGATTGGCCACTGCTGCCTCCATGCCGCCCGTCCCGGAAGCAGTCAGGATGACTACGTCGTTTTGGGTCTGGAAGACGTCTTTTAGACCCGTGGTTACCTCGTGCAGAAGTTCGGCGAATTCGGGGCCCCGGTGATTGATGGCAGGCCGGGCCATGGCCATAGCCACCCGGGGCGGTACCGGTGTAGGCCCCGGTAGAAGCAATATTTGCTTGTCAGTCATACTCCAATCCTTCCCCCTTGCTTTAAATCTCACTAAATAAAAACTCCCGTCCCTGCCTTTTTCGTCAGGGACGGGAGTTAACCCGCGGTGCCACCCTACTTGGCCAGGAAGGCCCTCAAAGCCTATCCTGACCCCCTCTGCATGCGTAACGGACATGACCGGGCCGATTTGCTCCGCTAAGGAACCCCTCAAAGCGGATTTCTCACCGGCCACTCAGGGGTGCCTGGCAGCAGCCTCCGGGCTGGTTCCCACCAGCCACCAGCTCTCTCGCCTACCGGAGTGGGCCGCGCCTCCTCCCCCTCATCATTTTAGCTTTGACTTTATCCTTTAGTTTGCAACAAATTTTAGCACAGGCCTATCGTGAAAGCAAGTCTTTTTTCACCGAAGATAATAAGTCTCATTCCCAGTCTGACGCTGGCTTTTTCCCACAACTCCGGTTGTCTGCAATATATCCAGTTTGTTCGCTAAATCCATTACGCTGGGTACCGAAGACCCTCTCCGCTTCCACTCCGCTTCTGCTCCCCTTCTGCTCCAGTGGTAGCGAAGGAAGACTTCGTAAATATTGTGTTTTAGTCAAAATCCCTAAATAGCGTTGGCGTAACAGTAAAGGCAACCGGAAGGGCAGCTCATATTATACCAACCCAGGTCAACAGAATGGGTACACCCGCACCGGGTTCGCTGGCCTTGAGCTTTATCCAGGCGGCATGGCTCACCCCCAGGGTGAAGGGCGGTTAAAAGGTGTCCATCAATGCAACGGGAAAGCGGCCGTTCCGGGATACAGCAGGCATGAAGGGTCGCCCCGTATAAAGCTGCTACACCGGCTAGCTGGTTCCAGACCTGTTGACGCTTCGCCGCAGTAAAAGGGGCAGCACTCCACCCCCGCTGCTCCAACCTGCGCTTTACTTTGGGGTAGAGCTCCACAAAAGAAGTGGAAAAGGTTTGTACTCCCAGAGCCGCCGCCTCTCGTATGATGCCGGCTGCCGTTTCTATATTGGAAAAGGTCTCCCGGCCGCGCTGGAAAATGAGCAGAGGGTCAGGTCGCACCCTTAGGCGACGGGGGTCGCCCAGAAAATCTATAAGGGCTGGAATCTGGGCCAGGGTTTGTTCCGGCGGAGGAACCCTGGGCTCTACCGGAGTACCTCCTAACCCCGTGATGGTAAGATGCACATAAACTTGGGAGTAAGCCTTGAGCACCCTGCGCATTCGGTCTAAAACCGCCTGGGGGAACTTGGTCCAGACCACCACCGTATGGACTCGCTCCGGCGGATAACGGCTGCTTAAAAAGCTCGCCAGCCTTTCAGCATAAAAATAGGGCTCTGTCCGCCGGGAAAGGCTTACCACCACTTTCATGTTTGCTTCACCCCTGTAAAGCTTTAACCGACCACTATCCTCTTATCGCCTATACGCCGGGTGAACTTTATTTGGTCCAAATATTCCAGGAGGGGCAAAACATACTTGCGTGAGCTCCCCAAAACGTCGCGCGCCTCAGCCAGGGTAAAAGTCCCCTTCTCTCCTAGTTTTCTTATCTTTTCTTGGGCTGCCTTCAGAGCCTCCTGGTGAAAATAAAGCCCTTCAGTCACCTTGACTAAGATACCCTGGCGAGCGAGGTAATGTAACAATTCTTCCAGTTCAGCCGGAGATAAACCCAAATCTTTACAGGCCTCTTCTGGCGAAGGCGGTTGAAAATGGCCTTGCCTATACCTCTCCACGAGCTGTTCTACAGCCTTCTTCTGGCGAGCATCCATTTCCGTCCTATAACCGGCCAATACAATACTATTGCCAGCTAGCTCAATTTTCCCTTTCTTTACCCAATGTTCCAGCAATCCCTGGAAGGTACGCCAGTCGAGTCGGTCAAAGAAACGCGTCCTCAACTCCTCCTTGGGCAGTCCAGCCCTTAAAGGATAACGCCGGTGAAATTCTTCCAGGGCCTCGCGGGCCATTTTCCACCAGCGTTCTAAAACCGCTGGGGTAACCACATAGGAATCCCCCTCAGCCGCCGGCAAAAGGATAACCTTCCCCTCCTGGGCCGCCTGTGTTAAAATTTGCTGGGCCTCCTGCCAGCCCAGAGCTGCGCGGGCTGCTGCCCGGCGGAGTTCCACCCCTTCCCTTTCTTCACCAACTATAGACAGCAGGATATCTCCAGACGTGCCGGTCAGGCGCTTGGCCAGAGTTTTAATCACTTCCTCCTGGAAGCGCCGGTGGTGGGGCGGATTTACGGCAATGATTTCACCCCCACCGATGGTCTCCAGGGGAGAATAAGTGCGGAGGATGAAACGATCCCGGGGTGCGGCTACCACCGGTTCCTCTAACAGGAGCTGGGCAAAAGCAGTTGCGCCGCCTTCCAGCTCCTCCCTGTCCAGCAAAACCACCCGGCCAAAGGCTTCTTTGGTGCCCAGGTAAAAGCGTACTCGCTGCCTGTGCTTTAAGGGCTTTACCTCAGGCAAAAGTTTTAGACTGACATCCAGCCTCAGGACCGGTTGCCACAGACCTGGCTCCACCAAAACACTCCCCCGGTGAACGTCTTCTACTTCTATCCCCGAAAGGTTAATTGCAACCCGCTGGCCCGCCTGGGCCCGGTCCACCGGCCGGCCGTGAACCTGTAGACCCCGCGCCCTGCTCTTTAAGCCCTCTGGCTGGATTTCTACTTCACTGCCTACCTTAATAGTCCCCGACCACAAGGTTCCGGTCACAATAGTGCCAAAACCGGGCAGGGAAAATACCCGGTCAACGGGCAATCTTATCCTGCCCGCCACTGGTCGTGGCGGTATCTCCCGGGTAAGCCTGGCTAAGAGCTCCCTTAACTCCGGTATCCCCTCCCCCGTCAGGGCCGAAACCCGCACTAGGGGAGCGTTTTCCAGTACGGTCCCTTTAACCGCCTCTCGCACCTCTTCTTCTACCAAGGCCAGCCACTCTTCCTCCACCAGATCTATCTTGGTCAGGACCAGGATACCCCTCTTGATCTGCAAAAGGTCGATTATGGCCAGATGTTCCTTAGTTTGAGGCATAACCCCCTCATCGGCGGCTACCACTAAAAGCACCAAATCAATGCCTGCCACTCCGGCCAACATCTGGCGGATAAAACGTTCGTGGCCCGGCACATCTACCAGCCCTAGCTGGCGACCGTCGGGCAAACTTAAAGGCGCAAATCCCAACTCTATAGAAATACCCCGCTCCTTTTCCTCCTTTAACCGATCGGTATCCACACCGGTTAAGGACTTGACTAGCTCTGTTTTGCCGTGATCTACATGGCCAGCCGTCCCTATGACCACATAATCCAAGGTGCTTCCCCCTCATTCTAAAACCTTGACCAAAACCCGGACTAACTCTATCTCTTCCCCTGGTAAAACAGTGCGTATGTCCAGGACGAGGGCATCCTCCTGTATTCGGGTGAGGACAGGAGGTTCTCCCTGGCGCAGCCGCTCTGCCGTTTGGGCCGCGCTGAATTGGAAGGGCCGCACTGTTATCCCCCACGAAGGTATCTCGGCTAGGGGCAACGCGCCGCCTCCGACCTGGGAGAACACTTGGCTTAACTTGAGTTCGGCTTTCTGCCCCAATTTTTCCGCCAAAAGTTGATACAGCTTTTTTGCCCGCTGCTTGAGCTCCTCCTGGGGCATAGTTAAAAGCCACAAAGCTGGTATTTCCCGGCGCGCCTTCTCCGGGTCCCGGTAGGCCCTTAAGGTAGCTTCCAAGGCGGCCAGGGTCATCTTGTCTATGCGCAGGGCCCGGTTTAAGGGATGCTTGGCAATAGTTTTAATTAGATATTCCCGGCCTACAATGATCCCTGCCTGCGGTCCGCCCAGCAACTTGTCCCCGCTGAAAGTAAGAAGGTCCACACCGGCAGCGACTTCTTCCTGCACAGTAGGCTCGTCCCTTAAACCGTAACTTTTCAGGTCCAGGAAGCAGCCGCTGCCTAGGTCTTCCATTACAGGGATATTATACTTGCGGCCAAGGCTTACCAGTTCGGCCGTAGTTACTTCCTGGGTAAAGCCCAAGATCCGGTAATTGCTGGGATGGACCTTGAGGAGCAAAGCAGTATCGGGGGTAATAGCCCTTTCATAATCGTTAATATAAGTCTTATTGGTAGTGCCGACTTCTACCAGCCGAGTGCCGCTCTGGGCCATAACTTCCGGCACCCGAAAAGCGCCTCCGATCTCCACCAGCTGGCCGCGGGACACGATGGTCTCCCGCCCGGCGGCCAGGGCTGCCAGGCATAGGAGTACCGCTGCAGCATTGTTGTTTACCACCAGGGCCGCCTCGGCGCCGGTGATCTCACGGAGCAGACCCACCACGTGGCTATAGCGGCTGCCCCTTTCCCCGGTAGCTAGGTCTAACTCTAAATTGGTATAATGCCCCGCGCACATCTCTACAGCAGCCAAGGCCGACGGGCTTAAAATAGCTCGGCCAAGATTAGTATGTAGGACAACTCCGGTAGCGTTAATTATCCTGCGCAAGCTGGGCCGGTCCATATGGCTAAAAAGGGCAGCTGCCTCAGCTGCCAATTCCTGGGGTAGAGGAGGATTTATTTTCTCCCGCAAAATGCGTTCCCGCCAATTATTTAGCACCTGCCGGACACAAGTCCTGGCCCTTATCCGGTCCTGTTCCACAGCCGTGGCCAGTTCCGGACATTGTAATATTTCATGGACAGCCGGCAAACGGCGCAGCAATTCCTTTGGTTCCATTTTAGCCACCTCGGTTTCTTCCTGCCATTATAAGATCCAGAGTATAATTTAGCAACTGGTTAAAGCTTCTGCGCCGGCTTCCGTCACTACGTAAGTATCCTCTACTCCTACCGCTCCTATGCCGGGGAAGACAAATTTGGGTTCCACGGCAATGACCATACCGCAAGCCAGTACAGTCCTGTCCCCTCGAGCCAGAACCGGCCACTCGTTAAGTTCCAGCCCCACGCCGTGGCCGATATAAACCGCCTGCTTGCCCCAGCCCATGAAGTGTTCGGCCAGCCCAGCTTCTTGGGCCTTCCTCAAAGCCAGATCGTAAAGTTCTCCCGCGGTTACTCCGGGCCTGGCCCGATCTGCCACCAGGACAGCAATTTCCTCCGCCACTTTTTGCGCCTCCCGCAAGTGTCGGGGAACTTCTCCGGCAAAATATACTCGCGTTTGATCTACAAGATAATCGCCGTATACTCCGGCATAATCGATTACCAGGGGCTCTCCTTTCTCCCATTTACGGGTGCTAGCACCCATAGGATAGAAGGCGGATAACCCGCGGCCGATCAAAGTCCAGGGGTTCCCGGCACCATAAGCCGCATTCACTCCGGCGGCTACCATGCCAGGGGGCATGCCTTGCTCATAACCTCGGAAGCGCACCCTGCCCTGGTGTCCCAAGCGGCGGGCATGTGCTTCAAACTCAGCAGCAATTTCCAGTTCTGTCATCCCCGGCTTCACCCATTCTCCTATGTAACGAAATACGGCCGCATGTTTGGTTGCGGACTGGCGCAAAGCTTGAAGTTCCTGGGCTGACTTAATTGCGCGCAAGGAACGAATGTCAGGGCTAATATCCTCCCACTCACAATCTGGAAGGGCTTTCTGGTAACGGGTGAAAACCTTCCAGGAAATAATATCCATCTCTAACCCCAGCCGTCTCGAGGGCAGGAAGCCCAGATCTCTCAGACAAGCGAATATGTCTCTCAAACTAGAGAGAGGTATTACTTTTTCCCAGGCAGTCTCCTCTTTAACGCGTTCAAAATCTTGATACACTAGCAAACAAGGCTCACCTGTGGCAGGGACAAAAAGGTGGCAATCCTGAGCTGTTCCGCTTAAATAAAAAAGATCCGCCTTCTGGTAAATCAGCGCTCCGTCCAACTCTTTTTCCTGTAGCTTTTTTTGAAAAAGAGCTACCCTTTGCTGGTATTCCGCGACCGGAATTTGGTTTGCCTCCATAATTTCCCCCATCAGCTTTGATCAAACTCCTTTTCATGCATAATATCGCCCAAACTATAAAAGCTAATAAGTAAACATTAGGTTAAGGGAGGGTGATAGCCCGTGGAGATTACACCCTGGCGACCCTGGCGTGAGCTAGCCGATTTGCGGGAAGAAATGATGCGTAATTGGTTAGGAAGGTGGTTTGGCCCGCTGGAAGCCGGACCGCGCATCGACCTTTACCAGACGGCCTCGGAAGTAGTGGTCACCGCCGAGTTGCCCGGCCTGGTCTCCAAGGACGACGTAGAAATTACGGCCACGGAGAACAGCCTCACCGTCCGGGGCGAGGTCAAGCGCGCCCAGGAGGCTACTCAGCAAGACTACTTCCGCTCCGAACGCTTTTACGGCACCTTTTCCCGGACCATCAGCCTGCCGGCAGAAGTGGAACCAGAAAAAGCAACAGCTTCTTACAAGAACGGTATCCTGGAAATTCGCATCCCGAAGGCTGCCCGGCAACGCCAAAAGCGCATCCAGATCGATCTCCATTGAGCAGTGTCCCCAGCAAGCTAAATCTTGCTGGGGACCCCTCAAAACCCCACCCTATTTATGGACCACATTAAGGTATCCCGGACGGGGTAGGGGTTCTTTAATAGGAGTACCCTCCGGCAGGTAATCCTTTTTCTCCCCCTCGATCAACAATTGTACTCTATTGATGGAGGGAAATTGAGTCAGGGTCCATAGGAGGGAATTTATAAAAATGGTTTCCGCAGTGGATCCCCCACCGTAGGCGATGGCTTCCCTACTTAAGTCTACAAAGGCTATCCCATCTTGAATATAAAAGTTTCTCAACCTGGTACCTGGCCAGACAGTGGGGAGCAGGCCGCTATCCTCGGGCGGTCCCGTTAAAAGGGCTATTAGAGCTGCTCGGGGCAAATCTTCTTCTTTGGTTGCCTGGGCAGCCAGGGCAACCGGTATGAGGTGCAGGGCATTCTTGTCACTGAAGTACACCTGAACTGTAGTTACTTTTTGTTGACCTTTAAGGAGGCTATTTATCCATGGTGGGCGCTTAAAGGTTTCATCCAGTTTTATCCCTACCAGTTCTGGTATAACCTGCCCTTCTACTAAGATTCTGACTCCTTCAATGTCTTTTAACTCGGTAAGGGTAAGTATCAGCGACCTAACGGCCAAGTCGGCCTCTCTGGTATTCTTAAGCTTAAGAAGATCGCTAGTCAAATCCACGTAAGCTATTTTTTCCCCTGAGAAGGAATATACCTCCCTAAGCTTAACTCCTTCGGGCATGGTACGAGCCAGACTGTCTTCCGCCGGACCGGCCAGGAGCTTTTCTACTGCTGTTTTGGCTACCTCACGGGTAGGATTGATAACTACCGTCACCGGCACCAGATAGCGAAGATCGGAGGTAGCATGGTAGATTAACACCTGCCGCAACTCATGCTCGTATAAAATAGGGCGGGTCTGCTTAACAGAAGCAGGTGCAGGTGTAGCAGACACCCGGGTTTTGCGTCCACAGCCATAGCTCCAAAGAAATAGAAGGGCCACGGCTAAAAGGAGCACACCGGTAAAGCGGTATCCCTGTTTTATTTTTGTCCCCCGTGATCGGGCTGGCATAAATTTATATGCACCCCTTTCTGGCCCTTGATTATACATATTTTTCGACAACTACGGGCGAAAATCCTCCCGAAGAAGCCCCTTTGCTTTACCTTTGTCGCCTAAGCTTTTTTAGACACTGCCAGAGACCGCCACCCAGCAGAAGAAATAAAATAAGATAACCGAAAAAGGGATAAATATACCCTACCAGGCGGGCGAAGCCTAGGCCTGAAAGGGGTAGGGCCAAGCTGATGATTAAGAAGCTGATCCAGGTAGGGGTCAGACATCCTCCCCGCGCCAGGCGCTCAACGAGCCCAAAGGCCGAGGTCATAGCCGTAGTTACCATGGCCACCCATAAATTGAAGGCATAGATGGTTTGCCAGGGAGGGGGTAGGCGATTGACTAAGGCCAAGACGGGTACCGGGCTGGTTACCTCCTCTTGTCCCAGCCCGCCTAGTGCTACAACGAGAAGCAAGGCTAAGATTCCCAGGATCAGCCCGCCAACAAAGGCGCCCCATTTACCCCCCTGATGGGGTGGAAGGGAAGTAAACAAAACAATAGGGCCTACCATATTATAAGTTACATAGAGAAAGCTATTCAGAATCCAGTTGGGGACTAAAAAGGGGGAGCTTGCCGGCAGGGGTTTTACAGGAGTTGAGTGAAAGTTATAAAGCCCAATAAGGGCGAGATAAATAACCAAAACCGGTATTAACAGGGTATTTACTAATAATACTCCCCGGCTCCGGGCCACTACTGTAACCAGTGTAAAGCCAGCCGCTGCTGCACCTCCCGCCCAGGCCGGGAAACCCAAGTGCTCCTGGACCACTGCTCCAGCACCCGCAAACATAATCACCAGGCTGCCGAAGAGGAAAGCCATTAGCACTCCGTCGGCCACTCGGCCCCCCTGGCCTAAAAAGGCGTCCAGAAAATCCCGGTAAGATGTAGTGCCCAGGCGGCAAGCCAAGGCGCGCAGGAGAAAACCTCCTGTGCTAAAAAGCCAGGTAACCAGGAGGAGGGACGCTAAAGCCTGGTGCCCTAAAATAAGGAAAAACTGGACTAATTCCTGACCGGAGGCGAAGCCAGCACCGATTACTGTTCCTATATAAGCGCAGGCCGTGGCTAGTTCTGACCACCAGCGCAAAAGATCTCCTCCTTTTGCTTTTTAAGTCCAATATATTTTACGCTGGTGGGTACCAAAAAAGTATAAAAAAGGCCCGGCTGGCATATACTCTAGGCACGAGATTATAGCAGGAGGTAAGGTATGGTTACATTCCCTTTTCTCCCCCGCAATTGGTCTATAGAGTTAAACCCGACGCCTAAGATCAAGTATCATTACCAGGACCCCCTAGTGGTACAAAAGCTGAGTGCGGCCCTGCAAGAATACCTTGCCCAGCTAAATCCAGCCAATAGCCGGCCCCTGGTAGTCGTGGGCATTGGTACTGATCGCTCTACCGGCGACAGCCTGGGTCCCCTGGTGGGGAGCAAACTCGGTTCCTACCCTGACCTCCCCGTGGCCATCTATGGTACTCTGGAGGAACCGGTTCACGCCAGCAACCTCACGGAAAAATTGGACCTGATAAATGCTGCTTACTCCAACCCCTTTATTATTGCCATCGATGCCTGCCTGGGACATTCGGAAAGCGTAGGCAGCATTACCCTAGCCCCCGGTGCCCTCAAACCCGGAGCCGGAGTAAATAAAAATTTGCCGGCTGTGGGAGACCTCCACTTCACTGGCATTGTCAATGTGGGGGGCTATATGGAATATTTTGTCCTACAAAATACGCGCCTGAGCCTAGTCATGCGCATGGCCGATCAAATTGCCCAGGCCATCTACCATGGCGTGCGCCAGGCCTATGGACTAGGAGATAGCCTGCCTGCTGCTCAGGGCTTCCAGTGATCCCCGTGGAGGAGGGCCAGCACCTCCCCATCCTCCACCTGAGGAAAGGAATAATAAAACTCACCTACTGCATAAAAGGGTTCCGGGGTGACCAGGCAGACAATCTCGTTGACCAGAGGGCGCAGCCGCTCTATAGTATCGGGCGGTGCTACGGGTACTGCCAGGACCAGTGCCTGGGGCGCTCTCTTGGCCAGGGAAACTAAAGCTGCCTCCATGGTAAGCCCAGTAGCCAGCCCATCGTCTATAACTATTACTGTCCGGCCTTTTACCTTGGGTTCTTCTTTTTCTCCCCGGTAAACTCGTATCCTGCGCCTTATTTCAGCCAGCTCACGGGCCACAGCCGGAGCCAGGTCCTCTTTATCGAGCCTTAAAGCGCTTAAAATTTGATCATTGTATATAACCATACCATCAGGGGCTACGGCAGCTACAGCCAGTTCCGGGTTACCCGGTGCCCCCACTTTGCGGGGAATAATCACATCCAGTTCGGCCTGCAAGGTCTCCGCTACTGGCTTGGCCACCACCACTCCACCGCGCGGGATGGCCAGTACCAGGACGTCCTTGCCAGCATACTGCTTTAGGGAGGCCGCTAACTTTTGCCCTGCATCCAGGCGGTTGCTAAAGATCATCAACCATCACCCCTGGGCTTATTTTGCCCCCATCAGTCTGTTACCAAACCCAAGGCAATCCCCAAAGCCTTTTCTTCTTCTTCGCTTAACCGATAAAGGGCCTTGGCTCGCCTCACCGGCTTTAAGAATACCCTCGTTTCGTCCCGCGAATATAGGCTGGTAAGTATAAAGCCGTCTCCTGCCTTGGAGAGCACCGCCAGGGCAAAGCTTAGATCGCTGCCGGTATCTGGAAAAGCATTAAAGCGCACCATGCCTACCCGGCACAAAGTACCCTCCAGGTACTGGAGAATGTCCCCCAATTTTTCTTCCAGGCGGTCTATAGTATCTTTTACCTCTTTCAAATCCCGAAAACGCTCCAGCACTGCCGCCAGATCCTGCCCGTCTCCAGTCCCGGCCAGCCGCCTTAACCTTTTCTCCAGACGCCGCACTTCAGCCCAGAGGGAAAATAAAAGGACCAGAAGCAGGGCGGTAAGTAAAAGGCAGACTATTACTGCATAGGGAAGGTAGGGGACAAAAAGCTGAACTATATAGTCCAATGCTATCACCACCTGCTCCTTTTTATCTAATCTTTAGCTGCATTTTAATTCCACATGCAGGCGGCTTTTCCCTTTTTATTTTTGACTCTGTTCGTCCTGCTCGAAAAATATCCTTGCTCATTGACAGGTTTTCTGGCCCTGGGGTAAAATCGGGCAAAAAGGGGGGAAAATTATGCTTGCACCAGAATTGCTAGGTAAGCTTGAGCATTTAAGGCAAAATCTAGCTGCTATGGGAAGTATTTTGGTGGCCTTTTCCGGCGGGGTAGATAGTACCTTCTTGCTCCGCGTAGCCAAGGAAGTGACTGAGCGGGTGTTGGCCGTGACAGCTACCTCGCCCACCTATACCCAGTCGGAGCTAGAGGAAGCTAAAGAAATAGCCCGGAGCCTGGGTGTGGAGCACTTGATAATAGAGAGCAAGGAAATGGATAACCCGGAATTTTGTTCTAACCCGGTAGATCGCTGTTACTATTGCAAAAGTGAGCTTTTTGGCCTCCTTAAGGAAATTGCTGCTTCCCGGGGTTTAAAGGTAGTGGTGGATGGCTCCAATGCTAGTGATCAGGGCGATTTTCGCCCCGGCATGCGGGCCGCGCGGGCCTTTGGTGTGCGAAGCCCTTTAATGGAGGTAGGCCTGACCAAAGAGGAAATCCGGCAGCTTTCGCGCTATTACAACCTGCCCACCTGGGACAAACCGTCCATGGCCTGCCTTTCTTCTCGTATTCCCTATGGAGAGCCCATTACCAAGGAAAAGATAGCCCAAATTGAGGCAGGAGAGAGTTTCTTGCGGAAGCTGGGGCTTAAAGAAGTGCGCCTGCGCCACCACGGCTCCCTGGCCCGGTTGGAAGTGAACCCCCAGGCCTTCCCTCTGCTCATAAACGACAAAGTCCGGCAGCAGGTGATTTCCACTTTAAAGGAATTGGGTTTCACTTATATAACCCTGGATCTCGAGGGTTACCGCAGCGGCAGTATGAATGAAGTCCTTGCTAATCGGCAAGCATAGGGGGTTAGGGGAATTGAAGGTAGCTTATTTCGATTGTTTTTCGGGGATCAGCGGAGATATGTGCTTGGGAGCTTTGTTAGCTTGTGGCCTGCCTCTGGCCGAACTGGAGGCGGGTTTAAAGACCCTACCCCTTCAGGGCTGGAATCTAAAGGTTAAGCGGGTCCAGCAGTATGGCATAGAGGGTATGGATGTGGAGGTAGCAGTAGAAGGGCCACAGCCGGAGCGCCATCTTCATGATATTGAGGAGATCATCACCGCGTCTTCTTTGCCTCAGCCTGTAAAGGAGAAAGCCATAACTGTCTTTCGACGCCTGGCGGCCGCGGAGGCCAGAGTCCACGGAATTTCCTCCCACCATGTGCACTTTCACGAGGTGGGCGCGGTGGACGCCATTATCGACATTGTCGGCACCTGTCTGGGGCTTTATCTCTTGGGGGTAGAAGAGATCTATTCCTCTGCTTTGCCCCTGGGCTCAGGCTGGGTGCGCTGCCGTCACGGTGAACTCCCAGTCCCGGCGCCGGCTACTACCTATCTACTAGAGGGTTACCCAGTTTACGGCAGCGAGGTAAAATGCGAGCTGGTGACGCCCACCGGCGCAGCCCTGATCACTACTTTAGCTGCTTCCTTTGGTCCTGTGCCGCCCATGAAGTTGATTTCCTGCGGCTATGGTTCGGGTAAAACCAGACTTCCCCGGCCCAATTTTCTGCGGCTCCTCTTAGGTGAGGCCCAGAAGGGTTCCCCGGAGGAGGAAAAAATCATGGTAGTAGAGACTACCGTGGATGATATGAATCCAGAGCTTTTCCCCTACCTGGTGGAACAAAGCCTGGCCGCCGGCGCAGTAGATGCCTTCTTTGCGCCCGTATACATGAAGAAGGGCCGCCCCGGCATGGTGTTTACAGCCTTATGCCCCAAAAGCAGCTTGGATCAAGTAGTGGCTACCCTCTTCCGTCATTCCAGCACTCTGGGCGTACGCTTCCGCGAGGAAGCCCGGTTAGTGGCGCGCCGCCAGGTAGTTACCGTGGAAACGCCTTATGGGCCGGTACTAGTGAAATGGGGCGCCTTTCGGACGGGGACAGGGGATGGCTTAAGCCTCAATCTCGCTCCAGAGTATGAATCCTGCCGCAAGGTAGCTCAGGAGCAGAATATACCCCTAAAGGAAGTGTACGTCGCTGCCCTAAGCGCTGCAAGGGCAGGTGGTCCGCCACCAGAACTAGTCGAAGGTTAGTCGGGGTCTTAAGCTTAGGGCTTGGCCTTTTCTTCCAGTAATTGCGTTACCTTAGCCAGGCGCTCTTGTAGCCTGGCTATTTCTGTTGGATATTTTTTGTTTACCTGACCGGGTACACGCAGCCCTGTGGCTGGCACAAACCTTTCCTCCCCTTCGAATAGGCCTCCGGTGTCCGCGTGAACCTGGCCGAAGGGGATATGAGTATTGAATTACTGGCCACCTGGTGTTAAGCTTACCGACCCCATTCGGTAGCGCTTGGCTGCCGGAGTGAGGTGAAATATGAAGCTTTGCGCCAGGAAAGTTCCATGTTAGACCCATGGATGGGGGCAAACCAGCTCTGTTTATGGGTCCTGGGATTTCCTCTGTCAAGGTCCGGTTGCTGAAATAGAGGAACTGAGGGTTTACTGGCCCTAAGGTGGTCGAGGGCCACCTGGTACTTGTTAGTCAAAAAAATCGAAGTCAAAAATTTCCTTCAGCAAGCTGCGGTGCTTTCTAGGTTTATGGTGCGTTCCCTTCCATGTAGTGTTTTCTTCATAGGATGCCTCTTCCTCATGGTGTCCGACAGTGGCGAGCAGTTTATCCAGTTCGCCCCGGTCGAGCCAGACGCCCCGGCATTCCGGGCAAACATCGATTAAAACTCCGCGGCGCTCTACTTCCTTCATAGATACATCGCACAGGGGACAGCGCATACCTTCCATCCTCCCTTTGCTATTTTCTTAAAAAAAGCTAACCAATATACCCACCAGAAAAATGGCCGGCAACAAGTTGCCTACCCGGAATTCTTTAATCTTCAGGAGGTTCAGAGCTATAGCCATGATCAACAATCCCCCGGTAGCCGTGATCTCCTTGACCACCGCCGGGTCCAAAAAAGGAGCTATCCAAGTAGCACCGAGGGTAAGGGTGCCCTGATAGACCAGGACGCTCAAGGCGGAAAAACCTACCCCTATTCCCAGCTTAGTGGTCAAAATCACTGCCAGCGTACCATCCAGAAGGGATTTAACATAGAGGGTAGTATAATTGTGGTTCAGCCCCGCTTCTAGGGCGCCAGTGATGGCCATGGCGCCTACGCAGTATATTAGGCTAGCTCCCACGAAGGCGCGGCCGAAATCTCCGTGGTCGCTTCCCAGACCTTTTTCCAACTTTCGTCCCAGCGCCTCCAGCAGGCCTTCCAGATTGATTATTTCACCTATGGTGGCCCCTAAGATCAGGCTTATAATGATGGGGATTATTTTTTCCCCTTGCAGGGCCATAGTGGCTCCTGTTAAAAGAATTCCAAGGCCCAGAGCTTGAAAAAGGGTTTCCACTAGCCTTTCAGGAAGGCGAACGCCCAAAAGTCTGCCTAGTGTTGTTCCTAGGAGTATGGCTACAGCATTTATAAAGTTGGCTATCATATCGCACAATCCTTTGAACAATATATTGTTTCACGTGAAACATCGGTTTCTCATTCCGAAAGATGGAGATGGGTCAATTCCTCCACCAGCCGGTGAAGCTCCTCCTGGCTATAAAAGTATATCTCGATGCGGCCGCCTTTCTGCAAAGGCCGGACTTTGACCACCGTTCCCAATCTTTCCTCCAACACCTCTTCCACGGACATCAAGGGCCAAGGCGTGGATTTCGTCTCCTCTCTTTTGACCGATGGCCCGGTTTTTTTCTCCCTAGATTGAAGTTTCCTTACTAAATCCTCCGTCTCCCTGACGCTTAATTTTTCCTGCACCACTCGCGCAGCCACCTGTAGCTGCACTTCTTCATCCTCCACGGCTAGAAGGGCCCGGGCATGTCCAGCAGTTAACTGACCTGCGCGCAACATTTCCTGGATGGCCAAGGGTAGCTGGAGCAGGCGTAAAGCATTAGCTATCACCGGCCGGCTTTTACCCACCCTCGCACCCACCTCTTCCTGGGTAAGACCGTACTCCGTAATCAGTGTCTGGTAAGCCCGGGCTTCCTCTAGGGGATTTAAATCCTCCCGCTGAAGGTTTTCTATCAAAGCTATCTCCGCTACGTCCCTCTCGCTTAAATCGCGAACCAGCGCCGGAACCTCTTTCACACCCGCCAAGCGACAAGCCCGCCACCGCCGCTCCCCGGCCACCAGTTCATATCTCCCATCACCTAAAGGCCGCACCACTACGGGTTGGATTACCCCATGGCTGCGAATAGAAGCCGCTAGCTCTTCCAGTTTTTCCTGATCAAAATCCTCACGCGGCTGGTGGCGCCCGGCCACGATCAGGTCAATGTTTAAATGCCGAACCTCACCACCTATTTCCTTGACTTCCGGCAACAAAGCGCTCAAACCCCGGCCCAAGCCCCTCTTAGCCATTGGCCAGCACCTCCCTGGCCAACTCTCTGTATGCCTCTGCTCCGCGCGAACGCGGATCATATATAGTGATAGGCAATCCATGGCTAGGTGCTTCACTCAGCCTCACATTCCTTGGAATAATGCTGCTAAACACCTTGTTTCCAAAATATCCCTTGACTTCGTCCACCACCTGCAAGGACAAATTGGTCCGCGGATCGAACATGGTAAGAACCACTCCTTCCACCTCTAACCCCGGGTTCAGGTGCCGCGCCACCAGCTGTACCGTATTCATTAACTGGCCTAATCCCTCCAGAGCATAATATTCGCACTGGATAGGTATTAAAACGCGATCAGCAGCCGCCAGGGCATTTAAAGTAAGGAGGCCGAGGGAAGGGGGACAATCGATAAAAACAAAATCATAGCGTTCCCGCACATCCTTTAAGGCCCTCTTTAGCTTACCCTCACGGGAAATGGCGCCCACCAGCTCCACCTCGGCTCCAGCCAGTTCAATGGTGGCAGGAGCCAAATCCAGGCCTTTTATGTTCGTAGCTATAATAATCCCTTCCAGAGGCAGGCCATGAATTAACACATCATACATGCAATGCTCCAGTTTAAACCGATCCACTCCCAACCCGCTGGTAGCATTGCCCTGGGGATCAATATCTACCAGCAGCACCTTTTTCCCCTCTTCTGCCAGGGAAGCGCTCAAGTTTACCGCAGTAGTAGTCTTGCCCACCCCTCCTTTTTGATTGGCCACGGCAATTACTCTGCCCATACCTTTCTCTCCCTCACCAGTTTCTCCACCTGCCATTATTTTAACCGACCCACCCCGTCCCTTCATTACTTACTATAGCAAAATTCCACCTTAAGCTAAAGCGGTCTTTTCTCCGGCATGCCCGGCCTACGTGGCCACGCAGGACCAGTAGGCACAACCTTCCGTACAACTACTAGCCGCCGCTCTTCTCCCTTGTCCGGCAGACAGCCAGACCATATCCTTTCCACCTGTCCCCCCAGCAATCGTAAAGCCTGCCGGGCCTGATCCAATTCCTCCTCCACCCGGGGGCCTTTATAAGCCACCATCCTTCCCCCCACCTTCAGCAACGGAAGACAGTACTCCAGCAAAACAGCCATGGCTGCCACCCCCCTGCTTACGGCTATATCAAAGCTTTCGCGGAAATTATCCCGGCGACCCAGTTCCTCTGCCCGCGCCCACACACAATTTAACCCTTCAAGACCCAGATCCCCTATCACCCTCGTTAAAAAAACCGTTTTCTTCCTAGCGCTCTCCACCAGGGTTACCTCCAGGTCCCTGCGGTATATTTTTAACACTATTCCGGGCAACCCGCCACCGCTGCCCACATCCACCACCCGAGCGCCCGGAGGAACTTCCAGGGCAAAAAAAAGGAGAAGGGAATCTAAAAAATGCTTGCGCCAGACTTCCCTCTCCTCCACCACAGACGTTAAATTTATCTCTTTGTTGGTCTCTAAGAGCCTTTGGCCGTACCTGTACAGCAATTCTACCTGCTCTGGATCCATTTTCCACCCCCGTTCGAGTAAAAACTGCTCCAGAGCTCTATATTCACTTGCCGACCCAGCCACTTGCACAACCCCCATGTCTCTCTAACCGAGCCAAGCCAGGCTAGGATAAATTGGCCGTCCGCGACTGTTCCCGCCGCCTTTGCTCCAGATACACCAGTAGTACACTTATATCAGCCGGCGTTACTCCCGGCACGCGCATGGCCTGGCCTATAGACTCGGGCCGTACCTTGCTCAAGCGATCCTGCCCTTCCTTAGAAAGGCCTCGAATTTGGCGGTAATCCAAATCTGGAGGAATCCTGCGTCCTTCTAGCCGCGCCAACCTCTCCACCTGGGCCTGTTCCTTGGCTATATACCCTTCATATTTCAAGGAAATTTCCACCTGCTCCCTTACCGCGGGATCCAGCTCTGGGACCAATCCCCTGTCCTGCAAGTCCGAAAGATTTATGCCCGGCCGCTTCAATAAATCCGACAAACGGACAGGTCCCTTAAGAAGACTTTCTCCGCGCTCGGCCAAAAGCTCCATAACTTCTTCATTGTCTGGCCCCACGTACTCCTGCCGTAGATATTCCATAGCCTTCATGATGGCCTCCCGTTTACGGCAAAAAGTCTCAAAGCGTGCCTCATCCAGCAGCCCCACCTTATATCCCTTTTCGGCCAGGCGCAGGTCGGCATTATCTTCCCGGAGGAGCAACCGGTGCTCGGCCCGCGAAGTGAGAAGCCGGTAAGGTTCCGTCACGCCCCTGGTTACCAGGTCGTCAATCAGCACACCGATATAAGCCTCCGAACGGCTCAAGACCAGGCCTTCCCTCTCCTGGGCCAGGCAGGCGGCGTTGATGCCGGCCATCAAGCCTTGGGCAGCCGCTTCCTCATAGCCGGAAGTACCGTTAATCTGCCCGGCCAGAAAAAGCCCCGGTATTTCCTTACATTCCAGAGTCAGTTTTAACTGCGTAGGGTCCACATAATCGTACTCGATAGCATAACCCGGTCGGACCATCTCGGCCCTCTCCAGACCAGGAATACTGTGCAAAACCTCCAGCTGCACATCCTCGGGCAAACTGGTAGATAAGCCCTGCACGTACATTTCCTCCGTCATTAACCCCTCAGGCTCGAGAAAAACCTGGTGCGCCGGACGATCAAACCGGACCACTTTATCCTCAATAGAAGGGCAGTACCGCGGCCCCTGTCCCTGGATGATCCCGGTAAAGAGGGGCGCCCGGTGCAGATTCTCCCGTATAATAGCATGAGTCCTCTCAGTAGTATGGGTTAACCAGCAGGAAATGTTGGGACGCCCCGGAGTTTCCTCCCAGAAGGAGAAATACAACGGTCCCTCATCCCCGGGCTGCTCGATCATACAGGAAAAATCCACAGACCTGCGATTTACCCGCGGCGGTGTACCCGTCTTGAAACGGCCCATCCTGAGGCCCAACTCTTTTAGGCTGGTCGACAGCTCAACGGCCGGAAACTGGCCGTTAGGGCCGCCCTCATAAGTCACATCGCCGATAATTATCCGTCCGCGCAAATAGGTGCCTGTGGTAATCACCAAACTGCGGCAACTAAAAAAAGCCCCCGTGCGGGTTACTATCCCCTTAACCCGTCCACCTTCCGTCACTATCCGAGTAGCCGTTGCCTGCTTCAGCTCCAGACCTTCCTGCCGCAAAAGGGTTAAAAGCATAAGTTGCTGGTATAGTTTCTTATCGGCCTGAGCCCTCAGGGCCCTCACTGCCGGACCCTTACCTACATTAAGCCGCCGTATTTGAATACGGCTGCGATCCGTATTCAGGCCCATCTGGCCGCCTAAGGCGTCGATCTCCCGCACCAAGTGACCTTTGGCCGGGCCGCCCACGGACGGGTTGCAGGGCATCATGGCCACAGCCTCCAGGCTCAAAGTCAACAACAGGGTACGGCAGCCCAGCCTGGCTGCAGCTAGAGCGGCTTCGCATCCAGCATGCCCGGCACCCACCACAATTACGTCATAATCACCAGCGCAGTACACCTTACTCACCTCCGTTTCTCCCTCAATCCTTAGTTTAATTAATTATTTTCCCAAACAAAATTCGCTAAAAATGCGATCCAGCAGATCCTCCCGGGCTGTCTCTCCCGTAATCTCGCCCATAGACTGCCACGCTGCATATAAATCTATACTCACCAGATCCAGGGGAAGCCGCTCTTCCCAGGCTTTAAGGGCGTCTTCTACGCTTTTTAAAGCTCTCTCCAAAGCTGCCCGGTGCCGTTCTCGTAAAAGCAGGGGTTCCTCTGGACGGCGAAAGGCCCGGCCGCCCAGAACGAGATCCCGAACCGCCCTGGCCAAATCTTCCAGCCCCTCCCCGCTTTTGGCGGAAACTACCACCAAGGGCCTTCCTCCGGCCAACCGGGCCAGCCCCTCCCGGTCTACGCTATCCACCGCATCTGCTTTATTGCCTACAATTATAACAGGTTTATTCCCTAGTTCTCCTGCTATTTCTTCATCTTCTGGGGTAACCCCCGACGTCAAATCTATCACCAACAAGATCAGATCAGCCGCCGCCACCGCTGCGCGGCTGCGGGCAATACCCAAGCGCTCCAGCCCGTCAGCAGCCTTCCTCAAGCCAGCTGTATCTACCAGTTGGCAAGGAAAACCTCCCAGCTGCAAGGCCTCACTAATGGTATCCCTGGTGGTTCCCGGGATATCGCTCACAATAGCCCTTTCTTCCCGCAAAAGGGCATTCAATAGGCTGGATTTGCCCACATTAGGCCGCCCTACCAAGGCGATCTTTATGCCCTGGCTCAAAATTTTGCCCTCTTCCCAGGTAGCCAGCAGCTCAAGGATACCCTCCTTTACCCTGGCCAAGCGCTCCTTCTCCGCTGGGCTCACATCTCCTACTTCCTCCGGAAAATCCAGACTGGCCTCCACCGCTGCCAGCACACTGGTAATTTCATCTTTAAGTTCTTTAATACGTCGCGAAAGTTTACCCTCCAGCTGAGCTACCGCGGCAGCGAGGCCTAGGCGGCTGCGTGCGCGAATAATATTTATAATGGCTTCCGCCTGGGCCAGATCCAGCCGACCGTTCAAAAAAGCCCGGCGAGTAAATTCACCCGGTTCAGCCAGCCGCGCCCCGGCTTTCAAAACAGCCTCCAGCACCCGAGCGCAGGCCAAAGGGCCTCCGTGGCAGTGAAGCTCCACCACATCCTCGGCAGTGTAACTGCAGGGCGCTCGCATTACGGCAGCCAGAACCTCATCTAAAACCTCGCCGCTTTCCGGGTCTAGTGCCAGCCCCAAGCGCAGGCGATGGCTTTCCGTTTCTTTTAAAGGTTTACCCCTCTTGGACCGAAAAACCTTTCCCGCTATGTCTAGCGCCTCCGGGCCACTTACGCGCACGATACCAATACCGCCTTCTCCCGGGGGAGTAGCAATAGCAGCTATGGTATCCTCGAGCAAATCCCATTCCTCCAACAAATAAGGTGCCCAAATACACAAAACCCAGTAATACTTTTTTATGTATTACTGGGTACCTAACTACCTCGCCCTGCTGCCCAACCCTTTTTATCAATCCTTCTTATCTACGCAAGGAGATAACCACTTTGCGGTTCGGCTCTTCACCTTCGCTAAAGGTGATAATCTGGCTGTCATGCTGCAAGGCAGTATGGATAATCCTCCGATCCTGTGGCGTCATTGGTTCCAGCACTACTTTGTTGCCTGTTCGCTTAACCTTTTCGGACAAACGCCGGGCCAAGCGCACCAAAGCTTGTTCCCGACGTTTCCGGTAACCCTCTGCATCCAATACGATCTTTATCTTCTGACCTAGAATACGATTAACAGCTAGATTGGTCAAGTATTCTAAAGCATTTAAGGTTTCTCCCCTGCGCCCTATCAAGACTCCCAGTTCCCGACCATGAAAGCTAACCAAGAAATATTCGTCCCGCCGCCTAATCTCTATGCCCGCCTGAAGGGCCATGACCTGCAAAATCCGCTCCAAAAATTCCTTTATAACCTTTTCCGGACTATCAGGTAAAACAACCTTTACCTTGGCTTGTCGCGTCCCCAGCAACCCCAAAAAACCTTTGCTACCTTCTTCCAGGACCCTGACCTCCACCTCTTCTCTTCTGGCACCTAAAACTTTAAGGGCCGCTTCTACAGCCTCCTCCACCGTTCTACCGGTCATCTCCACTTCCTTCATTTGGCGCTGACTTCCTCCTTCATCAGCCCCGGCTGCCTGCGCAAGAACCATTGTTCCAAGATACCCATCAGGCTGAATACCACCCAGTAAAGGGCCAGCCCGGCTGAAAACTGGCTGCTCATCCAACCTATAAGTAAAGGCATAACTATGAGCATAGTTTTCTGGGACTGGTCCTGCGGATTAACCATGCTCGCCTTCTGCTGCAAAAAAGTAGTAACCGCTACCAGGATGGGCAAAATGAAGTAAGGATCCCTACTGCCTAAATTAGGTACCCAGAGAAAATTAGCATGTTCCATCCTCACGCCAGGGTTAGCTGCCGGGTCAAAGAACCCCCGCAGAGCACTAAATAAAGCAAATAAAATGGGCATCTGTATCAAAAGAGGCAGACAGCCGCTAAAAGGATTTATTTTTTCGGCCTGATATAATTCTAATACTGCTTTTTGAGCTTTTTGGGGGTTATTCTTATATTTTTTCTGCAACTCCTGGACCTTCGGCTGTAGCTCCTGCATGCGCCGCATGGATTTTAGCTGCTTATAAGTCAAAGGGTATAGAATTATCTTCACCGCAATGGTAAAGAAAACAATGGCTAATCCGTAGTTAGGTATCCCTATGGCTTCCGTAATATTATAGAAAAATTGGATTGATTGCGAAAGGAAGTTAATTAAGCCGCCCAAACTAACCTGCCTGCATGTCCTTATCCTTATAACTTAAGGGCAGGCAGGGCTTCACCTCCTCTTTTTGCATTAAGGAACAGGATCATAACCACCGCGGTGCCACGGGTGACAACGGCCAATCCTCTTCACAGCAAGCCACCCGCCCCGCCATAAACCATACCGATCAATGGCCTGAAGGGCATACTCCGAACAACTAGGATAAAACCGGCAGTGCGCTCCTAACCACGGAGAAAGGAGCCTTTGATACAGCCTTATCGATACAATAGCCATTTTTTGACCGCACTTCATAGTCCTTCGTTTCCTTCATTAACCAATAGTTTAGCCCGCCGGCTTAAACTTAATACTTCCTTCACTACCTCATTGTAGGAGAGCTCCTTCAGCCCCTCTCTCGCTACCAATATGACGTCAAATCCATGCCGGAAAAGATGTAAATGGCGGCGACAAGCTTCTCTTAGCAACCTTTTGGTCCGGTTGCGAACCACCGACCGCCCGATCTTTTTAGAAACTACAAAGCCAAATCTCACAAGTCCTAACTCGTTAGGCTGCCAGTAAAGAGTTAAAATTCTACTTCCCACTTTACGGCCCTGGCGGTATACCCGGCGGAAATCCCTTGAAGAGGTGATTCTACGGGCGGCCGATAGCAAATCTCTACCCCCTTTAAGCAGTTAATCTCTTTCTTCCTTTCCGCCGACGCCTTTTAATAACCTTCTGGCCCGCCCTGGTGCTCATACGCTTTAAGAAACCATGCACTCTTTTGCGCCGTTTCCGTTTAGGCTGATAAGTCCTTTTCAATCCTTTCCCTCCCCGCCAAACCGATTTGACTTAAGTTCCATAATCCCACATCACGTTACTCGGTCTTAAAAAAGGGCAATAGTCGGCAATTTAGTTAAATTATAGCCCAGTTTTTTCGTTGCTGTCAAGAAAAGGCCAGTTGCTAGTTATCCACATCTTTGTTAAGATCATTTTGCTCCTTATCCACAATCGAGGGGGGTCCTCTTTGCCGCCCATCAATTTGGAGATTGCCTGGCAGCAAGCTCTCCATTTACTAGAACAACAATTGCCAGCTGCCACTATAGACACTTGGTTCCGCCAGGCCCGTCCTTTGACTTTTAAACACCACACCCTCATCCTGGCGGTAGCCAACGAATTTGCCCGAGATTATATCCAAAGCCGTTTTTCTTCTCTGCTTCAGACTACCCTGGAAAGAGTGTTTCATCAGTACGTCAGCGTACAGCTGATTGCTCTGCCTCCAGGGCAAGAGGATATAACTTTCCTTAATGCAGCCGCTGCTCCCAGCAACGAAGAACTGTGCTATTTAAACCCCAAATATACCTTTGACACCTTTGTCGTAGGCAACAGTAACCGTTTCGCCCATGCCGCCTCCCTAGCCGTAGCCGAAGCGCCGGCCAAGGCCTATAATCCACTTTTTATATACGGCGGTGTAGGTTTAGGTAAAACCCACCTCATGCAGGCTATCGGCCATTATGTTAGGCAACACTTACCCCACTATCGCGTTATGTATGTTTCCTCAGAAAAGTTCACCAATGAACTTATTAATGCTATCCATGACAACGATACCGTGAACTTTCGCAATAAGTACCGTAACATAGATGTATTACTGATCGATGATATTCAGTTCCTAGCTGGTAAAGAACGCACTCAAGAGGAATTCTTCCACACTTTTAATGCGCTATACGAAGCCAGCAAACAAATAATAATATCCAGCGACCGTCCACCAAAAGAAATACCCACTCTGGAAGACCGGTTGCGCTCTCGTTTTGAATGGGGACTTATAACCGATATTCAGCCACCTGATCTAGAAACCAGAGTAGCCATTTTGCGCAAAAAAGCCTCCCTAGATAACCTGTACTTACCAGACGAAATTATGCTCTTCATCGCCCAGAAAGTGGACACCAATATACGCGAGTTGGAAGGAGCTTTCATACGGGTAGCAGCTTATGCGTCCTTAACAGAACAACAGCTCACCTTAGAAATTGTAGAAAAAATTCTTAAAGATGCTTTATCCCTGGCCAAGCCCAAGCCCATTACTATTCATCTCATCCAGGAAAAAGTAGCCAACTATTTCAATCTAAAACCCGAGGATTTTAAAGGCAAAAAGCGCACCCGCAACCTAGCCTATCCCAGGCAGATCGCCATGTATTTGGCCAGGGAACTAACCGACGCCTCCCTTCCCAAAATAGGAGAAGAATTCGGAGGACGAGATCATACCACTGTGCTTCACGCCTGGGAAAAAATAACCCAAGATCTGCAAAAAGATCCTGAACTCCAACAAGTTATCACCGATCTTATTCAACAGATAAAGAATCCATAAACATCTTTACCCACAACTTAAATTCCTTCTTGATCAAGGTCCATCTGTCCTTATCCACATTTCCACACGCCTTGATCAGTACTATTACTATCAAGGTAAAGATGAAGAAGGAGGTTCCCCGTACGTGCACATAACCTGCGCCCAGCCCCAGCTGTCCAACGCCGTTCAAAAAGTCTCCCGGGCCATTGCCACCACCAGCACTCTACCGTCTTTAACCGGAATTTTGTTCGCTGCCCAAGACGAAAAACTCACCCTTCACGCTACCGATCTGGAAATAGGCATAATTGTTTCTTTTGAAGCTGAGGTTGCCCAAGAAGGCCAACTTCTGCTTCCTGCCCGCATCTTTACTGATCTGGTACGCCATTTGCCTCCAGTCAATATCACTGTGAAAGGCTCTCCCGGAGGCCTGGTCAGCATAGTTTACCAACAGTCGAAGGTAGAATTGCACAGCATGGACCCCGATCAATTTCCATCTCTTCCTCAACCATCTGGAACTAATTCCTTCAAGATCTCGATCAAAGAATTTAAAGAAGCTGTAAAAAAAGTAGGGATAGCTGCCGGAAGCGAAGACCTCCGCAGCATCTATCACGGTATTCTATGGGAGGTACACCCGGAAACCGGAAAATTTGTTATGGTGTCCACCGACACCCATCGTCTAGCCTTGTATGAAGGAAAAATAAATACATCAGAAAAGACAGGCGAAATTGCTCCTATTATTCCCCATAAGGCACTGCTGGAACTATCCCGGCTCCTACCCGGTGATGAGGAAGAAGTAACTCTAATTATAGGAAGCAGCCATATCTTCGCTATAGCAGAAAATTTAACCTTTTATAGCCGTCTCTTAAACGGCCAGTTTCCCCCTTATCGCCAGGTTTTGCCTACCAGCTTTCTTACCCAGGTAGCAGTACCCACAGAAGAATTGACTCTGGCTGTGGAAAGAGCTACCTTGCTCGCCAGGGATGATACCAAGCTGCGCTCTTCCATTATCCGCTTGAAGATAGGCGAGACTTTAAAGCTTCTAAGCCAAGCTCCGGAAGTAGGGCAGCTAGAAGAAGAACTAATGGCTGAAATTGCAGGCCCCAGCGTAGAGGTAGCCCTTAACGGGCGTTACCTTTTGGAGGCTCTGAAAGTGATCGAAGACGAGACAGTGATTTTAAAGCTAAATGAGGCTTTAAAACCCATTGTCGTGCAACCCCAGGCTAGCGATAATTATTTTTGTTTGATTTTACCGGTAAGACTTGGGTAAAAATAGATATGCAGGCTGTGTTTTTGTCTAAAATCTCTTTGCATAGCTTTCGCAATCATTACCAAAAAGAGTTTACCTTTAACCGCGGCCTTAATATTCTGGTGGGACCTAACGGTGCCGGCAAAACTAATCTTCTGGAAGCCATAGCCTACCTGGCCACGGGTAGATCCTTTCGATATCACCAGGATAAAGACCTCATCAGCTTGGGCAGTGCCGGCTTTCGCCTCCAGGGTTTGGTCTACAGGGAGCAGCGAAAAATAGAAATAACCTTAGTTTACCATCCGGGTAAGAAAGAGTTGACTATTAATGGAGCACCTCACCGCTTGCTGGAACTTTTAGGAATTCTTCCCACTGTCACCTTTAGCCCTGATGATCTGTATCTAGTTAAAGGGCCGCCGGTTATACGCCGACAATTTTTGGATCGAGAAATCAGCCAGCTGGACCGCGCCTATTGCCATTCGCTCTTAACTTATCGGCGGGTTTTAAGCCAGCGGAATCTCCTGCTGCGCCAAATAAAGGCTGGACAGGCCCGAGAGGAAGAACTACAACCTTGGGACCAACAGTTGGTATCCAGCGGGCTGGCTTTGGTGAAGAAGAGAGGGGAAGTAGTGGAAAAATGGTCGGTTCTGGCCCGCCAATTTTATGCTTCTCTGGTGGAAAGACCGGAAAATATATATATATGTTACCGACCCAGCCTAAACGCAGAAGAGGACTGGTTTAGAGCTCTTTCCCTGAAACGAGCAAAGGAGATTGCAGCTGGTAGTACCCTATTAGGTCCTCATCGCGACGATTTTATCTTTGAAATCGCAGGTAAGGAAGGACGCTATTTTGCTTCCCAAGGGGAGCAGCGATCCCTCGTATTAGCTTTGAAACTGGCGGAAGTACTTTACTTTACGGAGGTCTTGAGGTTTAGGCCTGTTCTGTTATTAGATGATGTATTTTCGGAGCTGGACGGGAAAAGGCAGCGGGCTCTTTTAAATCTCATAAATCACGGAGGACAGACTTTTATAACTACCACGGACGTTGATTTTCTACCCGCGCGGCCTTTAGACGGGGGAGCTATAATAAAATTGACACCAGGCTAAAGAGCTTTATAGGGGGTGAAAGCTTTGTATCTGCACATCGGTGGCGATACGGTTATACCTTTGAAGGAAATAGTGGCCATCCTGGATTATGAGAAATTTAACCGCTCGGCCATCAACAAGGAGTTTTGGGCTATCAACAGCCACAAACTTCCCAAAAAAGAAGGTCCGATTAAGTCTTTTATTATCACCACTGATAAAAAGATCTATCATTCTTCCATTTCGTCCACTACCCTGGCCAAGAGGGCAGCTGTCTTAGGCAAGCGGTGCATTGCCCAGGAGATATCTCTTATGATATATTCTTCCTTAAATGAATAAAGTCTAGGAGGAAAGAAATGCAGGAAGAAAGGGAAGCTGCACCGGTCTATGATGCCAGCCAAATCCAGGTATTAGAGGGACTAGAAGCCGTCCGCCGCCGGCCCGGCATGTATATAGGTAATACCGGAGTACGGGGCCTGCACCAGTTGGTTTTTGAGCTGGTGGATAATAGCATAGATGAAGCTCTAGCCGGTTTTTGTACCAAAGTAGAGGTTATACTCCACAGGGATGGACGGGTGACCGTAGTTGATAACGGTCGCGGCATTCCGGTGGACATTCATGAAAAGACAGGCCTGCCTGGGGTGGAAGTGGCCCTCACCATGCTACATGCGGGAGGAAAATTTGGCGGTAACGGGTACAAAGTAGCGGGTGGGCTCCACGGAGTGGGCTTGTCTGTAGTAAACGCTTTGTCTAGCGAGCTGGTAGTGAAGGTAAAAAGGGACGGTAAAATCTTTGAGCAGCATTACTGCCGCGGGAAGAAAGTTACAGATCTCAAGGTTGTCGGTCAAGCCAAGGGAACAGGGACAATTATAACCTTTAAGCCCGACCCAGAAATTTTTGAAACAGTAGAGTTTGACCCAGAAATTATCTCTAAAAGGCTGCAGGAGCTGGCTTTTCTGAACCGCGGTTTAAAAATTATCTTTCGCGATGAGGTCCGTGACCGAGAAGAAGTATACCAGCACGATGGCGGTCTGATAGATTTTATCCGTTTTCTCAACAAAAATAAAAACGTTTTACATGCCAAACCCCTTTACTTCAGCGCCACACGGGATGATGTTCTAGTTGAGGTAGCCCTGCAATATAACGATGGCTACAATGAACTGATTTTATCCTATGTTAATAATATCCATACTACCGAAGGCGGCAGCCACGAGGTAGGATTTAAGTCAGCTTTAACCAGGGTTATCAATGAATATGGCCGGCGCTTTAATATTTTAAAAGAGACGGATGGTAACCTGGCTGGAGAAGATGTCCGGGAAGGCCTGACCGCTGTGGTGAGCGTTAAGGTGAAAGAGCCCCAGTTTGAGGGGCAGACCAAGACCAAGCTGGGTAACACGGAAGTTCGTGGCATCGTAGAGGCAATAGTAGCTGAGAATTTAAGCACATATTTAGAAGAAAATCCTACGGTAGCCAGACGTATCTTAGATAAGGCCTTAACGGCTGCCCGGGCGCGAGAGGCAGCCCGCAAGGCCAGAGAGCTTACGCGGAGGAAAAGCGCTCTGGAAGTGACTGCCCTGCCGGGCAAGCTGGCTGATTGCACCCATAAAGATCCCGCTTTGACGGAGATATTCTTGGTAGAAGGCGATTCAGCCGGCGGTTCCGCTAAACAGGGCCGGGACCGCCGTTTTCAGGCTATCTTGCCTTTACGAGGTAAGATTTTAAACGTGGAAAAGGCCCGGATAGATAAGATTTTAAACAACGAAGAAATTCGGGCCATCATTACTGCCTTAGGGACAGGCATTGGTGATGATTTTAATATTGAAAAGCTCCGGTATCACCGGACCATCCTTATGGCCGATGCGGATGTTGATGGGTCCCACATCCGCACCCTGCTTTTGACCTTTTTCTATCGTTATATGCGCCCCCTGATCGAAAGGGGTTATGTATATATAGCCCAGCCGCCTTTATATAAAGTATCCCGGGGCAAAGAAGTCCATTATTTGTACAGCGAGCAGGCGCTGGAGAACTTCCTGGCCTCCCGCAACGGAGAGCGCTGGGACATACAGCGTTATAAGGGTCTGGGCGAGATGAACCCTGAACAGCTATGGGAAACCACCATGAACCCCGCTACGCGTACCCTCCTGCAGGTCACCCTGGAAGATGCGGTGGCGGCGGACGAGATTTTTAGCATCCTTATGGGCGATCGCGTTGAACCCAGGCGAGAATTTATTGAGAAACACGCACATGAGGTACGGAACCTGGATATTTAAGATAAGAGGAGTTGACCGACTTGCCGGCTGAAGCTATCGGTACTGTCCTGCCGGTAAAAATTGAAGAAGAAATGAAGCGCTCCTACATCGATTATGCCATGAGCGTGATTGTAGGACGCGCTTTGCCCGATGTCCGCGACGGGCTAAAACCCGTCCACCGGCGCATCCTCTATGCCATGTATGAGGCTAATATGACGCCGGATAAACCATATAAAAAATCGGCTCGCGTAGTGGGCGATGTTCTGGCCCGCTACCACCCCCACGGGGATGCTGCTGTCTATGAGAGCATGGTCCGCCTGGCCCAGGATTTTGCCAGCCGCTATCCCTTAATCGACGGCCACGGCAACTTTGGCTCCATAGACGGTGATTCTCCGGCCGCCATGCGTTATACCGAAGCCAGGCTTTCCAGCCTGGCCATGGCTATGCTGGCAGATATTGAAAAGGACACGGTGGATTTTATCCCTAACTATGACGGCACTTTAAAGGAACCGGTGGTATTGCCCGCGCGCTTTCCTAATCTTTTGGTCAACGGGTCCGCCGGCATCGCCGTCGGCATGGCCACCAACATACCGCCTCATAATTTAGGAGAAGTTATAGACGCTTTGGTGCTCCTCATTGAAAAACCGGATGCCGGCCTAAAGGAGCTTTTGCAGGTAGTAAAAGGTCCAGATTTTCCTACCGGGGGCCTAATCATAGGCCGCGAAGGCATACGGACCGCTTATCGCACCGGACGGGGCACCATCAAGATTCGCGCCAAGGCTCAGATTGAAACCCTTAGCGGCGGCAAAAGCCAAATTGTTATCACCGAGGTACCCTATCAGGTTAACAAAGCTCGCCTTATCGAAACCATTGCCGAGTTAGTCCGGGAAAAAAAGATAGAAGGTATAAGCGATCTGCGGGATGAATCGGACCGGACAGGATTGAGGGTGGTTATAGAACTTAAGCGCGATGTGCAGGCGCGGGTGATATTGAATCAGCTTTACAAGCACACCCAGATGCAGGAGAACTTCGGCATCATTATGCTGGCCCTGGTAGACGGAAGGCCTAAAGTTTTAAATTTAAAAGAGATGATGGAGCATTATCTTAAGCACCAGAAGGATATTGTCACCCGCCGCACCCGGTATCTGTTAAGCCAGGCCGAAGGCAGGGCCCACATTTTAGAGGGCCTGCGCATTGCCCTGCAATACCTCGATGCTGTGATCAGGACCATCCGCCGTTCCCCGGACGTGGATACGGCTCGCAAAGCCTTAATGGAGAATTTCTCTTTGAGTGAGAAACAAGCCCAGGCTATTCTCGATATGCGCTTGCAACGGTTGACGGCCCTGGAGAGGGAGAAATTAGAGGAAGAATACCAGGAGTTACAGAAAAAAATAGCTTACTATCGAGAAGTCCTGGCTAGCGAAGCCAAAGTGATGCAAATTGTGCGCGACGAATTATTGGAAATAAAAGCCAAGCACGCTGATCCCCGGCGGACCCAGATTGTGGCCGAGGAAGAGCACTTAGATGTGGAAGACCTCATTGCCGAGGAAGATGTGGTCATCACCGTTACTCACAGGGGCTATATCAAGCGCCTGCCGGTGGACACGTATAAGAGCCAGAAGCGGGGAGGCCGGGGAATCCAGGCTATGGCCACCCGAGAAGAGGATTTTGTAGAGCACCTCTTCGTGGCCACTACTCATCACTATCTCCTCTTCTTTACTAACAAAGGTAAAGTCTACCGCTTGCGAGCCCATGAAGTACCGGAAGGCACCCGTCAGGCCCGGGGTACGGCCCTAGTGAACCTCATTTATTTAAGCCAAGGAGAGAGGATCACGGCGGTTATCCCTGTTAGGGATTTTGAGGAGGAAGCATACCTCTTCATGGCCACGCGACAGGGTACGGTTAAAAAGACTCCCTTAAGCGAATACCGGACTTCGCGGCGCGACGGGTTGATTGCCCTGGCCCTGGAGGAGAGCGATGAGCTCATTGGTGTGGAATTGACTCGTGGAGAAGATGAAATTATCTTGGCCACTCGGCAGGGAAGGGTTATCCGCTTTAGCGAGGTGGAAGTGCGCAGTATGGGGCGTACAGCTCACGGGGTACGGGGTATTAATTTAGAGGAAGGCGATGAAGTCGTAGGCATGGCCCGGCTATATCCGGGAGGTGAAGTAGTACTGGTTTCCGAGAGGGGATTCGGGAAACGCACTTTCCTGGAGGAATACCGGGGTCAGAGCCGCGGAGGCAAGGGGTTGATCGGTATGAAGATTACCGAAAAAACCGGCCCCCTATCCGCCCTGGTGGTAGCCCGGGAAGAAGACGAACTTATGCTGATTACAGCCGAGGGATTACTCATCCGTTTGAATGTGGCGGATATTTCCCGCCAGGGCCGCTATACCCAGGGGGTTACCCTCATGCGCCTGGAGAAAGAGGACAAGGTCATGGCGGTAGCTAGGATACAGTGAAGAAATATTTAACAAAATAGCTTTTTATTAATCAATATCAAAAACAGGTTGCAGGCCTGAACATTTATGTTGTAAAATCACTTACAGTTAATCTTATTTTCAAGGGGGGAGTGGGTGTGGCTGCAGCAGAAAAAGGCACCTGGACAGTAAAAAAGGGTTTGGCCGAGATGCTCAAAGGTGGAGTGATTATGGATGTCACCACCCCCGAGCAGGCCAAGATTGCGGAAGAAGCCGGCGCCTGTGCGGTAATGGCTTTAGAAAGGGTGCCTGCCGATATTCGCGCTGCCGGTGGGGTGGCGCGCATGGCCGACCCTACAGTTATTTTACGCATTATGGAAGCGGTCACTATTCCGGTGATGGCTAAGGTACGTATCGGCCATTTTGTGGAAGCCCAGATCCTGGAGGCCCTGGGAGTAGATTATATTGATGAGAGTGAAGTACTGACCCCAGCTGATGAAGAGTTCCACATTAACAAGCACGCCTTTAAAGTCCCCTTTGTCTGTGGTGCGAGAAACCTAGGCGAAGCCTTAAGGCGCATTGGCGAAGGGGCAGCCATGATCCGCACCAAGGGAGAGGCGGGAACGGGTAACGTGGTGGAAGCAGTGCGCCATATGCGCCTTATTATGAGCGAGATCCGGCGCCTGCAAAATATGCCTGAGGAAGAGCTTATGACCTTTGCCAAAAACATTCAGGCACCCTATGAGCTGGTAGTGGAAACTAAGAGGTTAGGGCGCTTGCCGGTAGTTAACTTTGCTGCGGGGGGTATTGCTACCCCGGCCGACGCGGCCTTAATGATGCACCTGGGAGCGGACGGTATTTTTGTAGGGTCGGGCATCTTCAAATCAGCAGACCCCATGAAGAGGGCCCGTGCGATTGTAGCCGCTACCACCCATTACAACGATCCCCATGTCCTGGCCGAGGTTTCCAAGGACTTGGGAGAAGCTATGCCTGGTATTGATATTGCTACCCTGCGCGAGGAACAACGTATGCAGGAGCGCGGTTGGTAAAGAGAGGAAGATAAGGGTTATGGTCATAGGAGTGCTGGCCCTGCAGGGAGCCTTTCGTGAACACATATGGAAATTGGAAGCCTGTGGGGCATTCGGTAAAGAAATACGTAAAAAAGAACAGTTGCAAGGAATCGAAGGTCTTATTATTCCCGGGGGAGAAAGTACCACCATCGGCAGGCTGATGGTGGAATTTGATTTAATGGAACCCATTCGGCACCTGGCGGAAGAAGGCATGCCTATTTTCGGCACCTGTGCCGGTATGGTGCTGCTGTCTAAGGAAATCGTTGACAGCCAGCAGCCGCGCCTAGGATTAATGGACACCAGAGTGAGGCGCAATGCCTTTGGCCGCCAGGTAGACAGCTTTGAGGTGGACCTGGAAGTGCCTCTGCTGGGGGAGTCCCCTGTCCGCGGGGTCTTTATTCGCGCACCTTATGTGGAGGAAGCCTACCCACCGTCTGAGGTACTGGCTACCTTTGAAGGCAAGATTGTGGCGGTCCGGCAGGGGAAACTCTTAGCTACAGCTTTTCACCCCGAGCTAACCGACGACCTTCGCTTTCACCGCTATTTCTTAAGCACTGTTGCCCGATAGCCCCCAGGGGAGGGAGTGCTTTTTACTGGAGGACCTGCTTAGGAAAAGCATAGCCATCCTTAAAAAGTATCAGACTCCCGAAGGAGCCTTTCCCGCAGCGCCGAATTTCGAGCCTTACCGTTATGTCTGGCTGCGGGATGGTACATTTATAGCCTATGCCCTGGATCTGGTGGGAGAAAAAGAAGCTGCGGCAGCCTTTTATTCCTTTATGTCCCGTACTATCTTAAAGCATAGCCATAAAATAGAGCGGGCTCTTAAGGCCGTAGAGGAGAAGCGGCCTATTGATGATACCCTTTGCCTGCACACCCGTTATACCCTGGCAGGTAAAGAGGGCCGGGAGCCGTGGGGCAACTTCCAGCTGGACGGATACGGCATCTTTTTGTGGGGCCTGGCCGCTTACCTCAAAAACGGCGGCTGGATGGATGAGGCTTACCGCGAAACCGCACACCAGATCACCCGTTATCTCTGCGGCCTGTGGAATATCCCTTGCTTGGATTGCTGGGAGGAATACGGGGAATACCGCCATCCCTCCACTCTAGCAGCCATATACGGCGGTTTAAAAGCCATTTTACCCTGGCTTAGCCCTACTTGGGAGGAACAGGTGGTGGACGTTTTAACCGCTTTGCCGGCAAAAATCCGGGAAGAGTTTGTCCTGGAAGGTCATTTTGTTAAATTTGCCGGCTCTACGGAGGTAGATGCCAACCTTTTATGGCTGGCTTTGCCTTTTGGAGTTTGTTCCCCGGAGGATCCCATCTTCCTAGCTACGGTGGCCAAAATAGAAAAGGACTTGCGGGGCAGGGGAGTCAAGCGGTACCGTGCCGATACTTATTACGGAGGCGGCGAATGGCTGATTCTGGCTTGCTGGCTGGCCTGGTACTACCGCCTTCTCGGCCGCTCCAAGCAAGCGCAGGAGCTTATGGAATGGGTAGCAGCTCAGGCGGATGAGGAGGGCCAGCTTCCCGAGCAGGTGCCCCAGAATCTCACCTCCGAGGAACATTATTCCTACTGGGTGAACCGCTGGGGTCCTATAGCCAAGCCTCTCCTTTGGTCTCACGCTATGTATATTATCGCGGGCCTAGAAACTGGTAAGATCCCAGTATAACTGGCTGAGTTATCCTCAGTTTTTGCCAGGGAGGCAAGTAGCAGTAAAATAAATCTAGGTAAAAGCCATAGATTACCATAGGGGCAGGAAAAAACGAAAAAAGGGAGAACCTCC
>NZ_JBJHHE010000016.1:0-64290 GCF_056378755.1 Thermanaeromonas sp. DSM 22490
AAATGATGACAGAAATACCCTCTCCTGCAGCCTAAATCATCCAAAATCAGGGTTGCGGTTTTTCATAGGTGGGGATACGCCACCCGAGCCTAGGGTTGGGCGTATTGTTACCAGTCTGGAGGCCATAATAAGAAAGAAAATAGCATAAGGAGGTTACACATTTCTTGGTTTGGCCTGATCTGGAAGAACTCCTTTTTAAGGCTGTTGCCACGGAAAGCCTTCCCCTGCGGCAACTCCTGGCCCACGTCCTTTCCGGCGGTAAGGGCCTGCGGCCTACCCTGGTACGAATATGCGCCCAGTTTGGGCCGTATGATCCTGCGGAAGTCAACAGGGTGGCTGCCGCTATTGAGCTGGTCCATCTTGCTTCCCTAATTCACGACGACATACTGGATGGGGCGACCGTACGGCGCCACCGGCCGGCCCTGCATTCCCTTTACGGCCCTATCCCTGCGGTGCTTACCGGAGATTATCTCTTTGCCACCGCCTTCGGGCTCTTAGCCCAAAGCCCCCGGGCTGTCCTTAACATTGTCACTGCTACCATCCGGACTATGTGTGAAGGCGAAATCGAGCAGCGCAGTGTTTCCGAGCTCACTGAACAGGCCTACCTCAGCCATATCGGCAAAAAGACCGCTTCTCTTATAAGCGCCGCCTGCCGCTGCGGCGGTGTTCTCTGCCACCTTAAACGCTTAGGGCAGGAGGGTTTGGCCCGCTTCGGCTGGCATTTGGGCCTGGCCTACCAGATGATAGATGACTTGTTGGATCTCTTAGGCCATTCCGAAGAGTTGGGCAAACCCTGCCGTCAGGATTTATCTCAGGGGATCATTACTTTACCTGTTTTGCGCTTCCTCGAACTTATTCCCCAGGCCGACCGGTGGCGGGAGAAGATAAGCCGGGGTCTAACACCGGAAGAAATGGAAGAGATAATTGTTACAGCCCGGTCCTCAGGCTGCTGCCAGTATGCCAGGGAACGTGCCCGGGAGCAAATTAATTTTGCCTTTTCAGCCCTGGAAAGTTTACCTGTCTGTCCCGCCCGGAATGAGCTGGCCTGGCTGGCTAGCCGGGTGCTAGCTAAAATTGAAGAATTAGATTACTCCGGCCCGGCGCAGGAAGGAGCAGAGCAGAAAGAGGTAGCGGGAAGTGAAGCCTCCCTTTAAGAGGAGAAGCCTCCGGGGGCCTGTTAGCTTTTGAGCAGCCACTTTGGCGTCCGAAAGGTACAGGGCCAGTAATCCCCGTATCACTGTCAGGTGAAAGACAGGGTCTGGTAAGGCAACAGCCCTGTCCAGGGAGCGCTGCAAGAAATACTGCAGACGAAGCCTCGCCTCCCTTTCATCGTTGTAATAAGTTATAAAGTTCAAGTCCTGCCCTTCCCGGTCTTCCTGGCGATCAATATAATAATCCAGCAAAATATGTAAGCCCCCGATCCAGGGGAAATAGGCACCGCTCAACTGCTCCACTTCCTCACCCGTTATCCGGGACCTAAGCGCTAGGGCCATAAGGGCAAAGATGCCCAGGGTGGACCCGGTAGCTGCTGCCAACTCCCACCAATTCAGTGGCTCCGGCAGACTTTTAAGCAGGGGATCTAGCCACTGAACCAGGCGCATCTCCCGTTGGTCCAGCGGGAGATGCTTGGTTACCTGTAAATGGCAATAAAGGTCGGCCAACCACCGCACCTTTTCTTGCACCTGGGCATAAGAAGGTAAGGCCCAAAGGGACTGTTGGCAAGCCTTAACCAAAGCAGTCAGGTACCCGCCGTCCTGCTGATAAGGGTAGTCCTTATAATAATCCTTAAGGGCAGCTCCCGGAGTAAGAGCATCTCTGAAAGCATGGTGCAATTGCTGGAAGGCTTTTTCTTCCTGGACTCCGGCCCGGTCACAAAGATTGTCCAGGTAGTCACTTATTGTTTGTAAAGCCACAATGGCCCTGAGGAGTTCCTTATGAACAGCCCCGCCCCATACGGCAAAAACGCTCGCCCCCTGGCAGTGAAATCGTTTTAAAGCCAGGCTAGCCAGCGCCTGTCGACGCAGTTCGGGATCAGGACAACGGCAAGCCAGTTCACGCCATCCCTTTAGCTCCCTGGCCACTCCGGGGAAGGCCTGGAAGAGGAAGCGCGACATTAACCCCAAGTGTTCGAAGATTGCCAGCATAAATTCTTGTCTCCTCTTGCCGGCAACATGCCGGATGCATCTCCCTACCAGGTATTGTACCCATCTTCATCTGCGCGTAGCTAAGCCAGCCTTAGGCCTTGCTCCAGCGTTTAACAAAGGCTCTGGCTTTTAAAGCTACCAGCAGATTCAACTGGTTCTCCAGAGAGTGCATGTCCAAACCTAAAATCTCCCCGATCTTTTGCAGCCGATAGCGCAGAGTGTTGGGATGCAAGTAGAAGTGCTGGGCTAGGGCCTGGAAGTCACCATTAAACTGGAAGAAACTTTCTAGCACCTCTATATAATTAGTGCCATGGGTTTTATCATAAGCCTCCAGCTTGCCAATAGTTTGCTGGCAATATTCCTCCAGTAGGGGCGAGGGGAGGTGATAAAGGAGCTTTTCTACACCGAGGTCGGCAAAAAAGACCAGCCTCTGCTCCCGGCGCAAGTGCTTTCCTATTTCCAGGGCAATTTTGGCTTCCTGAAAGCTCAAATAAAGCTCACTGGCGGAAGGATAAAACAATCCCACTCCTCCTAGGAGGGAACCGGGAGGAAAATATCTGGCCACCGCACGAACGAGGTAGTCAAATAATTCCGTTAGCTTCTGGCGGGCCACTTTTTCTTCTTCAGGCGTCGGCAATATTATGACCAGTTGCTGGCCACGCGGAAGCAGCATAGCGTGGGGATATTTTTCTAAAACAGCAGTGGAAGCAAGACCCTGAAATTGCTCTACCGTAGCAGAATCGACCGAAGCTTCATCCCTAAAGAGCTGAAGCTCTATCACCATTAACATATGGGGACGATTTAAATCCCAACCCCAGAGTTGTCCTCTGGCTACCATAGCTTCCTTGGATTCAAAATTATTGTACAGAAGATCGTAAAGAAAATCCGTACGATAACGCCTTTCGGTAGCCACTACAGCCTGTTCTTTAGCCAGAGCGAGGAGTATAATTTGGGCTGCCTGAGTTATATGGGGAATTATCTCAGCGGGCAGTTCTTGCTCCTTTATGATTAGCAGGTAGCCGTACACGGTCCCCCCAGTGTTTAAGGCCTGGGCAAAATAGGACCACTGGGCAAAAGTGCCTTGTGTTTGTGGGGTTCGCAGACTAAAGGGCAAGTATCTTTCTGGAGGGAAAGCCATAGAATCGCTGGTGGCCAAAACTTTTCCCCAGGGATTAGTAACAATAATGCCGGCATTAAATATCCCGGCCAGGCGCTGGACCAGATGAGCTAAACTGCCGCCCTTAACAATTAGGTCTATAAGATCCATTAAATTGACCATGCTTATCCCTCAATCACACTTGTTTTGGTATTTATAGGTTAAAGTTCTCTGGCTCAATGGTACTGCGCTAGGGTTCACGGATTCCTAGCTTTGTAATATCTACAAAATAAGTGCTTTCGTTTTGTAAAAATTACAAAACTCTACGCCAGAACGCACGGGTGCTCCTTTCCCAGCTCAAATGCAGGGAAGGCCTGGTCAGAGCAGGAACGAGCAGGGAAGGCAACCAATGGGAGTAACTTGTCCCTCTAGGGCTTTCTTCCCAAACTATTATATTTAGCGCTTCGGTAGGGCAGGCCTCCACGCAAGCCGGCAGGAACCCTTGTTCCAGACGGGAGCGGCAGAAATCGCATTTTTCGGCCTTACGCGTCTCTACGTTGTATTGGGGAGCCTGATAGGGACAGGCCTGCACGCAGGCCCGGCAGCCCTGGCAGCGGCGAGGCAGGTGTAACACTATCCCGTCCCGCCGCTTCCAGTAGGCTTTTTCCGGGCAGACCCTGAAGCATTCAGGATTGCTGCAGTGATTGCAGGCCAAGGACAAAAAGTAAAGCTCGCCTCCCGGTCCTTTTTCCTCCCTTACCCGGCGCAAGTTTATTTTGCTACCAGTGCCTTTTTCCTTCTTGCAAGCCAGCTGGCAGGTGCGACAGCCGACACAATGATCCAAGCGCAACCAGAAACCCCACTGCTTCACAAACGTGCAACCTCCACAAAACAATCATAAAAAGCGCACCCGGGGAAACCGGTAGTGAGGCTACCCAGGTCGGTAGGCAGGAGAGAAGTTAGCTTATTCACATTATAATTACCCTTACCGTACCAGGCCTCGTAAGCCACCACCACATCCTGGGGCACTCCCGGGTCTATTTTCACCCGGGCGACAACTTCCCCTCTGTCGTTGAATATTCGCGCTAGATCGCCTTCTTGTAAATGACGCTTCTCGGCGGTGACCGGATGGATAAGTAAAAAGGGTTCAGGATTAATGGCCAGCAGCCAGTCCAGATTTTGAAACTGGGAATTAAGGCCATACTGCTGGTGGGGGCTCAGGAGCCGCAAGGGATAGCGGAGCGGAGGCGATAAGGGAGGTACGTAAACGGGAGAAACCAAGTTGATCTTGCGGGGAAAAGCAGCCTCCACCCGGGCTTTGCGCGCGCCCTTTAAAAGCTCCTGCCAGGATTCAATTCCCAGGAGATTTTGCATTCTTTCATCAAAAAGACTATCCAACCAGTCGGTAGGCCCTTTATCCGTGGGGAAAGTGCTGCTCCCCGGAGCCAGCTCGTTAAGTTTAGCTGCCAGGGCGGAAACAATCTCCAAGTCGCTTTTGGCTTCAAACCACGGCGGGATGGCCGGCTCGTTGACGGCCACCCAGTAATGCCAGTAGCTGGAAACAATATCCCACTCCTCAAAGAGGGTACAGGCTGGTAGCACTATATCTGAGAGCTGGGCCGTAGGGGTAAGGAAGTGATCTACCGTTACAATCATGTCCAGGGTATTCAAAGCCTCACTTACTCGCCCGGCGCCTGCTTCCTGGCTCACCGGGTTGCGACAGGACACCCATAAAAACTTTACTGGAGGATCAGAAGCAGCCAGGATCTCCGCCGCAAAATTATTGATGTTCAGGTAACGATTGGGAGTCCGAGAGTCTTTAGGAGGCTCCACCTGAAAGCCTTGCGGCCAGGTATGCTGGTGAGCATAATAAACACCCCCGCCCTCTTCATCCAGGTGGCCGGTTATAGCAGCCAGGGCATTGATGGCCCGCACGTTTTGTCCCCCATTGGTATGGCGCTGGAGGCCAAAGCCGATCCAAATAGCAGCCGGCCTGGTGGTAGCGTAAATTTCGGCCAGGGTAGCTATGGCTTCCGGCAAAAGGCCGGTTTCTCCCGCCGCCCAATCCAGGGTTAAAGCTGCTAGTTGACGGCTAAAGTCCTCCCATCCTACGGTATAATGTTCGACATAATGGCGGTCATAAAGGGAATGCTGGTATATATAGGCTGCCGCGCCTAAGGCCAGCGCGCCATCGCTGCCGGGTTTAACCTGCAGATATAAGTCAGCCCACCTGGCTGTCGGCGTGAAAACGGGATCGATGACTATAATTTTAGCTCCTTGCCGCCGGGCCTCCTGCAAAAAGGAGAGGGAATGAACCGAGGTCCAGGCCGGGTTGGTACCCCAGAGGATAAGGCACTTGCTCTGGGCCATCTTCTCCGGATCGGGACTGTGCACGGTCCCGAAGTCGAGGAGAAAGGCATCCAGCCCGGCCGACCAGCAGGGGGAGCCACCGGCCCGGGTGGTGCCGCCGAGGCTGTCGAAAAAGGCTTCCACTGCATTGTGCAGCCAGCCAAAATTGCCCGAGTATTTATTAAGGCATAAGGGCAGGGTGCTACCATATTTCTCTTTAATGGTCAGCATCTGCTCCGCTATAATTTCCAAAGCTTCATCCCAGGAAAGGCGCTGCCAGTTTCCCGAACCCCGGGGATATTGCCGCAAGGGGTATCGCAGACGCTCCGGGCTATAAACCCGGCGCAGGTAAGCATAACCCTTGGCGCAGAGGCGACCGCGGGTAAAACCGTGCTGCGGGTCGCCTTCGATTTTAACTATCTTGCCGCCTTCCACGTAAGTCAACATAGCGCAGGCGTCATAGCAGTTGCAGGGGCAGACAGAGCGATAGACCGGCATGTGCTTTTTGTAACTCCCTTTTTGTATATTCTAACATACGCCTTTCTTCCCCACAATAACAGCGGCTCCTCCGGTAAAGCTCCCTTTAAAATGAAGGGCCTCCCATACTTACCCTTTTTAAACGCATGGATTGCACTAAATGCGAGTCCATTACTGGCAATGATGGGGGCCGGTATCTAGTTAAGCAACTCCGATAAAGATTAAAGGGATAATCGCCCGTAGACGGCGAGGCTGATTATCCCTTTAGTATTAGTACAAATTTATGCCAGGGGGCAGTTTACCCCTACCCTATACCTAAAGGAACGGCGGTGCCATAGAAAAGGGCCCGGCCCAAAAACTCACCCACCAGCAGGAGAATAAAGAGGCTTAAGGTTATAGAGGGCAAACCCTCTTCTTGCCGGAGCAACCGGTAGCTTAAAGAAAGGGGTACCAGCCACCCTGTTACTACTCTAAGCCACCACCAAGGGCTGGCCAAGAGGGCACTAAGGGTCATCCGGGCTTCCGGCCCCGCTGCAGCCAGGAAGGTGAGATAAGAAATACTGCTTATAAGGCTTAAAAGGAGAAGAAGGGAAACAACAAAGCCGCAGGTGCTGGGGCTAAAGCCCACCGGTACTTCGGGTCGATACTGTTTGACCAAGGCAGCCAGGGACATACCCAGCAGGAAGGAAGTTAAGAAAAAGGAAAGGACCGTCTGGAAGTTATTCCAGGCCGGGCGGGCCGGCAGAAGATAGATAAGGGAACTGGCCAGTACCCCCAGAAGGCCGGTGCCCAAGGCGAAAGTAGCCGCTAGGCAGGCTGCCGCCGCCTTTTGCCCCCTTTCGCTTAAAACAGCTATTACCAGAGCCAGGAAAGAGAGGGCAAAGAACAGGACCTCGCGGCTTAGCCAGGAAGAAGAGAGATTAGACAGGGCCCGATATGCCCCTTCCGGATGCCCCAGGTGCCCTAAGGAGACCAGCAAAGCGAGGCCTAAAAGCCCTGCTGGCAGCAGCCAGGTAAGGACGGGGTTTTGCCGGCCGGCTGCCGGTCGCACTACAAAAATTAAGTACCCCACGGCCATTTGGGAAAGCACCGTAAATAGTACCAGGAACCATTCCCCGGTTGCCATTTAACCGTCCCTCCTTATCTGTATCCCGACCCGCGGAGGCACAAAGCGGATGGAAGGTCGGGTAATGCTGATGTCCGGGAAACCCGGCAGCGACTTTACAGTTCCTGTAGAAGAAAAGGTGTTAAGATCGATTATCTTTAAAGCTTCTACCGGGCAGGCCGCTACACAGGCCGGTTCCTCACCGCGGTCAATCTTCTGATAACAAAGTTGACATTTTTCCACCTTACGCTCCTTTTCGTTATATTGGGGCGCTCCATAAGGGCAGGCCATGGTGCATAGACGGCATCCGATGCAGCGATTATGCTCTTGCAGTACGATACCATCCTCCCGCTTGCTATAAGCTTTAACCGGGCAAACTTTGAGGCAGGGGGGATCAGCGCAATGGTTACAGGCCAGGGACATGAAGTTTCTTTCCGGGTAGGGAAGATTTTCTTCCTTCTGCGGGTAAACGCGGCGCCAGCGCGGCTTAACTTCCGTCTGGTATTCATTTTTACAGGCCATTTCACAGCTAAAACAGCCTAAACACTTTTCCGTGTCCACCAAGAAACCCAGCTGCTTGCCCAAGGATATCACCTCACCTTATCTATATTGACGAAATTGTCGTGGAAGGCCAGGCCCCGGTTCCCCGTAGCTTTTTTGCCCATGTCACTGGGCACCGCTTTCACGGTATAATTGACATTATAATCGAGATCCTTGTACCATGCTTCGTAAGCCACGAGCACGTCAGGTGCTGTAGTGGCTGTAATCCTGGCCTTCAAAATAACATAGCCGATGTCGTTATACACCTTTACCCAGTCGCCGTCGTTAATCCCTTTTTCTTTCGCGGTAGCAGGATGAATCTCCACGTAGGGCTCAGGGCTTACATTCATCATCCAGTCGATGTTCTGGAACTGGGAATGCAGGCCATGGCGCCAGTGGGGCGTGATTAAGCGATAGGGGTACTGGGGCGGCGCCTGTTTTTCCGGCACATAGACGGGCAGGGCCGGAAGCCCGTATTTAGTGGCTTCCAGGGATTTAATTTCGATCTTACCGGACGGTGTGCGGAATTTCCCGTCGGACCAGGCCGCTGCCGGCAACTTGGCTTTCCGCGGACCTTCTTTCAGTTCGCGGTAATCTTTGATGCCTAGAAGGTCCAGCATCTTTTGATTGAACTCTTTGCCCACCCATTCCTCCAGATTGCCGCTGGTAGGATAAGTGCAAGAGCCGGGTTCCAGGGCGTTTAATTTAGCCGAAAGCATCATGGCGATCTCCACATCGTTTTTGGCTTCAAAATAGGGTTCGATGGCCTTTTCGTTGAGGCCTACCCAGTAGTGCCAATAACTGGCGTTAACTCCGTATTCTTCAAAATGAGTCGTAGCCGGGAGAACAATATCCGACCAGGTGGCTGTGCGGGTGAGGAAATGGTCTACCGTTACTATCAGGTCTATATTTTCCAAGGCCTTCTGTAGTACCTGGGGTTCAGGATCTTGAGATAAAGGATTGCGGCAGGCGATCCAGAGCATCTTGATGGGCGGGTTATCGGTGTTGAGCAGCTCGGCGCCGAAGTTGTTTATGTTGATGAAGCGGTCCGACATGGTGCCGTCCGGTTTTTTCACTCCTACCGAACCCGGCGGCTTAGGCATGGTCATAGCCGCATAATTGAAGCCCCAGGTCTCCAGGTGGCCGTAAAGGGCCCCACCCCCGCTCTTACCCACATTGCCGGTGATCGCGGCCAAGGCATCGATGGCCCTTACGTTTTGTCCCCCATTGGTATGGCGCTGCAGGCCGTAGCCGATCCAGATGGCTGCCGGTTTGGTGGTGGCATACTCCCGGGCCAAGTTGGCAATAACTTCGGCAGGAATACCGGTTATGCGGCTGGCCCAGTCCAAGGTTACTTCCCGGCGCAGGTAGTCAAAGAATTCTTCCCAGCCGATGGCATTGGCCTTAAGATATTCTAAATCCACCCAGCCGTTATCCAGAATATGGCGGGCCATACCTAGGGCCAGGGCGCCGTCCGTGCTGGGCTTGATCTGGAGATAGAGGTCAGCCTTGGAAGCTGTCTGGGTAACGATGGGATCGATGACTACTATTTTGGCGCCCCTCTCCCGGGCTTTATACAAAAAGCGGAAGGAGTGCACCGAAGTCCAGGCTGGATTAACCCCCCAAAGGATAATATAACGGGAATTAACCAGGTCTTCCGGATCGTTGTTCCAGAGGGTGCCGAAATCGAAAGTTTGGGCATCTATACCTGCCGGCCAGCAGGGCGTCCCCAAAGCCCGGGTAGTGTAGCCTATGCTGCTAAAGAAGCCTTCAATGCCATAATGGAGAATATCAAAATTGCCGGAGTATTTATTAAGGCAAATGGGCAGGGTGCTGCCGTACTCTTTCTTGAGGGCCAAAATCTTGCGGGCAATGATATCCAAGGCTTCATCCCAGGAAATCCGTTTCCAGTTTCCAGAGCCGCGGGGCTCCTGTTTTAGAGGATATTTCAAGCGATCGGGGCTATAAACCCGGCGGGTATACGTGTACCCTTTAACGCAGAGGCGACCGTTGGTGAAGGTGTTTTGGGGATCGCCGGTTACCTTACGCAAGACACCATCTTTTACATAGCTAAGCATACTGCAGGTATCGTAGCAGTTACGAGGACAGACATTGCGGAAAACTTTAAATCCTTCTCCTGCTTCTACACCTCTAGCCTGGGGAGCATAATGTAGGCCGCCCACAGCAGCTAAAGCGCCTCCCGCGGCTAGACCCTTTAAAAAGGAGCGACGGGAAATTTTATAACCCATAAGCTCACCTCCCGGAAAAGTGCTTTAGATGCTCTAAATATTGGGCTTGCCGCTATCTGGTCCCCCCAGCTTATCTTCATAGATTACGCCGCGATAATTGGGATCCGTTGCGCCGCTTTGAACGGACACGGCTTTTTTATTGCTGCTACAGCTTAAGAGAAAAAGGCTAAGCACCACAAGCAGCAGCCAGTAGATTATGTTCTTTTTCACCCCAACCCCCCCCTTTTTTTCTTTGTGTTTGCTAGTCTTATTACAATTTCGTTAAATCCTGGCCCCCTACCTTTGAAATAAATCAAAACTTGGCCCGGGTGCTTTTGCGCAAAATACAAAGACTAGGCCCGGTGAAGATTAACAGTAATGCCTCGCCCTCGGAGTGCCCGTTGAAGTTTTTGAGTTAAATTTTCATCTATGGCTTCTGGTGTGCGGCAGATTCTGCTAAATTTTATAGTATTTATGAAAAACCTTTTCACTATGACTAGAGCGGATGTGGAGTGGGAGCGGAGGGGAAGTGGAGAGGGTCTTCGATATCCGCGAAATGGATTCAGCGAAAATTTGCAGGGTAAGGGAATATTCCAAGGCGTGAAAAACAGAGCAAAATCCAGCAGGAAAATAATAAACGGGTGTTTATTCACCCGTCCCCAGGGCTTTATTAAGGTCGGTAACTCCGATGATAGGCAGGGAGATTCTACCCGCCTCCCGGCCTTGTTCATCATAGCCCCGGGCAAAGATTTCCGTCGCCAGGATGGTTTCCCGGGGGATGGGGAAGGTCCAGACCTGTTGACCGGCAGTTTCCGATTGCTTACTGGCCTGGCCGAGGAGGATATAATCCTTCTCTGTGATCCCTGTACCTGTTGGTATGGCCCAAATTTCCACTCGGGATAAGCTTTGGCCCTTGACCACTAGGTAGGGCCGGGCGATGGTAAACTCGGTAAGCTTGCCGGGTGCAGTTTTGCCGTTCTCACCAGTCGGGAGGACGGATTTTACGCGCATCAGGGGAGCACGCATATAAATGTTGGGTTCGTTGGTTATTACTCCTTCCACTATAACCACCTGGCCAGCGTATTTTTCCAGAGCCTGAGCCACCGAGGGTTCCCCCTCTGCCGGTACCAGGACCAGGCGACCCTGGCCGGTCTCCAGCTCGAAATGGCGGCCTTCCAGGTTGCTCATCACGAGTTTCCCGGTAAAGGACGCTGCGTACACCCGCTCCGGCACCGCGGGAGGCGGGGTGGTGATGGCCACCGTCCGGGTCAGGCCGTTCCAAAAGACCCTGGCGCCCAGGGCTTCCGCCAGGAAGCGCACCGGTGCCAGAACGCGGTCATTATGGAGCTCTACGGGCACGGCCAGGAATACCCTTTTCCCATCCCTGAATACTTCTCGACTGCCCACGATTAGTTTGATGGTCGTTTGTGGCCCCGTTATTATTACTTCATTGGTCGCTTCGTTCCAGGTCACCCGGGCCTGGAGGGCTTCCGCCACAGCCCGTACGGGGGCCACGACATAGCCATCTTGCAGCACGGCCGGGTCTTGTAGCTTTAACTCTTCGCCGTCGATGATGATGGTAATAACTCCTGACTGGGCTAGGGCAGCGGCGGGGAAAAGTCCCGCCAGCAGGAAACCCAGGATCAGCAGGACCAAAAGCCGAAAGCGCTTTTGGGTGCAATACACGCGTAAGACCTCCCTAATCTTTGGCAGTCAATTCCCAACTTTTATTCGGCATCGATTTTAGGTGTTCCTGCAAACCTCTTCTAGAGTATTAGTTATTTAGATACCAATTACGTTAATGGATATTTAATGGAACAAAAATCCAATCCCAGCGCCACTGGGCCTGGCGGTGTAGTTTACGCGCCTCTTCAAGTTTAGTGGTATCTACCCCCGATGTAGCTGCTGCCTGCCAGATGGCTTCTATAGCCTGGACTATGGCATTACCGGCCATAGTTAATTAAAAAACCCGGTCTAAATCTAAATCCAATTCGGGTAAAACTGTGGAAGTAAAAGGTTTCTTACCCCGCCGGGTGTAGAGCTCTTTTTTTTCTCCTTCGGGAGTAAATGTGCAAACTTCGATAGTTTGGGCCACCGGGTGGACAAACCATATCTCCCGCACCTGGTGGGCAGCATATAACTTTTTCTTTATTACCTGATCTCGCTCAGCGGTAGAGGGGGAGAGAATTTCAATTACCAGGTCCGGCCCTCCCTTGATATTGGCTTCGGTGATGATGGCCCGTCTTTCATTGCTGATAAAGAGGATATCTGGCTGGACGACATCTTCGGATGTTAAATATACGTCAATAGGTGAGTGCAGAATTATCCCTATTTTTTTCTCTTCCACATGCTGGCGCAAAATAAACTCCAGGTTCCCGGAAACCATCTGGTGAATGACACTTGGTGCCGGTACCATATACAGCTTACCCCCAATGAGCTCGTACCTTTTGTCCTCCGGTAGCTGGCAATAGTCTTCGTAAGTAAATTTAACCTCGTTAACGGCCATGTTCATCCCTCCCGGGACATTTCCTTTAATGGTATTGTACCATTTATTTCCCTGGCTTAAAAGCTGGCCGATCAAGACCTTATCGTACCTTGGGTGGCGACCTGGTAGCCTTGATAAGGTATAGAGTACAGGCCACCCCTAAACTTAAAGAATGATTGCCCTCCCAACAAGATCCATTAGGCCTTTTACTGCTATTTCAACCTGGTGGTGTTTCATTACAACCGGTAATTGAGCTTTACAAATGGCACATGGTGCGCAGAGAATGGTGGCTCCTGTATCTCGCACTCCCTCCGCTTTAGCTTTACCTAGCTTGACGCGGATGTCCAAAATCTCATCCATCAGCAGTCCTGAACCCCCGCCGCAGCAGAAGCTTTTTTCCCGGTTGGGGGTCATCTCACGAAAATCCACTACCACTGCACGTAGTACTTCCCGCGGTTCTTCGATGAGATCCCCGGCCCGGGCAAGATTACAGGGATCATGATAGGTTACGGGATCTGGATTGGCTTCTTTATTTACCCTGATTCGGCCGCTGCGGATATAATCCAGGGCCTCTTCGATGACGTGGACAATGGGAAAAGGCACTTGGCCATTGATGGTTTCCGTGAACATCCGCCACGTCCGCCAGCCATGGCCGCACTCACCAGCCACTATTCTTTTTACCTTGAGCTTTTTGGCAGTATTTATCAGGCGTTGGTTATGGGCCCTGAGGGTGGGTTCATGGAAAAACAGGCCGAAGTTGGCCGTTTCGATTATATCTCTGCTCAAAGTCCAGCTTACCCCGGCCGCATAAAACATCTTCGCTACACCCATGATGGAGTCCGTATTAGTGAATAAATCCGACGATGAGGGGTTGTATAATACTTCGGCTCCCGGCTGGTCCAAAGGTATGGGAATCGCCTTGCCTGTCTCTTCCTTAAGCTCTTCCTCCAGGAAGGCTACCATATCCTCCAATGCCAATTTCGAAATACCCATGTTGTTACCAAAAGCATATATATTCTGCGCCACTTCAGCAATAAACTTGGGTACCATCCCCAGGTAAGCCAGGATCTCGCGCATAGCTATTGTTATCTCGGCTGTATCGATACCAAAGGGGCAAAATACAGCACAGCGTCGACATTCGTTGCACTGGTAAAAATACTTATACCAGTTTTTAATCACCTTGTCATCTATATCTTCAGCCCCTGCCCAGCTACCGAGAACTTTCCCTGCCCAGGTGAAATAGCGTTTATAGATTTTCCGGGCAAGTTCAGCTCGCATCACCGGTATATTATTGGTATCCTTTGTACCCAAGTAGGAATGGCACTGTTCGGCACAAGCCCCACATTTAGTACAAGTCTCCATGTATAAGGCAAAGGTCCGGCGGTACTTGCGCATCAACTCCATTAATTTCAGGGCTTTATCCTGTTTTTCTCCAGGGGGTGTTATTTCAATTCCCAGAAAGGATAAATCCGTCGCTAAATAGGGTGCTCCGGGGATCTTTTCCGTCATTTCGAAGTCACCTGCCTGGGAGAATACCGGCTAAGGGACCACCGTCGATACCCCGGGCCTTGAGTTCCAGCTTCAAGGAGTATTTGCCTGGGGTAATAGCGGCTGATGGCCCACCTGGTAAAGAAAAAGCCGCAGGTATGGACCAGCTTGCTTACTGGAAAGTACAACAAAAGGAACATAACCAGGGTATAGTGAATAATAAAGTAGGGATTAGTCGGGGGTGGTACCGGCTTGAAGGTCAAGAGACCGGCGAGAAAATCATGTACTGCGGCATATTCCACCTCGTTAAAAAAGCGCATCCAGTTGCCACTGATGACAATGGCCAGGAGCAGAACCAGGACAAAGTAGTCTTCTGGGCGAGAAATGAGCCGCAGATGGGCTAAGGCCAACCTTCGCCCCAGAAGGTAAATCAGGCTTAGTAACAAAAGTATACCCGAGATGGCACCAAGCAGTCGCGACAAAGCCATGCTCTGGGCAGCACTAAAGCCTAGCAGGCAAAGCTGGAGGCCCAGGGTAGCAATCCCGGTGGCATGACCAACAAGGCAAAAAGCCAGAAACGCGTGAAAGAACCAGGCTGACGCCCAGGCCTCTTTGTTACCATGCCAGAGGCTACGGAAAGTAAGGGTCTCCCACACTACCCTGGCAATGGCTTGCCCTTGATTTTTCGCTGCAGGGAAGATTGTCAGCCGGAAAGGCAAAGGAGCCCTAGCCCAGTACCATAGGTGCCACACCATTCCACCTAGAAATGCTGCGACGGCTATATAGGTTAATAAAGCCATCAATAAGGCGCTTCCATTCATCCTGTCTCTTCCTCCTTCTGCTATAGGTGGCAATGATGTCAGCAGGGTGTTAATTATGTTAGGATAATACCCAAACCATTTGTTCCGGGGAGTGCAAGGCTTTAAATATCCCGAAAAAAATCGTTTTTGTTTAAGTATAGGAGAAAAATGTTACAAGTCTGTGTTAAAAATATAAAGAAATTGTGAAGAAATGAAACGGGACAGGTTGATATCTGGGCTGTCGGCACTCCGGGGTTCAGGTTATCCAGTGGCAGGGACCCGCCAGGCGCGTGGGGTACGACAGTGGGATCTGACCTATATAAAAATGGGCAATTAGTGTATGATGATTGGTGGGTCGATTTTTATTCAATATATTAGAACGAGGAAAACCTGTCCCTTAGGTCTGAGCTTTTTTAGCCGAATGTTGAGTGGGCTAAGACCCATCTTTTTCCTAAGTAGCCCCTTTCCTTAAATATTTATACTGCATTAGGAGCTGGTCGCAAATGTTAATCTCCAACTATACTGGCCGATCCAACATAAGGTGGAAATTTTTCCTCATTGTGTTTATATCGATATTCCTCATCATGGTAGAGGGATGCATTCATCAAAAGACCAAGGTATTTGATGAAGGTAATAAGGTGTGTGGAGATTAGTAGTTGTACCAAGATCTGGAATGGGAAGTTACACATTTCCGTGGGCGTGGCCACTATGAGCAGGCAACACCGACCAGGTGTCTAGCTCTTGAAAATGCGGCCTCTCAGTACGTACTGGGCATCGGCGGAGGAAGCGGAGATAGGCATGGAGTTTAACAAGCCTATGGATAAAGACAGTGTAGCCCGGGCCCTTGCCCAGGTAGCGCCAGCCGAAGAATGGGAACTCAATTGGCTAAATGAGGAAAAGCTGATAATTAGATTTAACCCCCCAGCGGAAAATTCGAGGACCTATGACCTCTCTCTAAAGGGCTTGGGTTTTGACGCACAGGGTAGGCTCTACTATATTGACAAGTAAAGCTTGAATACCAGGACTGCAGTTAAGAAGCCAATGGATCAACCGCTGTCCTGAAGGTTCAGGAAACTCAAAGGAGGGGTGGCTTTGAAAGTACTAATCACCGGCGGTACAGGCCTTTTAGGACGTTCCCTTTGTACAAAACTCCTGCAGACAGGTCATGATCCAATCGTTGTCTCACGGAATGCTGTGGCAGCGAGGGGCAGGCTACCCTCCGGGGTTCAGCTTATCCAGTGGCAGCCCGGCGCGGAAAGGGTACCCCGGGAGGCCCTGGAAGGTGTAGAAGCGGTTATCAACTTGGCCGGAGAAAATATTGGCGCCGGACGTTGGACTGCTTCGCGAAAACAGGCTATTAGGCAAAGCCGTTTAAGTGTCACCCGGGAGTTGATAGAGTCCTTTCAAAAGCTAAACCAGCGTCCCAGGGTATTCATTAGCGGATCGGCAATCGGCTATTATGGCCCCCATGGCGACGAAGAACTAACCGAGGCCTCGCCGCCGGGGCATGACTTCCTGGCTGAAGTATGCCGGGCCTGGGAGCTGGAGGCCAACCAGGCCAGGGAATTAGGAATTAGGGTGGTAACCCTGCGCACCGGCATGGTTCTGGCCAGGGAAGGGGGAGTTTTGCCACGTATGGTTCTTCCTTTTCGTTTGTTTCTCGGCGGCTCGTTGGGCAGCGGCCGGCAGTGGGTTTCCTGGATTCACATAACTGATGCTGTAGGGATTATCCAGCTAGTCCTCGAGCGTACAACCGTGGATGGACCGGTAAATCTTACCGCACCCCAGCCAGTACGAATGGAGGAATTTACCTCTATTTTGGGTAGAGTGCTGAAGCGGCCTTCCAGTTTACGAATACCGGCATGGGTGCTGAAAATGGCCTTAGGGGAAATGGCCAATCTTCTGCTTACCGGCCAGCGGGTGTTACCAGCCCGGGTTTTACAAGAGGGCTATAAGTTTAGCTATCCGGAACTGGCGGGGGCCCTGGAAGACTTGCTTATCTTATCTGGCTCAACTACAAGGTGAGTTTCCTTCACTTGGGCAGGAGGCGACGGCTTCCCGGACACATTCCTCCAGATCCTCGGGCACTTCGTCCACGGTCACGAGCGATAAGCCCTCGTCGTCCCAGTCAACTTACCCTTCCCAGACTGGACCGCTACCTAGCGAAGCCTGGCCTGTAGCGCTTCGCTAAAGTTCTGAGGTTCCGCCGGAGATAGATACCACGGCTCCTGATCGGTTTCAACAACTACCATATCCCCCTCCACCGTATCGAAGAGGCCAACCTGGAGGCGTCGGCCATGATGGGGGCCGCGCCGGAAGACATAGCCGGCAGGCACTGCTGGCAGTTTTTCCCCCATTGCTCCGGGCAGTGCCCCGCAACCGGCTCAAACGTCGAGATGGAGCGCTCCGAAAGGCTTCTGCGCCGGGAGGACGGCCTGGAGATTCCGGTCCTTAAGACTGTAAGGCGTCTGCATACGGACAGCGGGGAGAAGCTGGTAGAGGCCTTTGTGGATCTTTCCGAGCGCAAACGCCTGGAGGAGGAGCTCTACCGGATGTCGGTCACCGACCCCCTGACCGGGGCCTACAACCGGCGCTACTTCGTGGAGATGCTGGAGAGGGAGGTCGAGCGGGCGCGGCGGACGGACCGGCCCTTCTCGCTGATCATGTTCGACCTGGACCGCTTCAAAAGCATAAACGACCGCTTCGGGCACGCTGCCGGTGACCTGGTCCTGAAAAAAACTGTGGCCACCTTTAAGGAGAGGCTGCGCAAGACGGACTGCCTCGCTCGCTGGGGCGGGGAGGAATTCGTGATCCTTTTACCGGAAACCGCAGTAGAGGGGGCCGCTGTTCTGGCGGAAGACCTTCGGCGACGGTTGAGCGAAATGGATATTCCCGGTGTGGGCCGCGTGACGGCCAGTTTCGGGGTAACCGGATACCGCCCTGGAGACACCATAGATACTATCACCCAGAGGGTAGACGGCATGCTCTACAGAGCTAAAGAAAATGGCCGAAACTGTGTATGGAGCGGTTCCTGAAAGTAACCGCGACTTAATGACAGGCGCAAGTGCGCTAGTATCATGTTTGGAATGTTACAGCCGGCATGAGTTTCAGACTTTATGGAGGTATATGCTGAAGTATTCCGGTATATAGAGTATCACAACCGGAAAAGGAGACATGGTAGCCTAGGCTATATGGCTCCTGAAGAGTTTCATAGAGCATTTATGAGCAAATTAATGAGCGCGCAATCTTTTATAGCACGATCTTCATAATTAGGGGGCCAGCCCGGTTTTGGTGGCCTAGAAAACAGGTTAGGTTCGTTTCTGGCTTGCAGGACAAAGGTAACCCGTGTCGAATGTACATATGTACAAAAGAAAAATCCTGCTTTAAGGAGAAAAAGATGCGCTCAACAAGGGTATTTCTAATAAGTCTGGGGGTTTTATTTACGCTCGGCTTAGTACTTAAGATTTATGTTTTTGAGACCCGGGATTTTTCCCCGGTTACCCAGCCCCTTTTTAACAATATTCCCCCAAAATATCATTTTTACTTGGTAGCTCCTAATTCAGTGGATCCCTTTTGGCGGGAAGTATATAGGGGAGCCTCTGAAGCAGCTAGACAATATAATGTGGCCCTGGAGTTCAGTGCTCCCCGGTTTAATAGCAGTGAGGAAGAAATAAAATACCTGGATATGGCTATTACCGCCAGGGTTGATGGTATAGTAACCCACGTCTCTTATGCTCCTGATTTTACCCGCCTGATTGATAAAGCTTACTCCCGAGGTATTCCAGTAATAACTATTGATAATGATGCCAAAGAAAGCAAAAGGAAGGCTTTTGTGGGGGCTAATAGTTTTGTCTTGGGTGAACAGGCCGGGAGGCTAATGGTGCAGGCCACGGGTGGCAAAGCTAATATAGCTATAATTGTTAGCAACGATGGCCAAAAGGACGTCATATACCAGAACTTAAAATTGAATGGCTTCTTAAACGCCTTGCGCGAGTACCCGGATATGAAAGTTGTAGATATTTACACCTCTAAATTAGGTATTTTGAGTGCTGAAGAAATAAGCCAATCTATCCTTAATGATCATCCTTCCATTGATGCCATATACTGTATGGATTCTGTGGATACTCTAGGGGTAGCCCAGGCCATCGTGGATTTCAACCGGGTAGGGGATATAAAGATAGTGGGATACGGGGACACACCGGAAATCCTGCGCTATATAGAGAGGGGTATAATTTACGGTACAGTTATGAACGATCCCTATAAAATGGGCTACGAAAGCATAAAGGCTCTTCTAGAGATCAAGGAGAAGGATAACACTTCTACTTTTATTGATACAGGCGTCAAGATCATCACCAAGGAGAATGTAAACCGCTACCGGGAAGCCCAACAAGCTGGCCAGAACAGGTGAGAACATGGGTTGGAATTTCTGGGAGTTTACCGGCTTGCGCAAAAAAATGCTATTATATTACCTAGTAATCACTCTGCTGTTGGGGCTTACCAGCCTTGCTTCTTACTATAGCGCCCAGACCCTTATATCCCGCCTTACCAATATTTTTATTGATTACGTATATCTAAACAATTTGTACACAGAAATTACCGCCTTGGAGAGCGCTGTAGAAAGGTATCTGGGAAGTAAATCTTCGGAGGCCCTGTTAGAATACTATAACTTAAACAACAAATTACAGGAACAGGCTAACAAACTTTCCCAACTAAAGGGTTATGACAAGAATACCTTGATGCTCAAAGATATCGGGAATATGATGGATAATCTATTGCAAGAAGCAGACGCTACAGTTAATGCCAAAAGGGGACGTATGGGCGGAGTATACCTGGTTCATTTTACAGAATCCCATAAGATTGCCGGTTATATAAAGACGTATATAAACGAGCTACTCTATAATAAACTCCAGGAGGGCTCCCAGAAATACGAAAGCATCAAGGGCCACATGGTATTGCTAAGCTACCTTAATTTTTTCCTAATTATCGGGTTACTCCTATCCAGTATCCTCCTGGCTGTGTATTTTACTTACAAAATCACGCGACCCATTATTGAGCTCTCCCGTTCTGCGGAGAGAATTTCCCGGGGGGACTTTGGTGTAGATCCGGTAAATATCCAGGGGGAAACGGAAGATGAGGTTCGAGTACTGGCTGAGGCTTTCAACAAGATGGCGGTGAGTATAAAGAATTATATTGATAAAATCAAGTACCAGGCAGAGATGGAGAAAAGGCTCAAAGAGCAGGAAATGCAAAACCTTATGATGAAGAATCTTTTGAAGGATGCTAGGCTTAAATCCCTCCAGTCCCAGATAAATCCCCACTTTCTATTTAACACTTTGAACGCTGCTTCCCAGCTGGCTATGATGGAAGGAGCAGAAAAATCAGCTTTGTTTATTGAGAAGGTGGCGGATCTTTTCAGATATAACCTTAAACGCCTGGACAAACCGGTAACGTTGAGGGATGAGATTAAGCATGTAGAAACGTATATGTATATCCTCAAAACTAGGTTTGGCGACAAAATAAATTTTTATCTAGATATTGACCATAATGTTTTAGATTTGGAGATCCCCTGCACAGTAATACAGCCGGTGGTGGAAAACGCTTTCCTTCATGGTATAGAAAAGATGGAAGGTCCTGGGAAAATTGCCCTGAAAGTAAAAAAGAAGGACGGATACGTGGCCATAGAGGTAGAGGATAACGGCGTGGGTATGGAAGATCATGTAATACGGTCTATCCTTAAGGTGGAACTAGCGGATGATGGCCAGGAAGGACATGTAAGCGGTATAGGTATGCATAACGTTATAAACCGGCTGATGCTATTTTACAATGTAGAAGAAGCCCAGGATATCATTGAGATTTACAGCCAGAAAGGTGCGGGTACTAAGGTAATTTTAAAAATCCCTTTAAAAGAAGATAGCTGAATTGTACAAAGTTAGAGGCAAGGGCACTGAGGCAGTTTAGAAATCCCTTGAGAGGGGTGAACGAGCTTATGGTAAAAGTGTTGATAGCTGATGACGAGCAGATCGTTTTGGATTCTTTAAAGTTTATAATAGACAAATATACGGAAGGAGCTACAGTAGTCGGCTTTGCTAAATCGGGCCGGGAGGCGGTAGAAAAGGCGGAAGTATTAAAACCCGACGTCATTTTAATAGATATACGGATGCCGGGAATAGATGGGCTAGAAGCTATAAGGCAGATAAAGAAACGGCACCCTGCTATTTTGTTTGTTATTATTACTGCCTATGAAAACTTTAATTACGCAAAGGAAGCAATAAATTTGGGGGTGTTAGATTATCTCTTAAAGCCCATAAACAAAAATAAAGTTATAGAGATTATAAATAAGGCTCGGGAGATTATAGAACAGAACCGCCGGGCGTTCCTCCAGGAATTAGAGCTTAAAGAAAAGATTTTAAAAATAATCCCTCATCTGGAAGGGGAATTCGTATACTCCTTATTGTTTGATAACCAATGCTTGCGTTATCTCCACTTTTATGAGGAAATTTTTGGGATGCCCCTTGCCTTTGGATATGTGATGCTGTTCCACATTGAAGATAAAGACCGGGAGGACTTGAAATCCAGCCTGGACAAGTATAACTTAAGCCTTCTTTTTAGGGACGCGGCTAAGGCAACTGTCCAGTGCCTGGTAGGCCCCTTTATGCTTAACCGGGTTCTGGTATATGTACCGGTTCCCCAAGACGTTGACCAGTACACTTTACGCAACCAGTCCATAGAAATAGCCCAGGATATAATAGATAAGTTCAAGGCAGACGTGGACCTACTTTACTGCATAGGGATAGGGAGCCCTTATGTGTTGGAAAACTTTTGGAAATCATACGAAGAAGCCGACCGAGCGGTCAAGTTATCCAGTGGGGAGAAGATTATCCACTACAGGGATTTAAGCCTTCCTGAGGCTCCACCGGATTTTTACCCCCTGCATAAAGAAAAAAGGCTTATAGAGAAGGTTTTAATGGGAGATGTAGCTGGAGCCCAGACAATATTTGAGGAAATCTTTGTCTGGTTGACTCTTAATTATGTTAACGATAAAGCCAAGATAAAGATGCGGCTTCTGGAGTTATCGATAGTTTTGATGAGGATGGTATCCTACTCCCACCCCAATAGAGTAGTGGAGGAACAGAGGCTCCTTGAGCTCTTAAACGTAAGCGATATCACGGAGTTAAAGCTTCGTTTCCTCCAAAACCTGGAGGCTATTATCAAAGACATAGGGCTGTATAAATCCCAGGAGATAAGCGAAGTCATAGAGAAGGCTCTGCAGTTTATAAACGAGAACTACTTTAGAGAGATCACCCTGGATGAGGTAGCCCGGGCCGTAAATATAAGCTATCACTATTTCAGCAAGCTATTTAAAGAAAAAACTCAACAGAACTTTTCCGATTATCTCACGGAGGTGAGGATCCGCCACGCCAAGGAACTTTTAAAAAACGCGTCCTTAAGCATCAAAGATGTGGCCTATCAGGTTGGATACCAGGATCCTAATTATTTTACCAAGATATTTAAGAAGGTTTTCGGCTTAACACCCAGCGAGTACCGCACTAGATTGGGCCTCCCATAAACTTGGCTTCCCAGCGGAGGAAGGGGGAGGAGATTATGTATAGGAAATTAAGGAAGGGCTTGTTGTTTCTTTTTTTGGTATCCTTGTTTGTAAGTGTTCTTGTAGGGTGTACCCAGCCGGGCCCAGCCGCCCTGCAAGAAGAAAAAGGCAAAATTAGGATAGGTATTTCCTTGGGGACTTTAAAAGAGGAAAGGTGGCTTAGGGATAGGGATATTTTAATGGCCAAGCTTAAGGAGTTAGGGGCGGAAGTGTTTGTGCAAAATGCCAATAACGATGATGAAGATCAGTTAAAACAGGTAAAGTACCTCCTTGAGCAACAGATCCAGGTACTCATTCTGGTACCTAATGATCTTAAGAAGGCGGCGGCTGCTGTCCAGATGGCTAAACGACAGGGCGTGAAAGTGATTTCCTATGATCGGCTGGTTACGGAATCTAACGTAGACTTATATATATCCTTCGATAATGTCAAGGTGGGCCGCTTTATGGCCCAATACCTGGTAAACAGGGTACCCCGGGGTAATTACTTAATAGTAAATGGCGCTACTACGGATTATAACACCAAGATGATAAAAGAGGGATATGACAGCATTTTAAAGGAGCGAGTGGCTAGCGGAAACATAAAAATCCTCGCCGAGGAATGGGCACCTAACTGGATGGTGGAATATGCCTTCAAGGTTACAGATGATATACTCCAAAGCGGCAAAAGGATTGATGCAGTAATTGCCGGGAACGATAGCTTGGCCGGGGGTGTCATAAAAGCCCTAGCGGAACATAGGATGGCAGGGAGTACTCTAGTAACTGGACAGGACGCGGATCTCGCTGCCTGCCAGAGGATCGTAGAAGGAACTCAGGCTATGACAGTATATAAACCTATAGCTAAGTTGGCGGAAAAGACGGCGGAGATGGCCTTGAAGCTCGCTAGAGGAGAAACCCTAGACACAAGGGATACTATTTATGATGGGAAGTATTTTGTTCCTTCTTATGTCATAGAACCCATAAGCGTAGATAAAAACAATATCGATGAAACAGTGATAAAAGACGGGTTTCATTCTTCCCAGGACGTGTACAGATATAGACCGAAAAAGTGATCCGCGGGAGCTGCCCTATGAGCGAAGGTCCGCTCAGCTTGCCGTATGGGAAAACACAAAAGTATTTCCAGGTCTTAAGACCTGTTTTTTTTATGCCAAAATAATACCCATTTAGAAGGAGCGTGTAACGTAATTCCGCTATAAAATGCAGATCTATCCCAAAAAGGTATAGAGGATAGAAACGTTTTTTATGGTATTTTCTTAACGACACCATAACCTAAACCCAACAAAACTTTAACAAAAAGGAGGTAGGGTGATTATGTCTCTTAGGAAATTAGTAGCCTTGATGGCAGTGGCTGTTTTGGCCTTGCTAGTGGTAGCTGGATGCAGCTCCTCCAAGGGCACCAAGCAACAGGAGTCAGGTGCTGCCAGCCAGTCCCAGGCTCAAAGCACGGGTAAGAAGATCAAGATAGGCTTCTCCCTGCCCACGTTAAGGGAGGAGAGGTACACCAAGGATAGGGACTACTTTGTCAAGAAAGCCCAGGAGCTAGGAGCCGAGGTCCTGGTACAAGCGGCCAATAACGATGAGAACTTGCAGAACAGCCAAGTGGAAAACCTCATTACCCAGGGTATCGATGTCTTAGTCCTGGACCCCCAGAACGCGGATTCGGCAGCGGCGCTAGTTGCTGCGGCGCATAAGGCTGGTATCAAGGTTATCTCTTATGACCGGCTCATCAGGAACGCGGATGTGGATCTGTACATTTCTTTTGATAACGTTAAAGTAGGTGAACTACAGGGTAAGTTTTTAACGGAAAAGGTTCCCAAGGGTATCTATTTCATATTTGCAGGAGCTCCTACAGATAACAATGCAAGACTCTTCCGGGAAGGGGCCATGAAGTACATTAAACCCCTGGCTGATAAGGGGGACATAAAGATCGCCTTCGATCAATGGATTAAAGATTGGCAACCGGAAGAAGCTTTAAAACTAGCTGAAAACGCCCTCACTGCCAATAACAACAAAGTAGATGCTATCTTAGCCCCCAACGATGGTACAGCAGGTGGTATAATCCAGGCCTTACAGGCCCAGAAGCTAGCGGGTAAAGTGGTTATTACGGGACAAGATGCTGAGCTAGCTGCAGCCAAGAGGATTTTAGCAGGTACCCAGTCCATGACAGTATTTAAGGATGTAAGGAAGTTAGCTGAAAAGGCAGCGGAGGTAGCTGTGGAGCTAGCTAAGGGCAAGGCTGTCAAGGACTTGCCGGAGGCTAACCAAACAGTTAATAATGGCAAAATCGATGTACCCTCTGTGTTGTTAACGCCGGAAATAGTAACTAAGGAGAACCTAGACAAGGTTCTTATCGAGAGCGGTTGGTTTAAGAAGTCTGATGTATATGGTAGCTAACCTCATTTAGTAAAGCGGTAAGAAATTCAAGGGAGTAGGCTTAAAAAGCCTACCCCCTTGAATCTTTCTTTACCAATAAGGCGGGGACGGATATGAGCGAGTACATCCTGGAGATGAGGAACATCACTAAAGTCTTCCCAGGGGTTAAAGCCCTGGACAATGTAACTTTCCGGGTAAGAAAAGGAGAAATCCATGGCTTGTGCGGGGAGAACGGGGCAGGCAAATCTACCCTGATGAAAATTTTAAGCGGGGTGTACCCTTACGGTACCTATGAGGGAGATATAGTCATCGAAGGGGAAGTAAAGCGTTTCCGGCATATAAAGGATAGCGAGAGGGCAGGTATCGCCATAATATATCAGGAACTGGCTTTAGTCAAATATATGACCGTAGGGGAGAACATTTTCCTCGGAGAGGAGCCGGCCCAGGCCGGTATTATAAACTGGGCCAAAGTCTATGCCGATACCAGGGCCATTCTCCGGGAGCTGAACATAGATATAAACCCCTACACCAAGGTTATGAACCTGGGTATAGGTCACCAACAGATGGTGGAGATAGCCAAGGCCATCTCCAAAAGGGCCAAAATACTTATCTTAGATGAACCCACTTCAGCCCTTACCGAGGCTGAGGTGGAACATCTGCTCAATATCCTGGTGGATCTTAAAAACAGAGGCGTTACTTGTATCTACATCTCCCACAAGCTTCAGGAAGTACTTAAGATAGCCGACACCATTACCATCTTGCGGGATGGAAAGACTGTCCATACTGCTACGACTGAAAATCTGACGGAGGATAGAATTATCTCCTTTATGGTGGGTAGAGAATTGACACAGAGATTCCCTCGCGTAAAGCATACCCCCGGCGAGGTGGTAATGGAAGTAAAGAATCTCACGGTGTATGACCCCGAGATACCCACCAAGAAGGTCGTGGATAACGTAAGCTTTACAGTCAAAAAAGGGGAGATCCTGGGCATAGCTGGATTGATGGGAGCTGGCAGGACTGAAATGGCTCTGGCTATCTTCGGTGCCTACCCGGGTAAAGTTACAGGAGAAATTTATCTAAATGGGCACCAGGTAACTATACGCAATCCTGAAGAAGCCATCCGTAGTGGCATCGCCTATCTTTCAGAAGATCGCAAGAGGTATGGTCTTATTCCTTTAATGGACGTGCAGGAGAACATAACTTTGCCTAGCCTCCAGAAAATGTCGCGCTGGGGAGTTATAAATACTAATCAAAAAATAAGGATCGCCCAAGATTTAGTAAATGATCTGAGAATAAAAACCCCTAGCCTGATGCAGAAGGTAATGAACTTAAGCGGGGGCAACCAGCAGAAGGTGGTCCTGGCTAAATGGCTAACCGTCCAACCTAAGGTTTTAATCCTGGATGAACCGACTCGGGGTATTGATGTAGGGGCCAAGTTTGAGATTTATACCCTTATGAATGAGCTTATCGAAAAGGGTGTATGTGTGATCATGATTTCTTCTGAACTACCAGAGATCCTGGGTATGAGTGACAGGATCTTGGTGCTTCATGAAGGAAGGATAACCGGGGAGTTCAACCAAAGGGAAGCCGATCAGGAAAAGATAATGCATTGCGCTACCGGGGGTAGAGCAGCATGAGCGTGGAACAAAAGAGCGGCAAGGCTTTATGGCGGGGCTTGGCCCTGAATGGGGTTAAAGAGAAGAACGGGCAAGCTCCATGGTCTGGGTTTAAATGGGATATACAGGCTTACACCATGATCATTGCTCTGCTAGCCATATGGATAATATTCGTTATCCTCACCGAAGGAAGGTTTCTTACCCCGCGGAACCTGTCCATGCTGACGAGGCAGGTTTCCATTACAGCCATCCTAGCTGTAGGTATGGTCCTAGTAATCGTGGCCGGCCATATAGATCTTTCAGTGGGTTCGGTGGCCGGTTTCGTAGGGGCGGTAGTGGCTATACTTCAGCTATGGTATCACTGGGAAACCGTGCCCTCTATACTAGCAGGGATATTAGTAGGCCTCCTGATAGGCTGCTGGCAGGGCTTTTGGATAGCTTATCGGGGAGTACCGGCCTTTATTGTAACCTTAAGTTCCATGCTCGTGTTCCGCGGGGGCATCCTTCTTATCACTAAGGGTATTACCATCTCACCTTTAAGGCCGGATTTCAAGGTGATAGGCCAGGGATATATCCCCGCGGCCTGGAGCATCGCCATCGGTATAGTTGCGGCTATGGGCTTTGTATATATGACCTTGAGCAACCGGCGGTCGCGGTTAAAATATGAGCTGCCGGTATTACCCTGGACAGTGGAGACCCTTAAGATTTTAGCTGTGCTAGCTTTTATCGCCACTTTTATAGGTGTGATGATTGCCTACGAGGGCATTCCCCTCCCGGTCATGATCGTCCTTTTCCTGGTGATCCTTATGACTTTTGTAGCCAATAATACCACCTTCGGCCGCTATGTATATGCCATCGGAGGAAACCGGGAAGCAGCAGCCCTTTCGGGTATCAACATTAAGCGGACCAACATGATTATCTTCCTTATAATGGGCTTGCTTTCAGCTCTGGCCGGTATAGTTTTGACTTCCAGGCTAGATGCAGCCACCACCAGCGCCGGGAACTTATTTGAGTTGGATGCCATTGCCTCAGCCATTATCGGTGGAACCAGCACCTTGGGAGGAGTAGGGACTATTCCTGGCGCGGTAATAGGAGCTTTGGTCATGGGCAGCATTGATAACGGGATGAGTCTTTTAAACATTGACTACTCTATTTTAACAATTGTTAAGGGCTTAGTTCTGGTCCTGGCGGTATGGGTAGATATAGCTACTAAGAAAAGAACCCGGTAAGGTTAGCAAGAGAAAAAAGGTTGGGGGGTTATGGAACTGCGCTGGAAGGTGGGCGTGCGGCTTAAATTGCTAACGGGGTGTACTAGCTCTCTTTTTGATGGTCTCCGGAGCGGTGGGGGCTTGGACCTTGGCCAATCTTTTAGCCTTTAAGGCGGCAAGTGTAATGTCGAAAGCCATCGTAACAGCAAGAAACACTTACCTTCTTCGCTGTTAATGCTGGCAATTCCTGCCTCTACCATAAAATTTTATCGCCCATTTAATTTAAGAAGGGGAAGTGAACGAAGCTTGATAGACTGGCAGCCTTTGGTTAGAATGGGGATGAAGTCAGATGATTTTTATGCCAGGGAAGACTTTTAGAGGGGCTGCGGCAGCTAGCAAGCGATCCGCACTGTGGTATTCCTGGGTAAGAAGGGAATTGTGAGGTGGCAGGAATTGAAAAGATATACGAGTAATCTATCACTTCTTAAGGGTGAAGCCGGGGTAGCCTTTCTTTTGCTCCTCATTCTGCTTACCCCCCACGCGTTAGCTGGGTATGATCCTTGGGCGGACTGGCAGAGGGCTAAAGACATCGAGGTGACTGATCCGGCTTCTGCCGAGAACCTTTATCGCCGGGCAGCTTCCTATTTTGAGGAACAGGGCGACTTTATTAATGCGGGCCTGGCCTGGCAGAAGATATTTTATCTCTGTGAGCGTCAGGGAAAGCTTAGGGAAGCAGGAGAGGCTTATGCCAAGGAAGCGGCCCTTTTTGAGCAGGCAGGCAAGCCGGACTGGGCCTGGGGAGAGACAGCCAGGGGAGAAGCGTTGCGGCCGGCGGCACGCCTTTTTTACCAGATAGGAGCGGGGGATATCCCCGCTTTAGCCAAGTTTGAGCCTTCTAGCGGCGCTTATCTAGGTCTTTATGAAGAGCGGGGAGAGGCCAGGTACGATTACAATCGGGTGAAGGACCTGTACGGTAAGCAGCACGCCCTCTTCTTAAGCTATGCCCATATCTATGGGGCGGGAGATGTATTCTTACCTTGGGATACCATACATAAGGTGCAGGAGGTCCCAGGAGCCGGGCTGGTCCTGGCTCTGGAACCCAACTGCGGCCTGGATAAGCTAAGGGAAGAAGATATTGTAACCGTGGCCCGGCAGTTGGGAGATTTAAACATACCGGTTTTCTTGCGTTTTGCTTCGGAAATGAATATGGAGGGCACCAACCAGTGGCACGGCGATCCCGAGAAATATGTTTTTTGGTTCCGTAAGGTTGCTTCTATCATGCGGGAATATGCGCCGAATGTAGCCATGGTATGGAATCCCTTTGATATAGTACAGCCGGAAGGGGTTAAGGCCACCGCCCTTTCCTATTATCCGGGAGATGCCTACGTGGACTGGGTGGGGGTAAATTTCTACAGTGACTACTATTTAAGCGGCCAGGCAGAACAGCCCGGCGCGGGGATAGATCCCTTGCAGCGTTTGGATTACTGGTACCGAGTGTTTTCCGCCCGCAAGCCCCTTATGGTGGGCGAATTCGGGATCGCCCATACGGCCCTTAAGCCTTACCGGGAGGATGTAAGCCGGTGGGCGGCTAACTATATCCGCAAGTTTTACAGCACCCTGCCCCTCCTTTACCCCCGTGTTAAAGCGGTTGTGTATTTTGACCTTGATGAAAGCGACCCCCTGTATACCCAGGCCAAGGTGAGCGACTACCGCTTAAGCGATAAAGAAGAGGTATGGAGGGCTTACCGGGAAGCTATAGCTAGCCCTTATTACTTGGAGAAGGTAGGCCAGAACAGTACGGCTCCTTTTTACCAGGAGCTAAGAGAAGGCGAGAGACTTCAAGGCGAGGTTATCCTGGGTAGTTATACCAAGATTTATGACCCTTTTATCAGCAGGGTGGAATATTATCTTGACGGCAGGCTTATAGCCCAGGCCAGCAGTCCTCCTTACCTGGCCAGGTTTGATTTTGGCCGGGTATATGGGCCTGTAACCCTTGAGGTCAAGGTCTTTGATAGCCAGGGAAGAGAAGCCTTTAGCCGGACCTTCCTAGTAGAAGGTGGAGGCGTCCCAGCAGTAGTTTTCACCCTGGGCGAGAAGCGTTACATCTCCAGGGGTGAGGTAAGGGAGATGGATGTGGCTCCCTTTAGTGAAGAAGGGCGCAGTTTTGTTCCTCTGCGATTTTTGGCCCAGGCCTTGGGAGTACTAGGGGAAGATATTATTTGGGATGACCAAGAGCAGTTAGTGAAAATTTCTTCCCAAGGACGTACTGTTATATTGCGGGTGGGGGAGAAAAAGATAGAGGTGGATGGGCAGATCAAGCCCATGGATGTGGCGCCTGTGGATAGGGAGGGGCGTGTTTTTCTGCCAGCACGATATGTGGCCGAGGCCCTGGGATATGAGGTGGGTTGGGTGGAAAGCAGGCAGCAGGTAGTGGTGTGGCCGAGGCAGGGGTGAGGAGCAGTATGATGGGGGTTATTTATTAGTGGAGTTCAAGGCTCGATGAAAGGTCTGGCTTAACATCTTTAAATCCAGCAGCTCGGCGCTGAACGAGCCTTTTATGTGGCTAAACTCTTCCATTCTTTTGAGGCGACCCTGAGGTAGGTTGTCGGCTACAACTAATCTGAATCCGGGCGAGGTGTATCACGAGCCACGGAACCAAAGACAGCTACGGAGACTAAACGGCTGCCATAGACTTCCTGAGCAGCCGAGATTACAATTTTCAAAGCCTTGGAAAATTCCTCAAGATACAAAAGCCCCGCCTCCGTTGAGCTTATCATATTTCCCTTTTTGGCTTTAAAGCAGGAGGGGAAGACTATCTTTCTAAACAGTCACCTCCTTGGCTGCTGCTGTTTACCTCTTCAATAGGCGCGATATTTGAAAGATGCTGAAGATGGCGTTTGGGGGAATGGCCAATCTTCTGCTTACCGGTCAGCGGGTATTGGCACAAAAGCTTAGCCATCCGCCCAACTATTCGCGGTAAAAAATTGCCTCAAATGAGCGAAAAAAGGAAAGTAGCGCGGAGTAGTCTTCATATACTCCGTATACTGTTCTCCAAATAATTCCAGCAATTCCTTTTCTTCTCTTTTCGCTAGAGAATGATACTTCCAGATCAGTATAGGCCCCATAATTAAAGTAATTAAGGTGGGCCACTGGATCAAAAAGCTAATAATGATTAAGAAAAAGCCTGCATATTGAGGGTGGCGAATATATTTGTATATCCCGTCGGTCACCAGTTGTCCGCGGGCCTTATGAATTTTTTTCCACCCAATGTATATCATAATTAAAGCTATAACTAATAAAATATCAGTACCTGGATGAATAATAAACGAAATTATGGGAGAGTTACCCAAAAAAACCTTGAGCAGGTGTCCGTTGGAATGTGAAAATGGATCTACTACGGGGTATTTTTCACCTAACCAGGAGGACAACAGGTATATAGTCAAAGGGAAGCCGTACATTTCGGTAAACAGAGCAACAAAAAAGGCACTTAAAGCTCCCATACTCTTCCAATCTCTTTTCGTTCTAGGTTTAAATGCTACAAGTACAATGAACGTCATAAATAGAACGCTTCCTATTACAACCGGCCAATATCCATAGTCGTATACATATGCATAACCCATATCCATCACCCTTTTCTCCAGCTAACTTACCGCCGTAAGCGAGCTCCAGCTTAACAAATCTGGCCTTGGTAACCCCGAAAGGTGGCAGAACTTGCCTGTGGGTCTAAAAGCCACAACGAACAAGTTTACTTCTCTGGTTACGGGCCGAGGATTTTAGACTGGAGCTACTGTTTGCTGCTGTCAGAGTCTACGGTCCCAAACTGTAGAAAACTAGGAGAGATAATCCGATTAATAAACCTAAGAGCACCAGCTGCCAGACCAGGTTATCCTCAATATTGGCTGCAATGCCCCTAATTTCGCCAACTGTTGCTGTCTGGAAACCACCAGAGTCTACACTTGGCCTGGATCGATGCTTTAGCACTACACTTGCCAGGCCTGCAGCAATTATAAAGATCAAGCTGGCTGCATGGGCCACCGACAAGGGGCCAAAGAATGGGGGATTGTAGCGAGTAAACTCTACTATTCCCCGGATGGCTGCATACAACACCGTAAAGTGTAAAAATAGCTGCCCATCATAGTCAATTTTTTTCCTGCGCCGCCACAAATAAAAGAAAAGAAGGTAGTCGAGGACAAACTCATAAACCTGCGCCGGGTGGAGCCATTGCCCGTTTACTAGAACCCCCCAGGGCCAGGGCTGGCTCATGGGCCGGCCAAAGACGTCACAGCCTATCCTGCCTATAGCAATTCCCAGTGCCAATCCTGGTGCCACGGTATCTGCCAAACGCCAGAAGGGCACCCGGTAAAACCTGCTAAAGAGCAGTCCTGCTAATATACCTCCGATTATTGCTCCATGGATAGAAAGGCCGCCTTCTTGAAGATGGAAGAACTTCAAGGGATTTTGCCAGTAATAAACTGGGTCGGCAATAAGGACGTAACCGATCCGGGCTCCTACGATTCCTAAAATTATAGCCCATAAAGCAAAATCAAAAACCTTTTCCGCATTTAAACCCTTGCGCTTCGCTTCCCGGTAAATTATGAAGATAGCTGCCAGGGCGCCCAGGGCAATCATAAAACCGAAAGTGTTAATTGGTATGGGGCCCAAAGAAAAAAGTACCCGCCGCATTCGCTACCCCTTTCTAACATCAACCTTTTCGTAATCGGCATCCAGTTTGTTTCTCTCTTGCCATATACCGGGCCATTTTTGCCAGCAATTCTTGGCACTACTTTTGTCCTACGCCAGTTTCTTCATGGGTCCTCTTTCCACAAAAGCTCCATCCAGATCGATATACTCATTAATGCCACCATGAAGAATGGCAACACTATAACCCAACAGGGTCAGCAGTGCCCCTATAAGCGAGGCTCTCTGTCCAGTATTACAGACAAGGAGCAAAGTTTTGTCTTTAGGAATGGAGTGGATTGCAGCGCCAATCTGGTCCCAGGGTAGATTCCAAGAATATCTTATTCTTACTGCTTGGAAGGCTTCAGCATTACGGATATCCAAGATGACCATATTTTCGCAGGGCCCATTTTGCAAGAGCCCATCCAGTTCATCAGCTTCAATATAAATTCGTTGGGAGGTAATTTGTTCAAGGAACTCCCTGGCTTGAGCTGGTTCCATGACCTGTACCTCCTACCATTTCGATACCTAATACGGGTATCTAGTATCTAAATGTTATTTAAATTATATTTTGCACGGCATCCGCTGTCAAGGAACTTAACAAAAACTACAAAATCTTAGGGGTATCATTACCGTGAGTCTAAGTGGGAATTGTAGTTCTGCACTAAATAAAAGAATTTTTACCGGAGAGCTTGACATTGCTAGAAATGGTAAATATAATTGATAACGTAGAGAATGAAAATCATTATCAATAGAAAATGATATGGTAAGGCAATAATTTAGACGCCATATCAGTTTTGTGGATTAAGTTTTGTAGATTAGTAGAGAATCAACACCGTAATAATGAGGATGGTACTCAATATCTGGAACAGAGGGGAGGGGGTCGATGGCGGACTAATACTCTAATAATGAGAATGACATTCAATATCAACCGGGGTGAAAATTTATGATTCGGCGTTTCCTTGCACTGGCTGCATTGTTCGTACTGGCACTGCTGCTTATAGCGGCATGTTCACCGCAGCGAAGCCAACCTCCTGCCAACCAGGAGAGTAAAAGTTCATCATCCAGCCAGGAGGCCACCCAAAGGACGGCGGACACCAACCCAACACAGCCCTTTGCGGAAAAGCAAGCAACTTCCAGCAAAAACTCTGCTGAAACTGGGGTAGACAAAAGCCAGGAGACAACCAGCCTAAAGGAATTTACCTTAGAGGAATTGGCTCAGTACGACGGGAGCAACGGTAAACCGGCTTATGTTGCCGTTAACGGCCTGGTTTATGATGTTACCAATGTTAAGGGATGGAAGGAAGGAGTTCACAAACCCTGGAGTGACAAGAGGGTAGCCGGACGCGATTTGACTTCCGAGTTAGCCAAGGCGCCGCCTTCCCACCGGCAAAAGGAGTTCTGGGCTAAACTACCCGTGGTAGGCAGGCTTAAGAGTTCGGCGGGGCAATAACAGAGGGTTTTGAGGAGAAAGGGGTAGGATAATGCGCAGAGTGATGCTAACCCTGCTGGTGCTGCTGATACTGGTCACGGCCTGGCAAAGCGCGGGCCTGGCGGCAATGTCATGGAAAAAAGTTGCACGCGACATAGAGGATGTGATGCAGCAATCCCTCAATGCCTACCGGCAGGGAGATATAGAGAAGGCCAAGGGCCTGGTTAACGATGCCTATTTTGGCTTTTTTGAAAAGGAAGGTATGGAAAGGGCGATACTGTCCAACATTTCAGGTCGCCGGGCCGCCGTGCTGGAATACAAGTTTAGCAACATAAAAAAGTTAATGAGTAACCAATCGCCTGTTCCGGAGGTTGAACGGGCCATCGGGGAACTGGTCGTGATGCTGCAGGAAGATGCTGCCCGGCTGGACGGTACGGAACAAAACCCCGTAGAGATATTCCTTTCATCCTTTCTTATTTTAGTCCGCGAAGGCTTTGAAGCTATCCTGATCATCGGCGCCATAGCCGCCTACCTGATCAAATCCGGTAACGGCCACAAAGTAGGTACTATCTACTCCAGCTCTGTCCTGGCTGTGCTGGCCAGTTTCCTGACGGCCATAGCCTTACAAATGGTCTTTCGCATCAGCGGCGCAGGCCAGGAAATCCTGGAAGGTGTAACCATGCTGCTGGCGACAGTAGTCCTCTTCTCCGTAAGCCATTGGATGGTAGGGAAAGCCGAAGCAAAGGCCTGGCAACGCTATATTGAAGACAAAGTTCAGGGTTCTTTGAGCAGTGGCAGCACCCTGGCCCTGGGGGCCGCTGCTTTCCTGGCCGTCTATCGTGAAGGGGCGGAAACGGTGCTCTTCTACCAGGCCCTATTAAGTAACACCGGCGGTGGCACAGGGATGATCTGGCTGGGCTTTGCCCTGGGTTGCGTGGCCCTGGCCGTCATCTTCCTGCTGGTCCGTTACGGAAGTTTAAAGATACCTCTGAAGCCTTTCTTCCTGGGTACCAGCCTCCTGCTTTACTACCTGGCTTTTGTTTTTGCCGGCGGTGGGGTTAAAGAACTGCAGGAAGCCGGAGTTATAGGCGTAACGCCTGTACCGGGCGTTCCAACAATAGACCTCCTGGGGATTTACCCCACATGGCAGACCCTTGTACCACAAATAATTCTTCTGTCGCTGGCAATAGGTGGGGTGATGTATCCATGGAGGAAAACATTCTCATTGTCAAAAGGAGGAGCAAAATGAAAAACAAGAAAAAGCATATCATCTTATCGACTATTCTGCTGGTAGTGGCGGCCCTGACTGTGGCTGGATGCGGAAAACAAGCAACACCTGGCACCGCCCAAAGGAGCGAGAATAAAACCGAGAGCAAAGCTGAAGCAAGCAAAGCAGATCCCAACCAGGTTAAAGGTTTCCAGGAATATCCCATCGGGGATGAAAAAGAAGTGGAAGGGCTAAAGATTGCTGCTGTCTACTTCCAGCCGGTAACTATGGAACCAGCCGGAGCAGGTCTTGCGCCGGATAAGGCCGACATCCATCTGGAGGCTGATATTACGGCAACCCCTGATAACAAGACCGGCTTTGGCATTGGCGAGTGGGTTCCCTACCTCAACGTGAGATACAAGCTAAAAAAATTGGATAACGGGCAGGTTATAGAGGGGACCTTTATGCCCATGAACGCCAGCGATGGCCCCCACTACGGAGCCAATGTCAAGATGCTCGGGGCCGGCAAATATGAGCTAACTTACATTATTGAATCTCCCGAGAAACAGGGATACGCGTTGCACACCGACAAAGAAACGGGCGTCGAAGGTCGTTTCTGGAAGAAACCTCTAGAAGTTAAGTGGGAATTTAACTTTTTACCTAGGAAGTGGTAAGGTAAGCTACCGGTCCGGGTAAGTTTGGCCCGGACCCACCCCTCTTTAAGGGAACAAGTCAGAAGAAGGTGGGAAAGTATGCTGCAATCCCTCGTACCCGTAATGCAAAACTTGGGTCTGGCCATCCTCCCCCTGGCTATGCTACTGGCCTTTGTTTCCAAGCGACACCAGCGACACCAAGGAGATTTAATAAATTGGGTCCGGCGGGGAGTAACCTTGGGAACAGCTGGGGCCTTTATTGTAGTGGTCCTGGAGCTGTTGCAGCCTGGCCTCCTAGAACGGGAAATTTACGAAGGATGGGTCCTGGGGCTGGCCTTGCCGGGGGAGGCCCTTCTCCTGAGTATCTTTTGGCGCGCCTGGAAAAAGGGCTATTCTGAAGCTACAGGTAACCTCGCCGGCTGGCTTATGGCTTTTGTTGCCGCTGCCGTGTTCCTCCACCGCGGTCCGGAAGTTTTTCTTTTTTCCACCAGAGTTTTTATCTCTTCTTCTGCTTTACTTAGCACGGAGTTCATGTTTAAACTGGCCAGCATTCTCCTTGGTTCAGGCCTAGCGTTACTGGCCGGTTGGGCTGTTCTCCGGGTGGCACCTGCCCTGCCGGAAGGTTTATTATTAGCCACCACAACGGCAGGTTTTCTAGTTATCATGGGAGAGCAAACGGTGACAGTGATCCAGGTGTTGCTGGTAAGGGAGGTCATTCCTATGAGCCAGTGGCTGCTGGGCATTATAATTCCCCTGATTAACTACCAGGACTGGTTCTTTTACTTCCTGCTGGCGACGGCAGCTTCCCTTCCGGTTTCCCTTTTCCTGCGGAGGCGGCCGTTAGCAACAGAAGGTCTGAATCCGGGCGAGCGACGGAAAATCCAGGCCGCCTTTCGCGCTCAGCTGCGCTGGGGTGGAGCTGTAATGCTAAGCCTTTTCCTGACTATCTTTTTAGCGATAGCCGGCAAGGTTTACGCGAGTTCGGAAGTTAAGCTTTCCCCCGCAAAGGCGGTGATGGCAGATGCGGGGGATGTCAAGATTCCCCTGGAAGACGTGGGCGATGGTAAACTGCATCGCTTTGCCTATACTGCTTCGGACGGGACTGAAGTGCGCTTTATCGTTATCAAAAAAGGTGGCTCAGCTTACGGTGTGGGTCTGGACGCCTGTAATATTTGTGGGCCGACAGGCTATTACCAGCGAAAGGGGCAGGTTGTTTGTAAAAGATGCGATGTAGTGATTAACACCGCCACCATTGGCTATAAGGGCGGCTGCAACCCTGTCCCCCTTGAGTACAAGATAGCCTCAGGACAACTTGTTATTCAGGCTTCAGTATTGGAAAAAGAAAAAGAAAGATTCCAGTAAGGAGGCCAAGGTATGTTTTGGCGGATGCTTAAGGGAGCCCTTATCAGGCAAAAAAAGGGGAAACTTCTGATAGCACTTACCATTGCCCTTGGATCTTCCCTGGCTACAGCTATGCTAAACGTGATGCTGGATGTGGGAGATAAGGTCAACCGGGAACTGAAGGCCTATGGCGCCAATATCCTGGTTACACCCCGGACGGTCTCCCTGCTGAACGACCTCTATGGCGTGGAGGCCGGTACCGGAACGTCCGGACAGTACTTGGAGGAGGCAGATCTGGGCAAGATCAAAACTATTTTCTGGGCCAACAATATCGTAGGTTTTACCCCTTATTTGCAGACCAAAGCCGGCCTCAGTCCGGGAGGTCCTGAAGTGGCGCTGGTTGGCACCTGGTTTAACCGGCGCCTGGAACTGCCCACTGGTGAGGTCCTGGAGACAGGTATTAAGCAACTCAAACCCTGGTGGGAGGTTGAGGGCGCTTGGGTAGAAGATGCTGACGAGAAGGGCGCCTTGGTTGGTAGTTTGCTGGCTAAAAAGCTGGGCTTGCGCCCTGGTGAGGAGCTAGAGGTAAGTTTAGCTGGAGGAGAGCGCAGGGAGAAGCTCACGGTACGGGGTCTCTTGAATAGTGGCGGGCCCGAAGATGAAAGTATCTTTGTACCACTGGGCTTTGTCCAGCGGGCCCTTAACCTAGGAGGTAAAGTAAGCCAGGTAGAAGTAAGCGCCCTAACCACACCTGAGAACGAACTGGCCCGCAGGGCGGCTCAAGATCCAGCAAGCCTTAGCACCGAGGAATGGGAAACCTGGTACTGCACCGCCTACGTTAGCTCTATTGCCTATCAGATTGAAGAGGCCATTCCCGGTGCCCGCGCTAAACCCATCCGGCAGGTGGCGGAGTCTGAGGGGGCCATCTTGCAGAAGACCCAGCTTTTAATGTTATTGATTACAGCCCTTAGCCTTGTAGCGTCGGCGTTGGGTATTTCCAACCTGGTGACTGCCAGCATAATGGAACGCAGCCGGGAAATCGGGTTATTTAAGGCCCTGGGAGCAAGCGACATGGCCATCTTAATTCTATCCCTGGCCGAAACCGTGATTACCGGTATAGCAGGCGGACTGGCAGGCTATTTTCTAGGCCTTGGTTTTGCCCAACTTATCGGCCGGACTGTTTTTGGCGCTGCGGTAGCGACCAAAGCGATGGTAATCCCTCTGGTGACGGTCCTGGTGGTGACTGTTACCCTGGTAGGCAGCCTGCCAGCCATGCGACTCCTCCTCTCCTTACGCCCGGCAGAAGTTTTGCATGGTAGGTGAAGGTTTTAGTATGACGAAGTTTTCTCTGTATACAAGGATGATTTGCAATTCTTTAGCCCGTCGCCGTTCCCGTATGATGATTGCCCTTTTAGCTGTAGCCATTGGGGCAGCGGTCCTGTCGGGGCTAGTTACCATTTATTACGATGTTCCCCGCCAACTTGGCCGGGAATTCCGCTCGTACGGGGCTAATATGGTCTTAATTCCAGCCGGCAACAGTCAGGCCTTCTTGGAAAAAGATCTTGAGGCAGCGGCGGCACTTTTACCGCCGGAAAAGGTTGTAGGCATAGTACCTTACCTTTACGGTACAGTTAAGGTGAATGAACAACCTTTGCTGGTAGCCGGGACAAATTTTAAGCAGGTAAGCAAGGTAAGTCCCTACTGGAAGGTCGAAGGCCAGTGGCCAGTGGAAAATTCTGCAGGCGCCCTCATAGGTGCTGAGGTGGCTGAACGCTTGGCCCTGGAACCTGGACGGGAGATTACCCTGGTAGCAGCAGATAGCGGCGGTGAGAAAAAGGTGGTGGTACAGGGTATTGTCAGGACTGGTGGTGCCGAAGAGAACTTTATTTTTGTAGACCTTTCCCTGTTGCAGGAGTTACTGGGTAAAACGGGGAAGGTCAGCGTTGCCCACGTAAGTATCATAGCGTCGCAAGAGGAACTTAACTTTCTAGCCCAAAGGCTGGAGGAAAAAGTTCCAGGCTTAACCTACCGGATCGTCAAGCGTATTACTCAGTCAGAAGCAATAGTGCTGGGCAAATTACGTGCCCTCGTCTACTTGGTGACCGTGATCGTTTTACTTTTAACCTTGATTTGCGTGGCTACTACCATGATGGCCGTGGTAACGGAAAGGCGCAAGGAAATAGGCCTTAAAAAAGCCGTGGGGGCGGAAAACCGGAGCATTATCCTGGAGTTTTTAGGAGAGAGCCTCACCCTGGGGGGACTTGGTGGTTTGCTAGGAATGGTCTTGGGCTTTCTTTTTGCCCAGGCTGTAGGTTTAAGTGTCTTTGGCCGGGCAGTTTCTGTCCAGCCGCTAATAGGACTGGTGGCCCTTTTAGCGTCCATAGTGGTATCCGGGCTGGCCTCCCTTATCCCGGTGAAGATGGCGACCGGCGTCGAACCGGCCATAGTTTTACGGGGTGAATGAATGAAGGAGGTTGATGGTATGAGTTTACTAGAGTTACGGGGCGTATCTAAGATTTACGGTACCATTAAGGCCCTCCAGGATATCAACTTAACAGTCGACCGGGGTGAATGGCTGGCCATTATGGGGCCGTCCGGTTCCGGGAAGACTACGCTCATGAATATCATCGGCTGTATGGATAAACCCACCTCTGGTTCGGTGATTCTGGACGGCGTTGAGATAACCGCTCTAAATTCCAGGGAACTGACAGTTATTCGCCGTGATAAAATTGGCCTGATCTTCCAGCAGTTTCACCTTATTCCTTACTTAACGGCCCTGGAAAACGTCATGGTGGCCCAATACTATCATAGCCTGCCCGATGAAAAGGAAGCCATGGCGGCCCTGGAGCGGGTGGGGTTAAAGGAACGGGCCCGGCACCTGCCCAGCCAGCTCTCTGGCGGGGAACAGCAGAGGGTATGTATTGCCCGCGCCCTAATCAATTACCCCATGCTGATCCTGGCCGACGAACCGACGGGAAATCTTGACGAAGCTAATGAGCATATTGTCTTGGAGCTTTTCCAGGAGCTGCACCGGGAGGGTCACACTATTATAATGGTTACCCACGATCCGGAAGTTGCCGACCTGGCCGAGAAATGCCTTATTCTCGACCATGGACGCATAGCTGGCTTTAGAGTAGGCAGTGTACTCGACAAGGTAGGGTGAGATTTTTCTTCAGGGCAGCAGGTCGTGGGGTGGAGGAAGGTATGTATAAATTAACCCTGTAAGGTGTATCCTACAGCTAGTGGAGGAGGTGATAGGAGTGCCCCGTATCAAGTGCTCGGTAGCCGACTGCCTCTACCAAGAAGGCAATGAGTGCAAGGCATCCAGTATTCAGGTTCGTCCAACGGCCATGGATAACATGACCACGGTTTCCGATGACACGGCATGCGGAACTTTTATACCAAGACACACTGTTGCAATGAAAAAATGAAAAAATAAGAGAAAGGCCCTGCCCCTGGTGACGGGGCCTCTCATTTTTGAGGGGATTTCAAATATAGTATTCCAATTCTTTCTCGTGTTTCATCTGGAAGGCAGTGAAGATCTGGTCCCGCAGGTCAGCAAAATCTGAGCGGCTGCGATCTCGGGGCCGGCTGATTTCAACAGGGATTATCTTTTTAATCCGACCGGGGTGGGCGGTAAAAAGTACGACCCGGTCTGCCAGGAAGACCGCCTCGTCAATGTCATGGGTGACAAAGACGATGGTCTTTTGTTTTTCCTGCCAGAGGCGCACCAGTTCCTCTTGCATTTTGATGCGGGTGAGGGCATCCAGCGCGCCCAACGGCTCATCCATAAAGATGACTTCGGGGTCTACCGCCAATGCCCGGGCCAGGGCTACTCGCTGCTGCATGCCCCCTGATAGCTGGTGCGGGTGATGGTAGGCAAATGATTCCAGTCCCACCAGGCGGATATACTCCATGGCTATGGCCCGGCGGTGGGTGGTGGGCACCCCTTTTACTTCCAGGCCGTATTCCACATTGCCCAGCACCGAGCGCCATGGAAATAGGCCGTAGTTTTGAAAAATGGTGATGTAGCAAGGGTCCGGACCGGTCACCGGCCGCCCGTTAATCAGCACCTCACCCTGGTCAGGCCGTTCAAACCCGGCCATGATGCTTAACAGGGTGCTTTTACCACATCCGCTGGGACCCAGCAGGCAGAGAAATTCGTTGTCCTGCACCTGAAGCTGGATGTCTACCAGCACAGGCCGTTGTTTCCCCTCACTATCGGCGTAGGCCTTGTGTACACCCCGTACATCTATCTTTACTGCTGCCAAATTCCTTCCCTCCTATCGTGCTACACCCCACCGGCCGTGGGCTTTCCGCTCCAGCCAGGCAAACACCCGATCAATGGTAAGACCCAGCAGGCCAATGACTAGCATGGCGGCCACCACCAAGCCGGTTTCCATGCTGTTGCGGGCATCAATAATGAGAAAACCCAGTCCCGATCTAACCCCCATCATTTCCCCCGCTACCAGGAACACCCAGGCAGTACCTACGGCGATGTGCATGCCCATGGTAATGTAGGGGAAGGCGGCCGGGATGACCACCCGCCACAGAATGTGGCGTCCGGAGGCACCGAAGTTTTGGGCCACCTTCAGGTACACGGGGTCCACATTTTTGACCGCCGTTACGGTGCCGAGCAGGATGGGGTAAAAGGCGGCCATGAAGATGATGACCATAGCCGGCAGATCGCCGATGCCGAACCACAGGGTGACCAGCGGCAACCATGCGATGGGGGAAATCGGCCGTAATACTTGCACCAGCGGGTCCGCCGCAGCCCAAAGCCGCCGCGACCAGCCCAGCACGAGTCCCAGGGGTACCCCTGTTGCCGCGGCGGCCAGGTAACCACCGAAGAAACGGTACAAGCTGACACCGATATGTTCCCAGAGAGCACCGTTTTTGATTTGCTGGGATAGGCCGAGCACCACATCCGCCGGCCAGGGGAAGAGGTACCTGGGGTAGATGCCGGACCAGGCCACGGCCTGCCAGAGGACGATGGCGGCTGCCAGGCCGGCCAGCGGCAGTAAGAAGCGCTCCAGGCGGGTCAAGCTACTTCACCCCTCCGGCGGCCTGCCGGGCAAACCGGTCGTTGACCAGCTCTTCCACTTTGATTTCGGCCGGTAACAGGCGCCCCGGCTGGCCGTCCCAGGGAATTTCCCTTAAGTTTTGCTGGATAAGAGCCAGGTCGGATACTGCCGGTGTCAGATTGTCGTAGTCGATCCATTCCAGGGATTGCTCCCAGGCGTCCCGGGATAAGGGCATGTATTGTTGGGCAATGGCGATGGCTCCGGCTCTGTTGGCCATGATGTAGCGGCCGGCTTCCACCAGGCGGCTCACCAGCTCCTGGACCGCAGCAGGATTATCCCGGGCCAGTCGGGAGTTAAGCACCAGTCCGCAGCAGGCCCAATCAGGGATAACGTCCTGGGCTCGTTTTAACACCCGGGCCTTTCCCGTCACCACCGACTGGGCGCCAAAGGGTTCAGCTACGATGTATGCTGCTACTTCCCCCCGGGCCAGGGCAGCGGGCATTTCCGGCGGGGCCATTTCCACCTTTTCCACGTCCTCATAAGCCAGGCCGGCCTTCTGGAGGGCTTGATGGAGGAGGATGTTGTGGCCGGACAGGCGGTGCGGGATGGCTACCTTTTTACCTTTCAGGTCTTTAACCTCGCTAATGGACGGGTCCGCCACCAGGACATCGCCGTTCCTGTGGCTTAACAGTACCACCTCGGTAGGAATACCTTTCCCTTTGCTTACCAGGGCTAACTCCAGCATGGTGATGGCACCCTGAAGCTGGCCAGAATTAAGGGCTTCGGTTAAGTCCGGCCAGGAGCCGAATTTGACCAGTTCTAGTTGGAAATTTTGAAAGCCGGCTTTATTCTGGGCATCCGCTACTAAAAGTGGCAGAGAATGGGTAATGGGCAAGTAACCTATTTTAATCGTCGGTTTTTTGCCCTGGGCCGTGCCCGGTTTTTGGTCTCCACACCCGGCCACCAGGCCGGCTACCACCAATAATACCAGTACCAGGAGGATGATTTTCCTGCCCCCCATAATCTTTTTTCCGCTCCCTTCGTTCGTTACAGCCTTTATATTCCTAAACTACTGCCCGGTCTTTTTGGCCGGCTACCGCCAGCCCAGGCCCAGCCGCTGGCGGCGGATCAACAGCCGTATGGTCTGGGCAGCCAGCTTCGGGTAGGGCTCGGTATAAATTCGCGCCCCTACCTTTGCGTACAAGCCGTCGCCGGCAAAAAAGTCGGCTACTTCGTTGCTGCCCCGTTCGTATTCATCGGGCGCCGTCGCCCCCTCCCGGGGCCGGGGCTGAGGGACGGGGATGGGCCCGGGAAAGCCGATGACGTTGGACACCCCGTGGGCCAGGAAGGTTACTCCCTGCCCTACCGTCTTTTCGTTGCCGGGTTCCGGGCCGACGAAGACAAAGGGCATCTGTTTCACCGCCACCCCGGCCGCCGCCGCCAGGTCGATAAACAAGCGTAAAGTGCGGGTATTGTCTACACAGCCGCCCACCGCCAGTACCGGTGGAATGCCCCTGGCCTGGCAAACCTCCTTGAGGCCCGAACCGGCCCATGCCGCCGCTTGTGGAGAGCACAGCCCGGCGTTTAACAGGGCGTGGGAACAGCACCCGGTGGTGGTCACCAGGATGTCGGCCTCGATGAGGCGCCGGACCACCGTTACGTGATTAAACTCGTAGGGAACTTTCGGCGTGTTGCAACCTACCACCGTGGCGATGCCTTTAATTTTTCCTTCCCGCAAAAGGCCCAGCAGGCCTTCGATCCCGCCGAATACTTCGGTAATGGCCTCGTAACTCCATCCTACCATAGCCTCGGTAGTGACCTGGGGAATATGGATTTTGCTGCGATCCCGCCGGGCAAAAGCCTCTACCGCCAGCCGCGCGACTTTAAGGGCATCTTCCTCCAGGGTTTCCGGCCGCTCCGGGTCGAAGGGAATATGCACCGCCCCGGGAATGCGGTTGGAGTTGCAGGTGGTGATTACCTGGGTACCGAAACAGTCGGCGACGATTTTCATTCCGGGAATAACGCACTGCATGTCTACCACTACCGCATCCACCGCACCGGTGCCCAGGGCCAGTTCCTGGCCCATAATGTTGGTTACGGTGGGGATGCCGTAGCGGGCCAGCAACTCGTCGCCGGTGCAGCACATGCCGCCAATTACGATGCCCTTGGCCCCCAGGCTCTTGGCCAAACCTTGGATTTCCGGGGTGGCTATTTTCTCCAGGATTTTCTCCACCATCACCGGCGAGTGGCCGTGCACCAGGATGTTGACGTGGTCTTCCCGCAGGATGCCGTAATTGACCGTGGCCAGTTTGGGCCGGGGAATGCCGAACAGCATCTCGGTGGCCAGGGAGCTGCCGAACAGGGTGCTGTAGCAGTAAGCCAGGGCGGAGCGGAGTTCCTGTTCCACTAGGGACATCCAGTCACTGGTACCTCCCAGGGTGGTCATGTGCAGGGTTTCCATGATCTCGTAGGCAGCCGAGCGCGGCAGCACGCCGAGGGTTCGCCAGGTTTCCAGCCTTTCCGCCGGGGCGTAGGCTTCCAGGGTGCGCAAGGGGGCCATGGTCATGCGGCCCAGGTCGTCTAGCAGCACCTGAGCCACCTCCCGGGCTACTTCCTTCAGCTCCCGCCCTTCGGTGTTAAGCCCCAGCCGCCGGGCCACGTCCCACACCCGTTCTTCTCCTTTGAGGGGCAGGTGGGCCTTGCCCTCCGCCGCCGCTATTACGGCCAGTATAACTTCATGGGCGTGTCGGCCGTGAGCCGCCAGGCCGGCTACCAGCGCCCGCACCAGGTTGGCCATAATGACGGTGCTCATATCCCGGCCGCAAATGCCGCGGGGGCGTTTGTCACTGAGCCGGCAGGGGCCCCACTGGCACATACGGCAGCAAAGGCCTCGCAGACCGTAGCCGCACATTGGTTGTTGAGCCTCGTAACGATCCAGCCAGGTTTCCACGCCTTGCTGGTGCAGGTGTTCCAGCAGGTCTTTGCTGGCCGGGTTGGGGGTGAGGTTCAGCACGTCTTCCCGGCCTGGCATTTCAGCATTCAATTGGGGATACTGGTACTTCATGGGTAAGCCCCTTCCTGCAAGTTGTTAAATACCTTGGAACAGGGAGGTTGACAGATAGCGCTCCCCGGTATCCGGCAGCACAGCCACGATTCTCTTACCGGCATTTTCCGGACGAGCGGCGATGCTAAGTGCTGCGTAGCAGGCAGCCCCGGAAGAAATGCCCACCATCATTCCTTCTTCTCGGGCTAGGCGCCTAGCTGTTTCGATGGCATCTTCGTCGCTCACCTGGAAGATTTCGTCAAAAACCTCGATATTTAAAATCTCCGGCACGAAACCCGCCCCAATGCCCTGAATTTTGTGGGGTCCGGGCATGCCGCCGGAAAGGACCGGCGAGGCGGCCGGTTCCACCGCCACCACCCACAACCCGGGAATGCGCTCCTTTAACACCTCGCCGGCACCGGTGATGGTACCGCCGGTCCCGACGCCGCAGACCAGGACGTCCAGCTGCCCGTCGGTATCGGCGTAAATCTCTTCTGCCGTGGTGCGGCGGTGGATGGCTGGATTGGCCGGGTTTTCAAATTGCTGGGGGATAAAGGCTTTGGGATATTCGGCCGCCAGTTCTTCCGCCCGGCGGATGGCACCCTTCATCCCCTCTGCTCCCGGAGTAAGTACCAGTTCGGCGCCGTATCCTTTAAGGAGCTTGCGCCGTTCCAAGCTCATTGTTTCCGGCATGGTCAGGATCAGCTTGTACCCCTTGGCGGCGGCTACCATGGCCAAACCAATCCCCGTATTACCGCTGGTCGGTTCAATAATCACCGTCTCCTTATCCAGGAGTCCCCTGGCTTCGGCATCCTCGATCATAGCCAAGGCTATACGGTCTTTGACGCTGCCGCCGGGGTTAAACAGTTCCAGCTTCACCAGCACTTCCGCCGCCGTCCGGTTAATGCGGTTGAGCCTGACTAGCGGCGTTCCTCCAATGAGGTCGACGATGCTCTCGTAAATTCGGGCCATAAACATCTCATCTCCCTAGATAAAATAAATATAGTATTCAAATCAAATTACACGGAATTAATCGTGTAGTAATTTTATCACTTTAGTACGCTATTCATCAAGAGGATTTCAATGCCTGTTCCAGGTCAGCCTTAAGATCCTCGGCATCCTCCAGCCCTACTGAAAGGCGTACCAGGTCAGGAGTAATCCCCAAGCGATGTTTAAATTCTTCCGGCAGGCTACCATGGGACATGGTAGCAGGCAGGGTGATAATACTTTCTACTGCGCCCAGGCTGGAGCCGATGACCGGCAGGCGCACCTTATTGATTACCTGGCGGGCCAGTTCCGGTGTGGCCAGACGGAAAGACAATACACCTCCGGCGCCGCGGGCCTGCCGGAAATGCACCTCCCGGCCCGGATGGCCTTCCAGGCCAGGATAATAAACGGCCTTCACTTGCGGGTGCCCGGCCAGCCATGTTGCCAGGGTGGTGGCGGTTTGCTCTTGCTGGGCTAGGCGTACTTTTAACGTCTTAATACCGCGCAAAATAAGCCAGCACTCGTGGGGTGCCAGCACTGCTCCCAGGGTGTTCTGCAGCATAGCCAGCTCCCGGGCAAGGGTGACATCCCTGGTTACTGCCAGGCCGGCTAGGCAGTCGCTATGCCCCCCCAAGTATTTGGTAGCGCTGTGTACTACCACGTCAATTCCCAGTTCCAGAGGCCTTTGCAGGTAAGGCGTCATAAAGGTGTTGTCAGCTATGGTTATGAGCCCGTGCTCCTTGGCTAAGGCAGCAGCCCGGGCCAGGTCAGTAATTTTCATCAGTGGGTTGGAAGGGGTTTCAAGGTAAAGCCCTCTAGTGGAAGGCCGGATCTGGGTAGCCACTGTTTCCAGGTCAGTAGTATCGACAAAGGTAATTTCCAGGCCAAAGCGTTTGAAGACCCTGGTCAGGGCACGGTAAGTGCCGCCGTAGATATCCTGGGAGACGAGGAGATGATCACCGGCGGAAAAGAGACTCAAAGCAGCGGTAATGGCCGCCATCCCGGAAGCAAAGGCAAAGCCATAGTTGCCTCCTTCGAGATCGGCGATGGCTTCTTCCAGGGCTCGCCGGGTTGGATTGCCGGAACGGGTGTATTCGTATTCGCCCGGTTGCTCCAGGCTCTCCTGGGCAAATACCACACTCTGGTGGATGGGGATACTCACCCCGCCGGTGACAGAATCCATAGCTGAACGGTGATGGATGAGGCGGGTTCCCGTTTGCATTTGGTTAATTGCACCTTCTTTTCTACAAAGTAAGCTAACCTGCCAGTGCCTGGCTCAGGTCGGCTTTAAGATCATTGATGTCCTCCAGGCCAACCGACAAACGTAATAGACGATCGTTAATACCCAGTTTCAGCCGCATCGCTTCAGGGATCTCGGCGTGGGTCTGGCGCTCGGGGAAGGTAATCAGGCTTTCTACCCCGCCCAGGCTTTCAGCAAAAGAAATAATCTTTAGGCGTTGCAAAATCTGCTCTACGAGTTCTGGGCGGGCTACTTCAAAGGAAAGCATGGCCCCAAAACCGCGGGCCTGGCGCTTATTGATTTCGTGTCCGGGATGATCCGGTAGCCCCGGATAGTAAACCCTGGTCACCAGGGGGTGTTCTGCCAGCCACCGCCCCAGCTCGAAAGCATTGGCCTGAGCCCGTTCCAGGCGTACGGCCAGGGTTTTTAACCCCCGGATTACCAGCCAGCAATCCTGGGGACCCGGAATCGCGCCGATGGTATTTTGGATAAAGGCAAGTCTTTCACCGATGTCCTCCCGGGCAGCAACTACTATTCCCAGCACGACGTCATTATGGCCACCTAAGTACTTGGTAGCACTGTGGACTACCACATCGGCTCCCAGCGCCAGTGGCTGCTGCAGGTAAGGGGTCATGAAAGTATTATCAACAATGGTAAGCAACCCCTGCCGGCGGGCCAGGTCGGCGATAGCAGCGATATCGCTGATCTTCATTAAAGGATTGGTAGGCGTCTCCAGAAAAATAGCTTTGGTGTTGTCCCTGATGGCTTCGCTGAGGGCAGCCAGGTCAGTGGTGTCCACCAGGGAAAACTCCAGACCAAAAGGGACGGCTACCTGGTTCAAAAGACGGTAAGTACCACCATAAAGATCTTCAGAAACCACCAGATGGTCCCCGGGACGGAAAAGGCAGAGGACAGCTGCAATGGCTGCCATACCGGAGGCAAAGGCCAGGCCTCGACAGCCATTTTCCAGCCTGGCCATGCCTTCTTCCAGGACCTGACGGGTAGGGTTTCCAGTACGGCTATAGTCAAAACCTGTACTCTGGCCCAGGGCCGGGTGGCGGAAGGTAGCCGACTGGTAAATGGGGGTGCTGATGGCGCCCGTCGCCTTATCGTATCCCACCCCCAGTTGTACTAACTTTGTTGCTAAATGCATGGATAAGCCCCACCTCCTTATGTCAACAAAAAAGCCCTTCACAGACGAAGAGCTTTTTTAACTCTCATCTGCCAGGAATATCTCCTGCAGGAATTGGCACCGTACCTTAACCCAGTAAGGCCGGTTGCCGGGTTTCATCGGGCCTGTCCCTCCACCAGCTCTTGATAAGAGTCTGCCCGTATTTACTTTTGCTTTGCATTTTTACAGTTTTTTAATCGGAATAGTTGTATTGATTATACTATTTTCTTGGCGGTACCGTCAAGGGTGAGAGTTTGTAGTTTTTGTGATGAAAAGGGGCCCTTGACAACTTTTCCTGGTCGAGGTAAAATCGAGACAAATTCCAACTAAAACGATAGAAAAACTTAATTATGAATGGGAGGTTAAGTCGATGAGTATCAACGCCTGTGAAGAGCGGGAGACAATTTTTCCGTACCTGGCTTGATTCCGGGCAGGGTAAGGTTATAGGGGCAGGTAGTGATGCCGCCAAAAGCTCAAAGGAACCTTTTACCATAATGGTTCTACAGCAATAAAAAACTGCCTGCGGGCTTCGCAAATAAAGAGGGGGAGAAAAATGGTTCAAGAAGTGAAAACAAACCGCTCGCCGCTTTTGAAAAGTGAAGATTGGTGGGCAGTATGGATCGGGTTATTCATTGTCTTCCTTGGTCTGTTGAAGGTAACCGGCGTTGACGCCATTGGCTGGGTTGTTAAAACCAATATATGGCTCGATCTTTCCAGGGCCCTCGCTCCAGTTTCGGAGGTGTACAGGGGTGTTCCCGGTGTGGTCTCACTTTTTCTTACTTATCTTTTTATCACAGCAATCCTCGCTCTTGGCGTGGCTGCCATGGGAGGCAATGTCAGGCGCTTCGTTGCGGGGTTTACCATTATCTTCTTCATTACGTACCTCAGCCTGATTATCGGTAACTACGCCTTTATTGCGGCAACGCCGGACCAGTTGGCCAAAGTGAAAATTCCCTGGTCCTTGGGGATGACCGGGGAGGCGGGATTTATTATCGCCCTAATCGTGGGTTTAATTATCGGCAACTTTTTCCCTGGGCTAACAAGATATCTTCAGGAAGCTACCAGGCCCGACTGGTTTGTAAAGACAGCCATCGTTATCCTTGGTGCTAAAATCGGACTTGCGGCCCTCCAGTCTACGGGCCTGGCCGCCCAGGTAATCTGGCGAGGCTTATTTGCTATCGTCGAAGCTTACTTGATATACTGGCCCATAGTTTACTTTGTTTCCCGCAAGTACTTTAAATTCACCCCTGAATGGGCAGCGCCCCTGGCCTCTGGTATTTCTATTTGCGGTGTTTCGGCAGCTATTGCTACCGGTGGGGCCATCAAGGCGAGACCAGTTGTGCCCATTATTGTTTCTTCCCTGGTGGTTATTTTTGCCGTCGTAGAGCTGCTAATTTTGCCCTTTGCCGCCCAGGCCTGGCTCTACAAGGAACCCATGGTCGCCGCGGCCTGGATGGGGTTGGCGGTCAAGACCGACGGGGCGGCGGCGGCGAGTGGCGCCATGGTCGATGCCCTGATCAGGAGTAAGGCCGCCGGCGCCCTGGGTATCAGGTGGCAAGAGGGTTGGATGTTGATGACCACTACGACCGTCAAGGTCTTTATTGATATCTTTATTGCCGTCTGGGCCTTCATCCTGGCTGTGGTCTGGTCCTGGAAAATTAACAGGCGGGGTGAAAAAGTAACGGCCGGGGAAATATGGTTGCGGTTCCCGAAATTCGTTATCGGTTATGCTGCCCTTTTTATCATCATGCTCCTTCTTGGCTCGACTGGCGATAAAGGGACACTCAAGCTCTTAAGTGCAGGAGTTGGCCAGGCCGATACCTTGCGCGGCATCTTTTTTGCCTTAACCTTTTTCACCATCGGCTTAATATCTGACTTTAGGAAACTCTGGGGAGAAGGCATGGGCAAGCTGGCTGTGGTCTATGTAATTTCCCTGTTTGGCTTTATTATTTGGATTGGCCTTTTAATTTCCTGGCTCTTGTTCCGGGGGATAACCCCACCGCCAATAGCATAAAAAAGGGGGAACAAACATGGACAACAAAGAACACCTGTTTAAAGGGGAACAATGGTTTGATTTGCTTCCTGCCGAGAAAAAGTTAATAGGCTACAGCCTGGGGATGGGGATCGCTCTTCTAGTTATCATGTTTTTCCTAACTCGTACTGTTTAGGAGCTGGATTCCTACGGTTACTAATAAGGCGGCTCCCCTATCAAATGAAGAAATAGAACGTGATGGCCCCGGCAGATTATTTTGCGGCAACGTTAATTAGGGGCTTAACCGTTCAATTCTTCAAAGGGGAGCGCTTTTCGTTTTTCGTTCGATGAACCCCAAGAACGTTCCGGTAGAAGTGTCCGGGACTGATGTAAGCTCTTCATACTGCAACACTTTCAGACCTAAGACCAATAATCTCCTTAATTTCATCGAGATTTAGCTCGAAAAGTGTTGCTTGTTGGATAAACCTTAGGTGTACGCATGGCGTTGCGCAACAACAGGTTGCTTGGTTTTGCAAGAAAGAAGTGATATCGGTGCAGAATGGTGTTTAGTAATAATCCATGGGGTTAGTTGGCTCGCCGCGGAGTAAAACCATGTAATCCAGATGGGGGCCTGTACTCCAGCCCGTTGACCCAACTCGGCCGATTACTTGACCCTTTTTTACTTCCTGTCCCTCCCGGACCAGGATTGCCGATAGGTGGTTATACTGGGTGGATAACCCGCCGCCGTGATCAATGACAATGAGATTACCGAAAGCGCCGCGATAGCCTGTGAAAATAACCTGGCCGTCCAAGGTGGCAATGACTTCCGTGCCTTCGGGTGCCGGGATATCAATACCCATATGGAAACGCCTGGTCTTTAGCAAAGGATGGATGCGCCAACCGAAGGGTGAAGAAATCTGGGTATAACCCGGTACGGGCCAGAGCATACCCTTTGTTCCCTCAGGGGGCAGCTGTCGTTTACTTTTGTCTTGGATACTCCGGATTTGAGCCGCAATTTCGCGCGCCAGCGCTTCTTCTTCCGCTAAAGCTTGAGCTACTCGCTTTTTTTCCTCCTCAATCTGGGCCAGGAGCCGCCGCTGGCTTCCTTGGCGGGAAGCTAACTGGACCCGTTGCCTATCTGCCTCGCGCCGGAGCATGGCAACCTTATCCCGCTCCGCTAACAGTTGGGCCTTCCAGGCGGCAATTTTTTCCCGTTCCACCTTAATTTCCTGAATGAGTTTCATATCAGCCCGGGCAACTCTGGTTAGCAGTTCCATCCGTACCAGGAAGTCTTCTAGGCTGGTAGACTGGAGGAGTACCTCCAGGTAGTTGACCTGGCCTATCTGGTAGATATCCTTTAGGCGCTTGCGTAAAATCTGCATACGTTTTTCCTGGGCTGCTTCCGCCCGTTGCAGTTCTCTTGTAGCTTGTAAAATATTACGTTGGGCTACGGCCAGTTCTTCATCAAGTTTGAGTATTTGTTGTTCTTTTTCCTGGATTTCCTGCTCTACTTCTTGCAATTGCTGGAGTAAGGCTTGTCCTTCATCGTTTTTCTGCTCTAAAATCCTTTTGTGCTCTTGAATATTTTGTTGTAACTGTTGTTGTTGCCTGTTCAATTGTTCCAGGGTCTCACCATACGCTGGCATGGCACTTAGAGCTAATATTATCACAAGTAGAAAAAACTTAGATCTACAACGCAAAATACCACCTCTGTGCAAACCCAATTGTCTCTTGATATTGACAGGAGCGGCTTTTAGAATAGCCGCTCATCTTAATTCTTTACCTGGGTTTTCCCTACTTCGGGGTGATCATTTCTGGTGGTATCCTTTTGCTCCCCATGCTGACATTCACTACGGTTATGGCCCCCCATCATGAAAAGGTGCATGAGGGGACAGAGCAAAAACAATAACCAGGCCCAACTACCACCTGAGGTGCTATCACTTGTAGCTGCCCCGCGAGCCAATAAGAAAAATACGGCCACTATCATCAGGCCACAACCCAGGAGCATTAACAAGCTATGCTTTCTATGGTTCATCCCCAATCCCTCCTTATTTGCAGTTAATAAGACATCAGTCTATTCCCAGAATATACCCCGGCCGGGTATATGTCAAGATAGGAATATTATCTTTCAGACGCTTCCTATATTTCCCTAATATTGTTCATAATATCTTCACATCGGTCTCTAGTATCAGGTAGAAGGTGTTTTCAGTCCGGCAGCCCTTTTTGCTCGGTCTGCCCCTAGCTACAGGGTATTATTCGTTATAGATAGCCGGCACCTTGCCTGGGGTCCCTCCAGCACCCGCCGACGTATTGCCTGCCCTAGCAGATCCACTAGCATAACCATTGCCAGGATAGCCATTATTAATGTCAACACCTCGTTATACCGGAAGAGCTTCATACTGATGATTAACTGGCTCCCGATTCCACCAGCTCCTACTAACCCGAGTACAGTTGCGGCCCGCATGTTGCACTCCCAGCGGAACAGGGTATAGGAGAGAAAAACTGGCAGGCTGGCGGGTAATCGGGCCAGGAACAGCAGCTGTAGGCGGTTTGCCCCGGTAGAACGGACTGCCTCCACTAGGCGGTGGTCGACGCTTTCAAAGATTTCTGCATAAAGCTTACCCAGTATTCCGGTGCTATGGGCCGCCAGCGCTAGTACGCCGGGGAAGGGACCAAGTCCTACTGCTACTACAAAGATGAGGGCCCACAGCAGCTCTGGAATGCTGCGTAAAAGATTGAGCACTAAGCGGGCAATGTAGTACTTTGCCCAACACAGCCTCCAGGCCAGGATTCCTCTGCAAGGCCGGGAGAACTCCTCGCCCTGTTCCCGGAAGGCCAGGATGGAAAGGGGAAAGCCCAACATTACCGCCAAAAAAGTGCCCACGAGGGAAATTTCTATTGTTTCGAGCATCAAACTAAGGGTATTGCGGAGGAATTCAGGGCTGACCTCGGGAGGCCATAACCCTGTCACGAAGCGGGCAATGTTCCTGGCATTCCCCGGTTCGAACAGGGACCTGGGAGAGAACTGGGTTTGGTGGGCGCTAATGGCAGTGGCAATAAGTAATAAAATAATGAGCATCGCATTATACAAGCCGGACCTATGTTCAAGTATCTTTCTCTTGCCGTTAAGCATAACACCGATTCTCCCCGTAAACGTTCATATCCGTGATGCCTTCCGGCAAGCCATCATATACAAGTCGCCCTTCGGAGAGAACTAGCAGACGGGAACAGTAGCGCAAAGCAAAATCCACTTGGTGCAAATTAAGGAGGATAGTGGTGCCTTGGGAGGCATTCAACTTTTTCAATGCCTCTAAGACCACGGTTGCAGTCCTGACATCCACGGAAGCGATGGGCTCATCAGCCAGCAGCAGTTCCGGGCAGGAAATTAAAGCCCGGGCCACCGCCACCCTCTGCTGTTCTCCACCTGATAACTCGTTGGCCCGTCGGTACATTTTGTCTGCCATTCCCAGTTGCTCCAGGGCGGTAAACACTCTTTCCCGCTCTTGGGGAAGCAAAGTGATAAGAGAGCGTAAGGTCTGAAGCAAGGAGTAGTTGCCTATGCCTCCTATCAGTACATTGTGAGCAACACTTATGGTAGGTACCAGGTGGGGGTGCTGGTACACGAAGGCCATACGCCGCCGCAACCGCTGTAGGCCTTTGACAGAAATTTGGTCCATGGGCTGTCCCAGCACTATCAAGGAACCAGTGGTCGGGCGCAGGGCACCGTTTAACAACCGGAAAAAAGTGGTTTTCCCGGCCCCACTGTGCCCTAGGATGCCTACCACTTCACCTTTCCTAATAGTTACTGTGACATCCCTTAAGGCTTCATGCCCGCCGGGGTAAACTTTAGAGAGCTTTTGCGCTTCGATAACTACCATGGATATCATCCCTAGCTACTTTTGTAACAATCCCAACCTGACGGCTTCTTGTTCTATATAACGGTAATCGGCTGCGCTTACCCGGGCATATCCTTCGGCCCGCATCAGTTGTAACAACTTTGGGTCGCGAATTTCCAGAAAAGCGTTGGTGATACGTTCAACCAGTTTCGGGTCGAGGGAGGCCCTTACCACCCAGGGATAGCCTTCAATGGGATCGGACTTGGCCAGAACCTTTATTTTGGCCTTATCCACAACCCCTTTTTCTTGAAGGGCATACAAGATCCGGTCCTCGATTCCTCCTGCGTCTACGGTACCATTTTGCACGGCTAGGGCGGTAGCGTCGTGGCCACCGGTATAGAGCACTTGTTTCAAATCATCAGGTACCTTTATTCCGGCCTTGTCTAACATGATGCGGGGGTATAGAGAACCGGAAGTGGAGTTGATATCCCCGAAAGCAAAGGTTTTTCCCCTAAGGTCAGACAGGTCTTTCAGGGGACTATCGGAACGAGTAATGATCAAGCTATGATACTTGGTGGTATGGGTGAAGCGGTCTATTTCAGTCACAATGGGGTAGATATCTGCTCGTTGTTTGGCCTGCACATAGGTCAAGGCCCCAAAGTAAGCAAGATCTAACTTATCACTGGCCATGGCTTCCACCACACCAGCATAGTCAGTAGCTACGAACAGTTCCACGGGCATGCCCAGTTTTTGGGCCAGGTAGGCTCTGAAGGGCTCGTACTGAGCCTTAACCTTATCCGGCGATTGATTGGGGATTAAACCTACCCTCAACGGTTTGGCCGGGTTTGGATTACGGCTCCCGGTACAGCCCATCAATAATACCACTACAAAGGCCATTAAAGCCCCAAATACTAATATACGAGTATTAATTTTAGTTGTTCTGAATGGCATGCGGCAAATTCCCCCCAACTTTACCTTTTCTTACCTACAGTAGGTCAGCGCTTCTATAGCCGCCGGACCCCGGGAAATTGGCGAAGCCCGGGCAACAGGTGAGGTGGCCTGTAGTCTGGTTATTTATTCTCCAAGAAATAATTAATTCCTGTTATCTCATTTATTCCATTTTGGAATACCACCTGTATTGTAAACAATAAATTGCAGCAAGGAAGTCTCTTCTGTCTCCTGGGTTAAGGGAAGCAACGGAGTTAACAGATAAATAAAATTTTCACTCAGGGGATAAAATAAAAATTGATTATGAGAGGAAAGTCTTGACGTTCTTTAAGGGAAGGTCTATACTAGTTTTAGGATACCCCTAAGGGGTATATGCCAGAAAAGGGGGGTTGCTTATGGCAACAGAGGTGGCTACTACCAGGATAAGTTTACCGGTAGAAGGTATGAGTTGTGCTTCTTGCGTAGCCAAGATAGAAAAAGCCCTAAAAAATATCTCAGGTGTACAGGCTGTTCAAGTTAACCTCTTGACCAGGAAGGCTACAGTTGAGTACAACCCAAGGAAAGTTCAGGTTATGGCACTGGTCAAGACTATAGAAGAGCTGGGTTACAACGTTCCCCAGGAAGAAGTTTTATTAAATATCAGGGGGATGAGCTGTGCCTCCTGCGTAGCCAAAATAGAAAAGGTGGTGAAGAGCCTCCCAGGGGTGACGGAGGTGGTGGTCAACCTCCCGGCGGAGTCCGCCCGCGTGCGCTTCTATCCCGGGGCTGTTAGTAAAGGCGAAATAAAAAAGGCTATCAGTGAGCTCGGATACGAGGCCAGTGAGAAAGTAACCGGTCAGGAAGCTTTGGATCGGGAGAGGGAGGCCCGGCAGCGGGAGATTCGGCGACAGGCCCGCAACATGTGGATCGCCTGGCCGCTAGCTATACTGGTCATGCTAGGGCAGTTCCGGGAAGTTTGGATCCTTCGTTATTTTGTTCCCGAGTTCTTGCACAACCCGTTACTCCTGTGGCTCTTAACTACTCCAGTGGTCTTTATCCCTGGCTGGCAGTTCTTTGTGAATAGCTGGAGGGGCCTAAAGAAAGGCGCCACCGATATGAACTTGCTCTATGCCACCGGTATCGGAGCAGCTTATATCATCGCTACTATTAATAGCCTCTGGCCGGAGGCCGGCTTTGGCGGTAAAGGTGCCACCTTCTTTGAGTCCGCTGCTCTCCTCACCGCATTTATCGTTCTGGGCCGTTACCTGGAGGCTTTAACCAGGGGCCGCACTTCCGAGGCCATTCGTAAATTGATGAGCCTTCAGGCCCAGACGGCCAGGGTTATCCGGGACGGCCAGGAGATAGAAATCGCGGTGGATGAGGTGGTCATCGGCGATATCGTGGTGGTGCGGCCGGGAGATAAGATTCCGGTCGATGGCGAGGTGATCGAGGGCTATTCGGCAGTGGATGAGTCCATGATCACGGGCGAGAGTATCCCGGTGGAAAAGAAAGTGGGCGACCAAGTTATCGGGGCCACTATCAATAAAACAGGCTCTTTTAAATTCCGGGCTACCAGGGTAGGGAGCGAGACGGCCCTGGCCCAAATCATAAAAATGGTGGAAGATGCCCAGGCTTCCAAAGCACCGATACAACAGCTGGCTGATTTTGTGGCCGCGCACTTTATATTCGGGGTGCACGTCCTGGCCCTGATTGTCTTCCTCTTCTGGTTTTTCTACGGGTTTGATCGTTATTTCCTCCCGGATAGCCGTTTTATCCTTTCTCCCTATAGCCTGGCGGAAATCGGGGTTTTTGGCTTTGCCCTGCTCCTAAGCGTGACCACTCTGGTCATCTCCTGCCCCTGCGCCTTAGGCTTGGCCACCCCCAGTGCCATGATGGCTGGCACGGGTAAAGGGGCGGAGAACGGAATCCTCTTTAAGGGAGCCGATGCGGTAGAGGCTAGCTCCAAGCTCAATGCTGTGGTTTTTGATAAAACCGGCACCCTAACCAAGGGTGAGCCCGAAGTAACCGATGTTGTGGCCGCCAGTGGCTGGGATGAAGAGCGTGTGTTGCTTTACGCCGCTACAGCGGAAAAAAATTCCGAGCACCCCTTGGGCGAAGCTATCGTCCGGGAAGCTAAGGCCCGTGGCTTAGAGCTGGAAGATGCGACTGAGTTCCGGGCCATACCTGGCCGCGGGGTGGAGGCCTCCTGGCGGGGAGAAAAGATCCTTTTAGGCAACCGGCGGCTCATGGCCGAAGAAGGGATAGACATAAGCCGGCTCTTGCCCCAAGCTGAGAAACTGGAAGAGCAGGGCAAGACGGCCATGTTCCTGGCGGTGGGCGGGAAACCGGCTGGAGTTATAGCCGTAGCCGATACCCTGAAGGAATACGTACCGGAAGCCATCGCGAGGCTAAAAAGAATGGGTATCCAAGTGGCCATGATTACCGGCGATAACCGGCGTACGGCTGAGGCCATTGCCCGGCAGGCAGGCATCGACCGGGTGCTGGCCGAAGTACTTCCCCAGGATAAGGCCAGCGAAGTAAAGAGGCTCCAGGAACAGGGCCTTAAGGTAGCCATGGTAGGCGATGGTATCAACGACGCGCCGGCATTGGCCCAGTCCGATGTGGGCATAGCCATAGGCAGCGGTACCGACGTAGCCAAGGAGACGGGCGAGATCATCCTTATTAAAAATGATATCCGCGATGTGGTGGCGGCTATCGAGATAGGCCGGGCTACCATGCGTAAAGTTCGGCAAAATCTCTTCTGGGCCTTTATCTACAACACTTTGGGTATTCCTATAGCCGCCGGCATTCTCTATCCGTGGACCGGTCTCATTGTGAGCCCCGAGTTAGCCGCTTTCTTTATGGCTATTAGCTCGGTATCCGTGACCCTAAACACTCTGCTTTTAAAGCGCTTTGAACCTTCTACCAAGGACAAAAAGGTGTGGACGGCACCGGCCAAAGCGAAATATAAGTATGCTTAAACAAGCTAGGCGCCGGTATATTCCTGCTGCAATGCGGTCCTGGCATAAGTCGAGCATGGAGTACCGGCCTGGCCAGTGGGAGGAGGATTAAAATGCCTCATAACCTTAATAATACTGACAAAGTGGCCAAAATAAGCGCCATTCTTTATACCGGAATTTCCCTGGTGGTGGCTTTGCTTTTTCTCTTACTGACCTATGTCACAGGGAAGACATATAGTCCGGTGGCCCGCTACGGCGGCGTTGCCTGGGTCTTCATCCTCACCATGATCATCACCATGCCCGTGGTCATCCCCTGGGTGCAGAAGCGATACCAAATGTAAACTTTAGGCGTAACCTTTAATTGAACACAAGAGCAAGAAGGGCAGCCTTTGTTCTGGCTGCCCTTCTTGCACCGTACCTTTGTTGGGGTAGCTGTAGGCTCGGACCAGTACGGGGATAAGCAGCGGATACAGTTGGGACTGTCGGCCCTTAGACCAGCGTGAGCGGTTCTTCCCTTACTTCACCATCAACAATCCAAAAGGCGCGAAGTTGCGGACCGGACGGCTCCTTGAGGGAGAGAATAAAATATAAGGCTTCAGGATAGAAGGCCAGACGGATATCCGTAGGAGAAGGGTAGGCTTCGGTCGCAGGATGGGAATGGAAAATACCCATAACCTCCCATCCCAGCCCTTCCACCTGGCGGAAGATCTTAAGCATCTCCCGGGGGTCGATATTATACCGTACAGGGCTCTTTTCGGTATTGGACGTGGGGTAGAAGGCCAGGATTTCTCCCCCTTGACCCGCCAAAATTCCACAAGCCTCATAGGGTAAAGATGCGTAGGCATGAGCCACCATTTGGTCAAACAACGCTCTTTGCAGTTTCATGTCCCGCACCTCCGTGGCTGGGAGAGAGGGATCATGCTTAAGTATCGCTCACCAGTATCGGGAAAAATAGTAACCACCGTTTTCCCCGGCCCCAGTTCTCGAGCCACCTTTACAGCCGCCCAGGCCGCTGCGCCGGAGGATAAACCGGCTAAGATTCCTTCTTCACAAGCGAGCCTCCGGGCCGTATCAAAAGCTTCTTCGTCGCTGACGGTAATCACTCTATCGATAATGTCCCGGTTCAGGACCCCGGGTATAAAACCCGCCCCCAGGCCCTGGATGCGGGTAATCCCCGGCCGGCCTCCGGAAAGTACTGCAGATTTAGCGGGCTCTACAGCTATTACTTGGATACCGGGAACCCGCTTCTTTAAAACCTCGCCCACGCCGGTAATGGTTCCCCCGGTACCGACTCCTGCCACAAAAGCATCCACCTCAGTATCGACTGCAGCCAGGATCTCTTCCGCCGTGGTAACCCGGTGGATCTGGGGATTGGCGGGATTGGTAAACTGGCGCAACCAATAGTATCCTTTCTTTTGGGCCAGTTCCTCTGCCGCAAATACTGCTCCGGACATCCCTTCAATAGCCGGAGTGAGGATTATCTCCGCTCCCAGCCAGGCGAAAAGCTTTTGGCGCTCCACTGACATGTTTTCCGGCATAGTTAAAATTAGGCGATAGCCTTTGGCCGCAGCCACTATGGCCAGGCCTATCCCGGTATTGCCGCTGGTGGCCTCTACCAGGGTATCCCCTGGGCGAAGCAGGCCCTTTTGTTCGGCCTCTTCCACCATGGCCAGGGCAATGCGGTCCTTGACGCTTCCCCCAGGGTTGAAAGCTTCCACCTTGGCCAGTACCCCGGCTGCTCCAGGGCCAGGCAGTCTGTTCAAAGCCACTAAGGGGGTTTGTCCAATTGTTTCTAGAATGTTGGCGGCAATTTTCGGCTTCACCCTTACAGCCCCCCGGCCTGGTTCTTTAAACCGCAGTACTCTTCATAATCGATAAGTTTCCTTATGGTGGGACTTTCCCCACACACCGGACAGGAAGGGTTCCGGCGTACCCGGAACTGGCGAAAGTTCATCTCCAGGGCATCGATGAAAAGGAGTTTTCCCGCCAGGGAGGAACCTAGCCCCAGGAGAAGTTTTAAAGTTTCCGCAGCCTGGATAATCCCTATCAGGCCCGGCACTACCCCCAGCACCCCTGCTTCGGCACAGGAAGGAACGCTCCCCGGAGGTGGGGGAGAGGGATACAGGCAGCGGTAACAACCTTTACCGGGAAGAAACACTGTCGCCTGGCCTTCAAACCGGAAGATGCTCCCATCTACCAGGGGTTTCTCCAGGAGTACACAGGCATCGTTTACCAAGTAGCGGGTGGGAAAATTATCGCAGCCGTTGATGACCACATCGTAATCCCGGATGACCTCCAGAGCGTTGGTTGAAGTCAAACTAAAGGGGTAAGTAACAACTCGCACATCAGGATTGATATCGCGCAAGGCGTCTTGAGCCGATTCCACCTTCAAACGGCCTACATCGTGGCCGTGGTGTAAAATCTGGCGCTGCAGATTAGAAAGGTCTACCCGGTCAAAATCTACCAGGCCCAGAGTCCCTACCCCGGCTGCCGCCAGATAAAGGGCAGCGGGCGATCCCAGACCGCCCGCACCGATTATAAGTACCCTGGACTCAAGAAGTTTTTGCTGGCCCTTGCCGCCTACCTCGGGCAGGATAATATGCCGGCTGTAGCGCTCGATCTGTTCTTCTGTAAGGCTGCTGCCCCCGGCCATGGCGGGGATCAGGGCTATTTGATCTCCCTCTTTTAAGGGCGTCTCTTTTCCCTGTAGGGAACGCACCTCAGCATCATTGACGAAGACATTCAAGTGGTGCTGGATTTCCCCTGCGTCATCCAACAGCCTTTCCCTTAAGCTGGGGTAGCTGTGGATCAACTTCTCCAGCACTTCTCCTACAGTGCCGGCTTCTAGGCGGATATGGGCCTGGCCGCCGGTCAGGTGGCGGTAGGGCGTAGGAATATAAACCGACACTACAGGCATATCTCTCCCTCCTCAGTCTACTTTTTCAATCAGCAGGCGGAAGGCCTCACCCAGTTTTTCCACTGCCAGGATGCGGTGTCCCTCCGCCTTGACGCTGCGAGGAACATTACGCACTGGTTCTCCGGCATCCAGCACGACCTCCAGCACTTGCCCCGCAGCTAGCTCTTCTAAGGCCAGCTTGGTACGAACAAAGTTCATGGGGCAAGCCGTTCCTCTCAGATCCAAAGAAATGTCGGGTTTGGGCGTCATCCCTCTCACCTTTCCAAATCCTCATACTCGGGAAAAGTAGCTACCAGGCCAGGGTAGAAAAGGTTTTGCCATCTAGGTTTCTGCAAATCTTCAGCCGTCAGCAAGTATTCACCTATAACAGGCAGAAGTGCCCGCCGCAGGCCGTTAATACCTACACGGTCAATAGTTTCTCCTATCCGTTCTCCCTTCTGGCCATTTTCCTGGTACCAGCGAACCACCGTTTCAATTACCGGAAAAACCAGTTCATCGGGAACCAGGGAAGCCAAGGGATAGGCCACATGGGGGTGGCGTCCATGTTTCCCACCTACATAAACTGCGTGTCCGCACCTGCCGCTTGAAAGGGCATCGCTAGGGCAGCTGTGAACGCAATCGCCACAGCCCAGACAGAGGTCGGGATTCAGCACGGGAAGTTTATTTTTCATGCTAAGGGCGCCTTCGCGGCAGACCTCTGCGCACAGGCCGCAGCCTATACATTTTTGGCTTTCCAGAACAGGCTCTATTTCCCCTTGGAACCCCAGATCGTTTTCCCGGGCCCTTACACAGTCATTGGGACAGCCAGAAAAGGAAATTTTAAATTTATGGTGGAGATCCAGGCCGAAGTACCGGTTGTTAACTTCTAGAGCCAATTTTTGAGTGTCGACGAGGCCGCTGGGATTATACTCGCAGCCGCCACAGGCAATAGGCACCCGCACCCGCTTGCCGCAAGAAGCTATCCTTTGCCCGGCGGCGGCCAGCTCGCGGGTAACGGCTTCTATATCGTCTAATTTAATGTGCAAAATTTCCGGCGACATGCGCACTGAAAGATGTATCAGTCCTTGCCCGTACTTTTCCGCCACATCGGCAATAGCCCGCAGCCTCTGGGCAGTGAGCCTCCCGCCGGGAGCCATACAGCGCACCGTTACCATCTGCTTTTGCTTTTGGGGAATAAGCCCACCGGCCTTCAGTTCTTCCGGGGATAACATGGAGGTTTCCTCCCTTCGCGGTTGGCGAGCTTTTTTCTGCATGAAGGAGATCCTACAGGGTCGTAAAAACCTACTAACTTGATTAACATACTTGTATATTAAGCAATCAAATTACTTTTGTCAAGGCACCCTTCGCAGTTTTTTCTTTTTTCCTTCGTAATGTCTTCACAAATTAGCAGTAAAATATTAGCCACAGACGTACCATTGGGGGAGGGGGGTAAATGTAATTGAGCACAGCCAAAAGCCTGGTCATTAGGCGGGCAGTGCTAGCGGGGTTGGTAGCATCTTTAGCCCTGGTAGCCTTCTATTTTTTGCTGGTAGGATTTAGTTCCGGTTCGTGGCAACACAGCACAGAACTCCTGGCTCAAGACCGTTTTTATGTCCTGGCTATTACCGCTGGATTTGGTACGCAAGTCGGTCTCTTTAGCTATATGCGACAGGTGCAGAAGCTAGTGCGGGTGCGCGGTGCAGGAGCGATGGCAGCTTCGGGAACAGGAGCCTCTACCGTCTCCATGCTAGCCTGTTGCGTACACCACCTAGGGGAAGTTTTGCCCGTGTTAGCAGCCTCGGGAGCGGCCATCTTTTTCGAGAAGTACCGTTATCCTGTAATGTGGATTGGTATAGCCATCAACCTGTTGGGTATTTATCTAATGGTGCGAATGATAGCCAGGCACCGTCTCTGGGTTTGATTCACCATAACCCGTTACAGTTTTGGCCTGGCCGTTGGCTAACATTTTAGAAAGGGAAGGTGAGGAAATTTGGTGCAAAGAAAGAATCTGCTTTTGATTTTTCTCCTTTTCCTTTTATTTTTGATAACAGTTATGACCGGATGCGGCCAGAATAAAAGTCAAGCTAACTCCCAGTCGTGGGAGAAAACGGTACAATCCCAGCAGGGTGAAAAGGAGAAAACAACGGAATCCCGGGTAGGAGAGGCCGGGACAGAGCCTAGTAAGGATAAGCAGCCCCCGGCTGCAGAAGAGGGCTCAAAACAAAACCTAGCGACTGGGTCCCGCCAAAAACAGCAGCAACCGGTGGACAGCAAGCCTCCGATTACCAAAAGGCCGGTGGAGGCCACGTTTTATGAGCGACGGGAGTCCAAAGGCGGGATAGAGGTAGAAGTTACTTGGGTTACCCCGGAATACTTAAGGGCACGCGGGCAACAACCGACAGCAGAACAGGAACGGGACTTAACCTCTAACCTGGTCTTTAACGTAGCTTTAACTGCCCACTCAGGCAATCTAATGACTTTTGATTTCGTCGGTTCTACCTCCCTGAAAATCAATGGGAGGGAAGCCGGTAGAGGAACGTGGGAACTGGTGGACAACGACGCTCACCACCCAGAAGGTATCCTGCGTTTTGCCGCTCCGACCGGCGAGCCGGTTAAGGATTTAACTCTAACTATTAAGGGCCTGGGTGGGGTTCCTGAACGTATATTTAAATGGGAACTTCCTTAGATAAAAATCCACAATCTGTTCATACGTACGGCAAACTTTCTTCACAATCAAGTGTTACCATAATAAATGAAAGGAATACACAAACAAAGGAGGCGTGATTTATGAAAAAGAAATTGGTCGTTGTTGTGGTCACCTTGCTCCTGGTAGCGCTGGCGGCTCCTGCTGCCTTCGCGGCCCTGAGCGACCAGCAAAAAGAAGAAGTCAATAAGCTCTACCAACAGATGTTCGAACTAAAGAAGCAGATTATCGATAAGTATGTAGAGGGCGGGGAGATTACCCCGGAACAGGGCCGCCTAATGAAAGAACACCTGGATTATATGCAACAGTATCATAGGGACTACGGCTTTGGTATGATGGGTGCTGGTCACTGTGGCGGCGGTTTCTTCGGAAACAATGGGGGACAACCTGCTCCTTCCGGTTATAGCTACGGAGGGGGTATGATGGGCGGCTACGGTATGATGTACTAAATACTGGGTACAAAAATTAGTAGAAGCAAGACCCTGATCTTCATAGTTCAGGGTCTTGCTTAATTAAGAACTAACTTAGCTCCCAAACCCCTGAAGCCTGTCGAACGGGGCCGCACTAGTTGCCTTCCCGAAGGAGGAGAGAGCCTTGGAATTCCTTACAGCATATTTACCTTATCTCATTTTAGAAGTGATGTGATAAACCCCTTAAATCAAGGCTAATTGCAGTCGAAAACACGAGATAAATAATAGGTGATGTTTA
>NZ_JBJHHE010000017.1:0-51179 GCF_056378755.1 Thermanaeromonas sp. DSM 22490
GGGTGGAGGAACAAAATTTACATATGGTGACACTCAGTACTTCTTGCCAGGGAAAGGGAAGTGTGGGGTCATAGAAGATTGTGAGGCAAAGAAGCCTCAGCGACTATGGTGAAAATGTCGCTGAGGCTTCTTTTCTTAAAATAACTTATAACAACTTTTAAGGAGGTTTTAGCTCATGGAGAGAAAACCGGAAGAATTTCTGACTTGGGCACGCGAAACAGGAGTCAAAATGCTAGATCTTAAATTCGTCGACCTGCCGGGGTTATGGCAGCATTTCAGCATACCCCTGTCGGAAGTGGATGAAAAAAACATAGTAGAGGGGTTTGGTTTCGACGGTTCTAGTATACGCGGCTTCAAGGAAATCCACGAAAGCGACATGCTTCTCGTCCCAGATCTGGATACTGCCTTCATAGATCCATTTTGTGATACTCCTACCTTAAGCCTTATCTGTAATGTTGTCGATCCGGTTACCAAGAAAAATTTTGAACGCGATCCTCGTTACGTAGCACAAAAAGCCGAAGCTTACCTGAAGTCTACCGGAATTGCTGATACTAGTTATTGGGGACCAGAAGCTGAATTCTTTATTTTCGATGATGTCCGGTTCGACCAGAATTACCATTACGGATACTACTTTGTAGATTCTATCGAGGGATTTTGGAATTCCGGAGCGGAAGAACGGCCTAATCTGGGGTATAAGCCGCGTTATAAGGAAGGTTACTTTCCGGTACCCCCCACCGACAGTCTGCAAAACTTGCGTACAGAGATGGTCCTTATTATGCAGGAGTGCGGCATTCAGGTGGAATGCCATCACCATGAAGTAGCTACTGCTGGCCAGTGCGAAATCGATATGAAATATGGGACTTTGACTAAAATGGCTGACCAATTGCTCTTATACAAATACATTGTTAAAAATGTAGCTCGAAAGCATCATAAAACTGCCACCTTTATGCCTAAGCCTATTTTCCAGGATAACGGTTCGGGAATGCACGTACACCAAAGCCTGTGGAAAGAAGGCAATCCCCTCTTTTATGATGCCAGCGGTTACGCTGGTCTAAGTGAGTTGGCCAGATATTATATTGGGGGACTTCTTAAGCATGGTCCAGCCTTGGCTGCTTTTTGCAGCCCGACAACTAATTCTTTTAAGCGTCTAGTACCTGGTTTCGAAGCCCCCGTATATCTGGTTTACTCCCAGAGGAACCGTAGTGCAGCCGTACGGGTTCCCGTATATTCTTCCAGTCCCAAGGCTAAGCGGATAGAATATCGCCCACCGGACCCCTCCTGCAACCCGTACTTCGCTTTTGCCGCCATGCTTTTGGCAGGACTGGATGGTATTATGAACAAGATTGACCCGGGTGAACCCTTGGACAAAAATATTTATGAACTAAGCGCTCAAGAGGTAGAAGCCATACGTTCCCTTCCCGGTTCCTTGGACGAGGCTCTAAAAGCATTAGAAGAAGATTATCAGTTCCTTCTCCAGGGAGGAGTATTTACTGAAGAACTTATTCAGGCATGGATTAGCTACAAGAAGAATAAGGAAATTGATGCAGTAAGGCTGAGACCCCATCCCTATGAATTTACTCTTTACTTTGACGTATAAATTTAGTGTTTAAAAGAGGAAGGAATTGTGGCAGCGTGGGTCCTTCAGAATCTGTGAGGGCTCCGCTGCAATTTTTTTCTTAGGCTTCATTTAAAATTCCGAAGATAAATCCCTTAAACACCGGGATATCTGGGAAAACTGATGCTATCGAGGCCGTCATATTTTTTGCTTGTAACACTAGTCGCAGGTATTAATTTTTCAGTAGAGAATATCTAAACTGACAGCAGGAGCCATAGAGGTTAGGAGGAGGAACATTACATCCACTATGAAGTCAGGGCGAGTTCTATTCTGGAAGAAGGACAACAACAAAGTGCATATAGGATGCGAGAATTTTAATGTAGAGGTCGAAGCATTCACAGATAAAATAATTAATATCTACGCCCATAAAAGCCGCAAAAAAACCTTTAGCCAGGCAGTGATTATTAGGCCTCGGTCTGTAGCCTTTCAAGTAGAGGAGCAAGAAGGTTATCTTATCCTGGCTACTGAATGTTTAACGGTTAGGGTAAACAAGAGGGACTTTACCCTGGAGTTCCGTGATGACCGCGGCTTTTGGCTGGAAGGTCAGGATTTAATTTTAGGCGAAAAGTGGAGGGGTTGTTCCTTTTCCATTCGTCCAGATGAACACTTTTACGGTTTAGGGGAAAAGACAGGGTTTTTAGATAAAAGAGGCAAGAAATATACTATGTGGAATGCGGACTGTTACGAAACCTATACTGAAGGTGCCGATGTCATGTACCAGAGCTACCCCTTTTATATAGGTGTGAATAAAAGCGGGAGCTATGGTATTTACTTTGATAATACTTTCCGTACTTCTTTTGATATGGGAAAAAGCAATGACGATCGGGTAACCTTTGGAGCTGAAAAAGGGCCGCTAAATTTCTTTTTTATCTATGGTCCTACAGTAAAGGAGGTAGTAGAAGGGTATACAGAGATTACAGGTAGGATGGAACTACCACCTGTATGGGCTCTGGGCTACCAGCAAAGCCGATACAGTTATTATCCTCAGGAAAGGGTTATGGAAATAGCGAAAGAGTTCAGACAAAGAGATATCCCTTGTGACGTCATCTACCTTGACATTGATTATATGGATGGGTTTAGAGTATTTACCTTCGATAAAGAGAGATTCCCTGATCCACCTGGCCTGATACGAGAACTAAAAGAAATGGGATTTAAGGTAGTCACCATTGTGGATCCAGGGGTAAAAGTAGATATAAATTACAGAGTCTACAGGGAAGGACTGGAAAAAGGTTATTTTGTAACTGATGAGAACGGTTTAATCTTTACGGGCAAAGTCTGGCCCGGTCTCACCTGTTTTCCTGACTTTTCTAGAGACGATGTCAAAACTTGGTGGGCAGACCTGCACAGAGAGTTTTTAGAGATGGGTATTGCGGGCATATGGAACGATATGAATGAGCCGACGGTTCTAGATGATCCTGCTAAGATGATGCCCCTCAACTTAATCCACCAGGGCAATGGTAACCCTGTTACCCACGAAGAGTTCCGTAACCTTTACGCTTTAAATATGGCTATGGCTACCCGAGAGGGCTTCCTTAAATTTAAACCTGGGGAAAGGCCCTTTATTCTAACGCGAGCCGCTTTTGCTGGCATCCAGAGGTACGCAGCCACCTGGACAGGAGATAACCGGAGCTACTGGGACCACCTGAAGATGTCCATCCCTATGCTCTTAAACCTTGGGCTTTCGGGAGCACCCTTCTGCGGGGCAGACATAGGGGGTTTTGCTGGAGATGCGAGCGAAGAGTTACTGATAAGGTGGACGCAGGTGGGGGCTTTTTATCCTTTCTGCCGCAATCATAGCGAAGTGAATACGGTTGCCCAAGAACCCTGGGCTTTTGGTAGGAGATGCGAGGATATATGCAGGAGATTTATCCAGCTGAGGTACACTTTACTACCCTATATTTATAACCTTTTTTATCAAGCTTCCCAAAGGGGTGCGCCCGTCTTAAGACCGCTGGTCTGGGAATACGAAAGGGATGAAAACTGCCACCGCATTTTCGACCAGTTTTTACTGGGCGACAGCATCCTGGTGGCGCCAGTGTATGAGCCTGGCCAAATTAAAAAGGCAGTTTATCTTCCAGAGGGTAAATGGCTTGACTGGTGGTCGGGTGAAGTCTTAGAAGGCAGCCAGTACCATTTAGTTGATGCCCCTTTAGAGAAGATACCTATTTTCGTAAAGGAAGGCTCGATAATTCCTATGGCCAGGCCCATGAATTATGTTGGCGAAAGGCCGTGGCAGGTTGAGTTTCATTTTTTCCTGGGCAACAGCTCTAGAGGCGAATATATCTATTACGAAGATGACGGCCAGACCCATGAGTACAAAAAGGGTATCTTCAATTTGTACCAGATAAGTTATACAACGTTGAACAATGGTGTGCTGACTTTAAAGTGGGAAAAGCTTCATAGCGGGTTTGCCAGGGGACAAAAGGAATTTAAAGCTGTCTTGAGAAATCCTGGGCCGATAAAAGAAGTCCGGGTAAACGGGAACAGGGTAGAGTTTAACCTGGAAGGAGGAGAAAAAACGATACAGCTGGAGGATAACTGGAAGAACCAGGAAGGCTAGAGCGATGTTAAACAACTTATAGAGAATGACATAGAGCCCTAAAACTCAGTTATCCTCACTTTTTGCAGGGCAGGGCTAAAATCCTTGACAAACTTTCCTGAGGGGTGATATACTCTATATTGCAATGACGGAGTGTCGGGGCGTAGCTCAGCTTGGCTAGAGCGCTTGCTTGGGGTGCAAGAGGTTCGGGAGTTCAAGTCTCCCCGCTCCGACCACCTTGTATGTATCTGAGCCAGTCCACTTTTTGTGGGCTGGCTTTTACTATAAGGCTGGAAAACTATTAAGAAAGGCGGCTAAGAGGTTGCCAGATAGAAGTTCTAAAACTATTATTGGCATTACGACAATTACAATGCTAGCTTTAGTCCTGCTAACGGGATTATATTTTTACCAGAACAGTAGGGCCACTAAAATTTCCACCCCCAAACCAGAAGATTTTCCTCCTGCTCCCCCCCCAATTACGGGGACTAGCTATGACGTTATCGTTGTTGGGGGAGAGCCGGAAGGTGTGGCAGCCGCGATTTCAGCAGCCAAGCAGGGCATAAAGGTACTGTTAATAGAAAAGCGTGATGGCCTAGGCGGGCTTTTTACTTACGGTTGGCTTAACTTCATCGATATGAATTTTGGCCCTCGCGGAGAATTGCTCACCCAAGGAACTTTTCTGGAGTTTTACCGGCAGGTCAAAGGCGAGATTTTTGATATAGAGGAAGCCAAGCAGATTTTTAGCGAAATGGTCGCGCGTTACCCCAACCTAGCAGTAAGCCTAAATACTACCTTTAAAGCTCCGCTTTTGGAGGGCAATAAACTAGTAGGGGTAGAAGTTGAAAGGGGTAAGGAGACAATCAAATTTTATGCCCGTAATATAATTGATGCCACCCAGGACGGGGACGTAGCAGCGGCTGCAGGCGTTCCGTATACTATTGGTGCAGAGGATATTGGAGAAAAAGGCAGACGTCAATCGGTAACTCTTATTTTTCGCCTTAAAGGAGTAAATTGGGAAGCCTTGGGGCAGGCAATAAAAGAAGGGAGAGTGGCTGATGGTAAAATATCCAACCGGGCGGCCTGGGGGTTTAGTTCCTTAACCGGCCAGTACCAGCCCTCCACTCCTCGCCTACGTCTGCGAGGTTTAAATATCGGGCGGCAGAAGGATGGTACTATTTTAATAAATGCCCTGCAAATTTTCGGCGTAGATGGCCTAAATGAAGGAGCCAAAAAAGAAGCTATAGAGTTGGCTAAAAAAGAATTACCGAGTATAACTGCTTTCTTGAAGGCTAAGATACCTGGTTTTGCTACGGCAGAATTAGATGGCACTGCCCCGGAACTTTATGTCCGGGAGACACGCCATATAAAGGCTGAATATCAGTTAGATATAAATGACGTAGTCTTTAACCGTGATTTTCCCGATCGTATAGCCCACGGTTCCTACCCCGTGGATGTGCAGGCCACTTCACCTCAGGATACAGGTTTTGTCTACGGCCGGCCGGTGATGTATAGCATTCCTTTTCGGTCTTTAGTGCCTCTGAGGATCGACAATCTTTTGGTAGTAGGGCGTTCGGCCGGGTATACCCATCTGGCAGCCGGGAGTACTAGGGTAGTACCGGTGGGAATGGCTACTGGCGATGCTGCAGGAGTAGCGGCAGCCTATTCCGTCCGTACGGGTAAAAGCCTACGTGAAATAGCAGGTAGTCTGGAGGACATCCAAAAAATACAGGACTTATTAGTTAAGCAGGGAGCTTATCTTAAAGCCTTTTATATTCCCAATCCTTTAGAAAGCCATTGGGTTTTCCCAGCTCTAAAGTTTGTCAATCGCTGGGGTCTAGTAGTGGCCGGCTACAATAATGACTGGAAGCTTGATAAAGAGATAACTGGGCAAAGCTTCTATTATATGACGGCCAACGCTATAAAGCGGGCTGTGCCGGATAAGGCTGGCCTGGTCGAAGCCAAGTCCCATTTGCTACAGACCTTTCTCAATACTCAAGTATTAACCCGGGGAGAAGCGGCGAGACTTTTACTCGCCTATTTGGGAGAAGACATCTCCAACCTGGAACCGGGAACCGCCATCCAAAAAGCAGGAGAAAAAGGGCTTTTACCCTTAAAGGAAACAGGCCGGGATCCTGCTGTTTATTTCACTTATGCTGAGGCCTATTATGCTACAGAAAGGTTATGTGCTCTCTTGGGAAATAAATCGAGTTTTTGATCCGACATTTACTGCGAATTTTAGTTGACAAGGGGGGGGTCTACGGTTACAATTGGATTTGATTGAACACCCTATTTTAACAGTAAAGGAGGAATGATAATTGCGCGCATTGGGCCGTCATGTTCTAGCTGAGATTTATGGGTGCAGTTTTGAAATCCTAAACGACATTAAAAGAGTCGAGGAAATTATGGTTAATGCAGCCCTTGAAGCAGGGGCCGAAATTCGTGAAGTCTGCTTCCATAAATTCAGCCCCCAAGGCGTCAGCGGCGTGGTGGTCATTTCCGAATCCCATCTCGCGATCCATACGTGGCCTGAATTAGGGTATGCCGCCGTGGATGTTTTTACCTGTGGGGAAAAAGTTAATCCATGGGATGCCTGCAGGTACTTGACCGACCAGTTTCAGGCAGAGGAAGTTCATGCCACTGAAATTCAACGGGGCATAATAGAGCCTCGTCGTGCGGCGGTCGTCAATCTGTAGGAGGGGATATTTATTTTAGTACCTACAGCTCAAAATGGCTAACGGGCCTTGCTGGCGAAGGGAAAGCTGGCAGGGCCTGTGGCATTTTTATGGAGTTAATTTAGTACTAAATTAGCAGGAAAGCATCAACTTAAGGCGAATTATGACTCCAATAATTCTTAAGGGGTTTATATATCATGGCCTTACATTTATGCCCACAACTCGCCCCGGATTTAGAGGCAGTTGAGCAGCGACTGGAACAAGAAACTACAAAACTTATGTGGCCCCACTTAGGCCCGTGCGAACGGCATTTTTTGCCTGCACTAGTTATCTTAAGCGGTCGGTTTTATGGCTATCGGGATCAGCGCCTGTTGTCCCTGGCTGCCGTTTTACAGCTCATTTTTATTGCTTCTTTTATTCATACTAACGCCAGCCGCGAAGCAGCCCGGCCTACCTTGTGGGGCGATTATCTATATACGAAGTTTTTTGACCTTCTGTGCCGGGATGGCAACCTGGAGTTCTTAAAACCGCTGGCCGAAATGATCTGTACTTTACATTTAAGATTCATTACTTCCCTAGTACAAAAAGAAGTTAAAGAAGATAATGATACTGGTACAGCCCTCATTGAAGTATGTGGTATTATGGGAGGAATTGCTGCCCAGTTAGGTGGAATTTTGGGCGGCGCCCGGCCTGAGGAAGCGTGCGTTTGGTATGAATTGGGCCATGGCTTGGGTATAATTTGGGGAATGCGAATCACAGGTCGAGGGCTACCGGTTCTCCAGCATATCAAGGCGGTAGAAGCGGCCTTAGGAAAACTGCCGGATGTTTCCGGGCGAGAGGCCTTGAAGGAAATGTTTTTAGCTCTGGTAAAACCATCAGCCGCTCAACAGCTGGCTACTTGAGCTGGGTAGCAATTTACATTGCTAGAGAGCCTTATTAGCAGTATAATGGGAATAAAGGGCCAGGTGCAGGGGGGTGGCAAAATGGAAGATAAATCCATGACCATAACAGAGCACTTAGAAGAGTTGCGGCGAGTGTTAATTGTTTGTCTGACCGCCCTGGGCTTGGCCACACTGGTCACTTATTTTGGTTTCCGGAGCCAGCTTCTGGCACTGCTAACGCGGCCGGTAAAGGATCTGGGGGTTTCTTTAGTCTATATCACTCCCTGGGAAGCTTTCTTTACTTCTATAAAAGTTTCGTTCTTAGCAGCTATATTCCTGGCTTTACCTGTTATTCTGTGGCAGATATGGAGCTTTATATTGCCTGCTTTACACCCGCATGAACGGCGTTTGGTGTATATAATTATGCCCTTTTCCCTCGTGCTTTTTCTGGGGGGTATAGCTTTTGGCTACTACGTAGTTTTTCCGGCAGCCCTGCGTTTCTTACTGGTCACGGTAAGCGAAGGATTTCAACCTTTAATTACTATATCTAAGTATTTAGGATTTTTAACTACCTTTGTTTTGCCCTTTGGTTTGGTTTTTCAGCTGCCTTTAGTTGTGGTCTTGTTAACCAAGTTAGGTTTGGTAACACCTAAGTTTTTGGTGAGAAATAGGAAGCTAGCTATCTTAATCATCTTTATTCTGGCAGCCATATTAACACCTACACCCGACATAATTTCGCAGTTGCTCATGGGCATTCCCATGGTGCTTCTATACGAAAGTAGTGTATGGTTGTCTTATCTGGTGCGCCGGCGGCAGGAAAAGGCTGAAAGCGAAGGCGCGTGAGGGGACTATTTGAGGCCGAGGAGGTGAGACGTCATGTTTAGCAGTTTAGGCGTCCCGGAATTACTTCTAATCCTTGTTTTAGCGCTAATTATTTTTGGCCCCGGTAAACTGCCGGAAGTAGGTAGAGCTCTGGGTAAGGGAATCCGAGAATTTAAGAAGGCAACCACTTCTATAACTAATGAGATTGAAGAGGCTGTTAAAGTAGATGAGGCCAAGGTGGAAGCGAAAGAAAAGGAAAGTAAGACAGCTAGTTAAAGAATGGGGAATGAGAGGGAGGCATTGACTTCCCTTTTTTTCTGGCCAAGGAGGTGAAAAAGAGTGCAAGATACACCGCGGGGCAACCGCTTGCATATTGCCCTTTTTGGGCGGCGCAATGCTGGAAAATCGAGCTTAATAAATGCTTTAACTAACCAGGAACTGGCTGTAGTTTCCAGCGTACCCGGTACTACGACCGATCCTGTATTTAAGTCCATGGAAATTTTACCTCTGGGCCCGGTAGTCCTTATCGATACAGCGGGTATTGATGATGTAGGGGAGCTAGGGGAACTGCGGATAAGGAAAACTTTAGAAGTTCTCCGCAAAACCGATCTGGCTATCCTGGTCCTGGATCCCCAGACGGGGATAGGCCCATATGAACTGGAGCTTAAACAACGTCTATCTGAGCGGGGACTGCCTATGGTGGCTGTCTTAAACAAAATCGATCTGGGCGGGATAGAACATCTCCCGGATATGGAACGAACTTTAGGCCAAAAGATATTACCAGTCAGCGCCAAAACCCGCCAGGGCATTGAAGAGTTAAAGAGCGAGCTGATTAAGGCCGCACCTGCCGATTTTGAAGCGCCCTACCTGGTCGGCGACTTGGTAGGGCCGGGTGAACTGGCCGTCCTGGTGGTTCCTATAGATTTAGCAGCTCCTAAGGGGAGGCTGATTTTGCCCCAGGTGCAGGTCCTGCGCGACCTGCTGGATAATGATGCCATGGGGTTGGTAGTCAAAGAGCGTGAGCTAAAGGCTGCTTTGGCCCAAATACCCCGGCCTAAAATAGTGATTACCGATTCCCAGGCCTTCTTAAAAGTAGCTGCGGATACACCCCCGGAGGTTTGGATGACCTCTTTTTCGATTCTAATGGCTCGCTATAAAGGGGATTTAATAGAACTGGTGAGGGGGGCCAAGGCGGTTAAAAATTTAAGGCCGGGGGACAGGGTCCTTATTGCGGAGGCCTGTACCCACCACCGCCAGCCCGATGATATTGGTAAAGTCCAGATACCCCGCTGGTTGCGCCAGTATGTGGGTGGAGAATTGAATTTTAATTGGGTTTCGGGCGGTAGCTTTCCCGAGGACTTGGCCACTTACAAGCTTGTTATTCACTGCGGAGGGTGCATGATCAATCGCCGGGAAATGCTCTACCGCATTCAGGTGGCCAAAGCGGCCGGGGTTCCCATTGTTAATTATGGGGTTTTTCTGGCTTTCGTTCATGGCATACTTGACCGGGCCCTGGAGCCGTTCCCCCTGGCTAAGATGGAGTGGGAGGAAGAATAAGAGTGGAACCAGTTCAGGTGCGGCCCTGGCATGTAAACGGTAAAGGAGGATACGATTTAGTCGTTACTTCAACCCTGGCTACAGTAGATGATTATCTCCTGGCCGTGGGCCGGGTAGAAAATTTTAATATCTACAGGTCTTTTAAGGCCGGCGGCGGTAATTGCCGCGGGTGTTCCCATTGCTGTAGAGATCGCTTGCCCCTCACCTTAAGGGATTTAATTAGCTTGCGGCAAGGGCTTCACGCTTTAACTGGGAAACATTTGTCGCTGAAAGAGGTAATTGCCAACTATTGCCAGGTACAAAAAATTGGCCGGGCCCTAGATATAACCCTGCGCACCGACGGGGAGGGCTACTGTATTTTTTTGTCACCCGAGAGCAACCTTTGTCGCCTTTACCCTTACCGCCCCTTTGTCTGCCGCACTTTTTACTGTTGCCCCGCAACCCGCCGCGCCCTAAACCTGCGCTCGAGTATTGTTAACTGGGGTGAGGATGAGCTGGCTTATTATTGGCTAAAACAAAAGTTAAGGGTCCCCCGAGTTTATTTAAAGGATATTTGTTCTCCCTCATTATGGAGAGAATTAACAAGGGGGTAGTGGCTTTGCGTATCGCCCTTATTGCCCATGACCGGAAAAAGGACGAATTGGTGGAATTTGTTCATAAGCATCGGGATCTTTTTGCCCAACATCGCCTCATAGCTACGGGTACTACAGGAGCGAGGATCCAAGAGCGCACCGGCCTTAAGGTGTACTGCCTTTTATCAGGCCCCTTAGGAGGTGACCAGCAAATAGGGTCCTTGGTGGCCAGGAGGCGCCTGGATCTGGTAATTTTTCTGCGGGACCCCTTGACCCCTCAACCCCATGAGCCGGATATTAATGCCCTTTTGCGCATTTGCGACGTACATAACGTCCCGGCAGCTACCAATTTGGCTACGGCAACTGTTTTTTTAAATCATTTACGCGATCAAAGGAGCGTAAAATAACGTGGACATGCGGGTTGAACACGATCTTCTGGGTGAGCGTGAGGTACCTGCTACTGCCTATTATGGCATCCATACCTTGAGGGCGGCAGAAAATTTTCGTGTGAGCCGCCACAGGGTGCATCCCGAGCTGATTAAAGCGCTGGCGACAGTTAAAGAAGCAGCAGCCCGGGCCAACTGGGAACTGGGGTACCTGGAGGAAGAAAAGGCCCGAGCCATTATTGCTGCCTGCCAGGAAATTGCCAATGGTAGTTTAAGCGACGAATTTATTCTCGATGCCTTTCAAGGTGGGGCCGGTACTTCGACCAACATGAATGTTAACGAAGTTATTGCCAACCGTGCCTTGGAGATTCTCGGCCGGCCGCGCGGTGATTACAGCTATATTCATCCCAATGACCATGTTAACCTGCACCAGTCTACCAACGATGTTTATCCTACTGCCATGAGGCTAGCCGCCTTAAGATTGTTACAACCCCTGGCCGACCGGCTGGCCGAATTGCAAGCTGCCCTCCAGGAAAAGGAAAGTGAATTCGCCGGCATTATCAAGATAGGGCGTACGGAACTCCAGGATGCGGTACCTGTTACCCTGGGTCAGGAGTTCAGCGCCTATGCCCAGGCAGTAGCCCGCGACCGCTGGCGGCTTTATAAGGTAGAAGAGCGGCTGCGCCAGGTGAACTTAGGGGGCACGGCCGTAGGTACGGGATTAAATGCTCCGCTAAAGTATATCTATTTAGTTATTGAACACCTGCGCCGCCTTACGGGTTTGGGTTTAGCGCGGGCAGAGAATATGGTAGACCTCACCCAAAATATGGATGTATTTGTAGAAGTGTCCGGTCTGCTCAAAGCTGCAGCTGTGACTTTAAGCAAAATAGCCGATGATCTGCGCTTTTTGTCTGCCGGTCCCCACGGAGGTCCTGCGGAAATACGGCTGCCCGAAGTGCAGGCCGGTTCCTCCATTATGCCCGGCAAAGTTAACCCTGTAATCCCGGAGATGGTTAATCAGGTAGCCCTGCAGGTAATAGGTAATGATTTAATTATCTCCTTGGCGGCCAGCCGGGGCCAGCTGGAGCTGAACCCCTTTAGTCCCCTTATTGCCCATGCCCTTCTAGAGTCCCTGGATATGCTGGCCCGGGCAGCTCAGATCTTTCGGGAACGCTGTATTACAGGTATTACTGCTCGCGCCGAACGCTGCCGGGAGCTCCTGGAACGCAGCCCTGTCTTAGTTACGGCTCTCCTTCCTTACCTGGGTTATGAAAAAGCGACGGAAGTTGCCCAAGAGGCCACAGCTAAAGGCTTAAGCATTCGCGAGGTGGTTTTAGCTCAAAGGCTTCTGACCCCTGAAGAGCTGGAGATAATCTTATCCCCCCTGGAAATGACCAAACCCGGTATCGCCGGCGAAAAAGCCTTAAAGAGACTTAAAAGCCCTGACCGTAAAAGTGGTTAGAGTTTTCTTTATCCCTTCACCAGGGTGAGGTAAGTTGCATATCTATAGAGTAACTATAGTGACCCCAAATTGCCTTAAGACAAGGAGGGCATATTCAGAATGGACGCCCAGCAACTACCTCGTTGCCCTGGTGGGATTTACTATGTGGTTCAAAGTGGAGATACCATGTTTAATATTGCCCAGCGCCTGGGTTTATCCCTCGATGATTTAATTGCAGCTAATCCTCAAGTGGCTGATCCCAATCTAATCTTTCCCGGCCAAGTATTGTGCATTCCTCTGAAAAGTAGGATAACCTGTCCCCAAGGGTTCATTTATGTTGTGCGACCCGGGGATACCCTTTTCGAAATAGCCCGCCGCTTTGGTACTACTGTGGAGAGAATTGTAGCCGCCAATCCCCAAATCACCGATCCTAACGTGATTTTCCCCGGCCAGCGTATATGCATTCCCTTATTCCCCGCGGTTCCCCGACGCCGCTATGCCTTCCCTTTTTACGGGAGCGAGCATGCTCCCCATGGAAAAGGAGTAGGGATGATGGATTGGGACCATAAGATGGTGACAGTAGTAGCCTGGGACCTACCCGATCCCCATACTTGCGGCATGGATAAGTATGTACTGTTGGTCCGCTATAAGGAGAACGAAGACTTCATCGCCGAAGATATGCATAACACCAGTTATGGGATGATGTACTGTCATCACCGCTTGAGAGACGATCCGGTATTATTAAGCGTCATACCATTTCTAATAGTCGCGGCGAGAATACCTTTCCGTTTGGGACCTGTGTTTCTGGGAGGTATCCTGCCCGTCATCTGGTAATATAGTTACCATGTGCCGCATAAAAACTTAATAAACAAATAAGGCAGGGGAGAGGGCAGGCTCCCCTGTCTTTTTAAAGGGGGCCTGGAAAACTTTGCGCATTTATATCTCCGTAGATATGGAGGGATTGAGCGGAGTAGTATCCTGGAATCAAGTGGAGGCCAAGGGCGGGTCAGAGTACCAGCATTATTGCCGCCTTTTAACCGCTGAAGTTAATGCTGCCGTCCGGGGAGCTCTGGGTGCAGGGGCTACAGAAATAATAGTGAATGATGGCCATAATAATATGCGCAACATTTTGAGCGAAGCTTTGCTGCCCAAAGCCCGGCTTATTACCGGGGAAAATAGATTAATGGGAATGATGGAGGGCATTGGCCCAAGTTTTAGTGCCGCTTTTTTTCTGGGCTACCATGCCCGGGCGGGCAGTTCCGGGGTTTTAGCTCACACCTATAATGAGGCTGTATTCTCCTGCCGTATCAATGGCCGGGAGGTAGGGGAAACAGGTCTTAATGCTCTGGTGGCCGGCTATTTTGATGTACCAGTAGTACTCCTTTCCGGGGATAACATAGTAGCAGCTGAAGCTAGGCAGTTATTAGGAAACTTGGAAGTAGTTATTGTTAAAGAGGCGCGGGGATTTTATGCTGCCCGGTGTTTGGCGCCGGGCGTAGCGAGGGAAAGAATAAGAGCTGCTGCTGCGCGCGCTCTGAGCAACTTAAACCGTTATAAACCCCTAAAGCCCCCGGCTACCGTTACTTTAGAAGTTGAATTTAAAGAAGCAGCCCAGGCGGAGGCTGCCTGCTTACTGCCCAGGAGCAAACGCCGGAGTGCACGCGTGGTAACCTATGAAAGTACGGATTATCTGGAAACTTACCGTGCCTTCCGCGCCATGGCCAGTCTGGCTAAACATTACGTATAAATTTTTGTGGAGACCTGGTATTAGCCGGCTCAAGGACAATGGCTATTTTTAACATATCACCTTCCCGGGCTGCTCGTGGCAATAGAGCTCGAGGCAAATTGAAAGTGTAATTATTATATCTAATAAAGGCGAAATCTCCTTCCAGCCGTTCAATAATTAAGGGTGGCTGTTTTTTAACCATCCTTTTTCTTCCTTTCTACCCTGCTCCTACTACGATTATAACTCCTGGTAGCTGGAAAAATCCAGAGGAAGGACAGCAGGAAAAAGGCCGTAAAATGGCGAATGTTTACGCCAGGACCCAATAGGAGGGTAGTCAGGCGGATGAGCAATAGAGAGTACGGTAGCAAAATAATAAAACTTCCCCTACAAAAGCGGCAACACCCTAAATTTAAGGCTGCTAGGACAGGCAAGCAGACTTTAAAGTTGCCCAAGGCTACTTTCAAAGAATCGAAGGAGAAACCCGGAAGAGCAAAAACAGCTTATGTATCTTTAGAGGGTAACAAGGGGGTATTCTCTTTAGCCTTTGGAGGTCTTTTATTGCTTCTTTTTTACCCTCCCTTTTTTCGGGGTCTTTTCTTCCCGGTAGAGCAGCGCTGGTCTTTAATCCTGGCGACATTGTTATTCGTCCTGACTTGGACCTGGAAGTTTTCCCGCAGGGACCTAAGTTTTCTCAGGCATCCCCTGGAGTATGCTGCTTTAGGCCTGGTCATAGTATATATTATTAGCGGTATAAATTACCCTGCCAGCCAGAGCTTAGCCCTGGCGGAGATAAGTAAGGTCTTGCTTTACTTTTTAACCTTTTGGATGATAATCCAGCTAAGCAATACACCCGGGCGCACTTTCTGGATTTTGCACAGCCTTTATCTCAGCGGTATGGGGGTAGCCCTAGCGGGGTTGTTTACGGCTACAGAAATAATTTTTATTAAAGATGGCTTTGTAGGCGGACGTTTTTATTCTACGCTGCAGTATCCTAACGCCCTGGCGGCTTATATGATGGGGACCGGCTTTATAGGATTTTATCTCTGGGCACAGGCCCATAACCGCTTGCGCCTTTTTTATGCTGCTGGCAATTACCTTTTGCTTATGGTTTTCCTGGGGACAGGCTCCCGGGGAGCTTATCTGGTCTTTCCGGCAACGCTGATCCTTTATCTTCTTCTGGCGCCACCTGGTTTTCGCTTAAACAGTCTTGCCCATCTGCTGGCCGTAGCCGCAGCTGCGCTGGTGGCCAACTATCGTTTCATCCCTCTGGCCGTAGCCAGGGATTATAGCGGAGCTTGGACATGGTTCTTCCTGGGACTGGCTGTGGCCCTGGGTTTACAAATTCTTATGGCTTGGGCCGGTAAACTTCTCCCATCGCCACGGTTACGCGCCGCAGCCGCCATGGGTATGATCGCCCTGGTACTGGCAGGTAGCTATCTTCTTACTTTCTCAGGAACCAGCCCGGCTGCTGTGTTACCGGAACAGATAGTCCAGCGCCTGCAGGATATTAATTTGGAAACGAGGAGCAGCCGTGAACGAGTAGAATGGACCCGGGACGCTCTCAGCATGCTGCGGGAACGCCCCCTGCTAGGCTATGGCGGTGGCGGGTGGGAAGCAGTTTATCGCAAATACCAGCGGTATTTCTATAGCTCCACCCAGGTACATAACTATTATGCTCAACTGGCAGTAGAAACAGGAATAATAGGAGTAGCCATTTTAACCGCCTTATGGCTTAGCTTTTTCATAACTGTGGGGAATACCTACCTTAGGACTACTGGCCACGAACGCTTATTAGTTGTATCTCTATTGGCTGCCGCTTTAAGTTTGGGTTTACACGCCGCCATTGATTTTGATTTAGCCCTGGGTGCCGTATCTATTTTGCTGTGGTCCTGCTGGGGTTTGAGCCGTAGTCTAGAGCGGCAGCACCAGCCGGAAAAAGAAACTCTGTTGCCGTCTGCTAAGTTTGCTCCTCTTAAGGTGAAGTACGCCAGTGCGGTTGTTCTAACAGCTATTGTGGTGATACTTTTTAGCAGCTCCTTTTTAGCCGGTAATGCCAGCGCCCGCGAAGGGCTGGCGGCTTTAAAACAGGGTAACCTGCGCTTGGCCACAGCTAAGCTGGAAGAAGCGCGCCGCTACGATCCTTTTATGGCCTCTTATGCCGGAGACCTCGCTTCGCTTTACTTGAAACAAGGTCGTTCCCAGGAAGCTCTAAAACTTGCTCTGCAGGCCAAATCCCAGGAGCCTTATAATTACCTTATTATGACCCGCGTGGGCGAAGTCTACTGGGCCCAGGGAAAAATTCGGGAAGCAGTGGCTGCTCTGGAGGAGGCCCGGGAGCTCGCGCCGTGGGTGGCAACCACGTGGGAAACCCTGGCCAGGGCTTATGTGGCCGGGGGAATTAAGCACTTACAGTCGAACCAACCTGCTGAGGCCAGGGAGCTTTTTACTGCCGCAGTTAAATTGTGGCCAGAAATTGAACACCGATTAAATCTCCTGGGAGACCTTAAAAAACTACATTTTGAGAAATCCGGAGGTTTAAACTTTACCCCTGCTTTGCGCCTGGAGGTGGCCAAGGCTCAATATTTCCTCGGCCAGTGGAAAGAAGCAGCAGCCAACCTGGACGACGTAGTAAAGGATAAACAACTGGGGCCAGAAGCACAGCTCTGGCAAGCCTTATTAGCTGACCGCCAGGGCCAAAAACCCATGGCTGAACAACTTTTAACAGAACTTAAAAAGAAACAGCCTGAACTGAGTGAGCAGTTTACGCAACTAAAGGCTTTACCCCTTTTACCTTAATTTTTCAAGGTAACAAAATAAGCTATTCCCACTTCGCAGGTGGTATAATAAGAATATGATTAATCTAAGTTTCTTAGCGGAAGTGCAAGAAGATCTTAAAGCAATAGAAGCAGAGCTTTTGCGGCAGACAGAAGCTCCTGATCCTTTACTTACCCAGGTGGCCAGGCAGATGGTCAAAGCTGGGGGTAAAAGGTTGCGACCTGCTTTTGTTCTGTTGGGAGGTAAATGCTGTGGAGGCTCTTTAGAGCAGCTTTTACCCCTGGCAGTGGCTATGGAAATGATCCATATGGCCACCCTTATCCATGATGATGTTATTGATGCCTCGCCTTTAAGGCGGGGCCGCCCTACAGTGTGGGCCAGGTGGGGAGAAAAAATATCTCTCCACACAGGTGACTATTTATTTGCCCGAGCTTTGCTCCTAGTAGCCACTTATGACGATCCTCGTATACCCTCTCTTCTGGCCCAAGTCAGTGTAAAAATGGTTCAGGGGGAACTGGAGCAGCTGGAGACAACCTTTACTGTTGCTCTAACAGTGAGAGATTACCTTAAACGGATCAGGCGCAAAACTGCTCTACTTATCTCTGCCAGCTGCGAATTGGGTGCAGTGGCTGCCGGAGGAAGTTGGGAGAAAATCAGGGCTTTGCGCCTGTACGGGCGTTATCTGGGAATGGCTTTTCAGTTGACCGATGATGTTTTAGATATGGTGGCTGATCCGGAGACCCTGGGAAAACCGCTGGGCAGCGATCTCCGCCAGGGAGTAATTACCTTGCCCGCTATTTATGCCTTAAAGGTAAGCCCTCACCACCGACGTTTAGCTTTGCTGCTCACCAAACCGTCTAAAAGTGAGGCGGAAATAGCGGAGACCATTGAACTTATCCAGGACTCCGGCGGTATTGACTACACTTTAAATATGGCCGAACGCTACTTGAAAAAAGCACGGGAACATCTTAAAGTGCTCCCCCCAGGACGTTCCCGTAATATTCTGGAAGAACTGACTTATTTTGTAAAGGTGCGTGCCTATTAAATGGGTTATTATCCCCTGTTTTTGCAGTTAAAGGATTGTCCTTGTTTGGTAGTGGGGGGAGGTGAGGTAGGGGAGCGCAAAGTAAGGGGATTGCTGCAAGGCGAGGCCAAAGTAACAGTGGTAAGCCCCCAGGTTACGCCAGCATTAGCTGAGCTAGCTGAGAGGGGCCACATTGAGTGGAGGGCCAGGGGTTACCGGCGCAAGGATTTGCGGGGTATGATACTGGTCTTTGCCGCCTCAGGAAACCGGTTGCTTAACGCTCGCATCGCTGCTGACTGCCGAAGGGCGGGTATATGGGTTAACGTGGCTGACGGTCCTAATGAGAGCACTTTTCTGGTACCGGCAGTGGTCCGCCGGGGAAACCTGCAGATAGCTGTCTCCACGGGGGGGCGCAGTCCCGCTTTGGCCTCTTTATTAAAAAGACGCCTGGAAGAAAGTATAGGGAAAGAATATAGCACTTTTCTCAATTTTTTAGGAGAGTTGCGCCCGTGGCTTAAGGCCAAATTTCCTCATGATCAAAAAAAGCGGTCTTGGGCTTTTCGCCAGTTAGCTGGAGATGCTGTACTCTTTGAGTTAGTAGCCCGGGGAGATGAAGAAGCCGCGAGGGAGCGAGTTGCCCAATGTTTATCCTGGTAGTAGGTTTAAATCACCGTACAGCTCCGGTGGAAATAAGGGAAAAACTGGCCTTCCCCCGCCATTCGTTACCGGCAGCTCTAACCAACTTGAGGGAACTGGCCGGGATTGAGGGAAATGTTATTTTGAGCACCTGCAATCGCACCGAAATATATGTGACTACCTCGGTCCCCGAGAAGGGGCTGGAATCTGTCAAGGGATTTCTAGCTCAGCGCTGCCATATGGAGTTTTCGGTTTTACAGGATTACCTGTATATTTATACCTTTCATGAGGCCGTGCGCCACCTCTTTAGGGTGGCTGCCGGACTGGATTCCATGATTTTAGGGGAAGCTCAAGTTTTAGGCCAGGTAGCGGAAGCCTATGAAATTGCCCGCAATACAGGGGTTACCAATAATATACTAAACAACCTTTTTCAGCAGGCTATCGCTGCGGGCAAGCGGGTGAGGACGGAGACCCGCATCGATCATAACACCGTATCCGTAAGCTACGCTGCGGTAGAGCTGGCCCGCCAGGTCTTTGGAGGGAAATTAACCGGGCGGACGGTGCTCGTTATCGGGGCGGGCAAGATGAGCACTTTGGCTGCTCGCTATTTAAGGGATAATGGAGTTACAACTGTTTTGGTTTCTAACCGTTCTTACGATCGGGCTGCAGCTCTGGCTCAAACTATTGGCGGTCAAGCCGTACGCCTGGATAATTTAGAAGATGTTTTACCGTTGGCCGATATTGTAATCAGTTGCACCGCTGCCAGCCATTATATTATCCGTGCTGAGCAGGTTGCCCGGGCGAGGCAAGGACGGGAGAATACTCCTTTAATGCTTATCGATATTGCGGTACCCCGGGACATTGATCCGGCGGTGGGTGAATTGCCCGGGGTTAGGCTCTTTGATATTGATGACCTGCAACAAGTCATTTTAAATAACCTAGAAGAGCGCAAAAAGGCAGCCCAGCGGGCGGAAGGAATTATAGCCGAAGAGGTGGAAAGCTTTTTCCAGTGGCTGGGTTCTCTCTTTGTAGTACCCACCATTGTGGCCTTAAAAGAAAAGGCAGAAGCTATTAAAGAGGCTGAACTCCGGCGGGCTTTTAATCGACTGGGAACCCCTTCTGCCCAGGAGAAGAAAATCATCGGTTCTCTGGCTAATTCCATCGTAAACCGCTTGTTACACGATGTGGTAGTGAACTTAAAAAATGCAGCCTTAACTCCCCAGGGCCACCTTTACGTGGAAATGTTACAAAACCTCTTCGGTTTACAAGTAGAGCAAACTTCCCTTAAACCGGAAACACAGGTGACTTCCAAGGTAGACCGCGGCTAAAGGGGAGGACGCAATGGAGCAGACATTGATTGTTGGTTCTCGGGATAGCGATTTGGCCCGGTGGCAGGCCCGCTGGGTCATGACCGCCCTTAAAGAATTTTATCCTGGACTCCAATTGGAATTGGTCACCTTGAAAACCCAAGGGGACAAAATTCTGGATGTAGCCCTGGCCCGGATTGGCGACAAGGGCCTTTTTACTAAAGAATTAGAGCAGGCTTTACAAAAGGGCACCATAGATATTGCGGTGCACAGCATGAAAGATGTGCCTACTGTTCTGCCGCCGGGGTTAACCATTGCGGCCATTGGTCCTCGCGAAGATCCTGCTGATGTGTTGTTATCCTCTAGAGGTTATACTCTAACCAGCCTGCCGATAAAAGGGCGTTTAGGAACCAGCAGCCTCCGGCGCAAGGCCCAGATCTGGCACTGGCGCCCGGACCTGGAGATAGTCGATCTGCGCGGTAATGTGCCCACCCGGCTCGCCAAAATGGAAAAAGAAAGACTGGACGGCATCGTCCTGGCAGCAGCAGGGTTAAAGCGCCTCCAGCGAGGCCACCTCATCACCGAATACCTACCTTACGATATTTGCTTGCCGGCAGTGGGACAGGGTGCCATAGGAATCGAGGCGCGCGCCGACGATAAACGGGTGCTAGATTTAGTAAAAATCTTTAACCACCCTGAGACCTCCGCATGTGTACAGGCCGAGCGAGCGTTCTTACGGGAACTGGAAGGGGGATGCCAGGTTCCCGTTGCAGCTTTGGGGAGGGTAGAAGGTGATTGTCTTCTTCTAGAGGGGATGGTAGCCAGCCTGGAAGGCAGGGAGCTCCTGCGTGACCTGGAAACGGGTCTTGCCAGCCGGCCGGAAGAAGTGGGGAAACGCCTGGCCGCTAAGTTACTTAAGCGGGGAGCTGAAGCTATTTTGAAAGGAGTTCGCCGTAGCTATGAGCGCAAGTAAAGGTAAAGTATATCTGGTAGGGGCCGGGCCTGGAGACATAGGACTTTTGACTCTGCGGGGGAAAGAATGTCTGGCGGAGGCGGATGTTATAGTTTACGATCGGCTTGTTAATCCGGAAGTTCTCCACTTTGCGCAGGAAGGTTGTGAAAAAATCTATGTAGGCAAGGTCCCCGGACGCCATGCCCTGTCCCAGGAGGAAATCAATGCCCTTCTTATAAAATTAGCTAAAGAAGGTAAGAAAGTAGTGAGGCTAAAGGGTGGGGATCCCTTTGTTTTTGGCCGCGGAGGGGAAGAAGCCCTGGCCCTAAAAGAAGCCGGCGTCGTCTTTGAAGTAGTGCCGGGGGTAACCTCAGCTATAGCAGTACCGGCGTATGCCGGTATCCCTGTAACTCACCGGGGGCTGGCGTCCACAGTGGCTATTATTACGGGCAATGAAGATCCGGATAAGAATGAGAGCCATATTAATTGGAAAGAACTGGCTCGCAGTGCCGATACCCTGGTGTTCCTCATGGGTATGGCCAATTTGTCGCACATCGTTGCCCAGCTTTTGCTCCACGGCCGTTCCCCTGATACCCCTGTGGCTCTAATTCGCTGGGGTAGCCGGGCTGAGCAGGAGACCCTGGTAGGAACTCTGCTCAATATTGAGGCCAAGGCCCAGCGCGCCTCCTTCTGTAATCCTGCCATTATCGTAGTGGGTGAAGTCGTAACTTTAAGGGAAAAACTTTCCTGGTGGGAACAAAAACCCCTTTTCGGCCGCCGGATCGTAGTTACGCGGCCTTGGCCTCAAGGGGAAGAAATGGCCAGGCGCTTGACCGCTTTAGGGGCCGAAGTCATCCAATTCCCTACTATAGCCACTGCTCCCCCGGTGAATTTAGAATTATTAGATGAAGCCGTCAGGTTGGCAGAGACAGTTGACTGGATCATCTTCACCAGTGCTAAAGGCGTATATTACTTCTGGGAACGCATGCTGGCCCAGGGTAGGGATGTGAGAAGGCTGGGCAAGGTCAAAATAGCCGCCATCGGGCCGGCAACGGCCAGGGCCTTGGCCGAACGAGGCGTGGTGGTGGATTACCAACCTGAGGAATATGTGGCTGAAGCTATTGTTAAGGGATTGGGACCTGCGGTCAAGGGCCAAAAGGTGTTGCTGCCGCGGGCAGATATTGCCCGGCCAGTACTGGTCGAAGAATTGAAGAAGTGGGGGGCCGAAGTAATAGAAGTCGCTGCCTATCGCACTATTAGAGCCCCGGTTGAGGCAGGAGAAGTACGCAGGTTACTGGCTGCCGGGAAAATCTCCGCCGTTACCTTTACCAGTTCTTCCACTGTGCGCCATTTCTTAGAAATTATAGGCCCGGAGGCAGGCCAACTTTTGAGCCGGACGGTCATTGCTTGCATAGGTCCTATAACCAGCGCTACTGCCCGCCAAGCAGGGCTAGAAGTAACTATTGAAGCCAAGGAATATACGGAGGAGGGGCTAATTACCGCTCTTTTGGCCTATTTTGCTCCTGATTATGACCCGGAAAGGTAGGTGGCGTAAAAAACTTGCTGAGTTTAACTAAACTTCTCTGCGGCGAGAGCTACTTTGGCGATACTTTACGCTACACCTCTGCATCTCAAGGGGCCAAAGTTGGAGCGCGGCAGGATAGCGGTCCGGTGGCAGTGTGGAACTGCACTCGGGCCTGCAACCTTCGATGCCGCCACTGTTATGCTGCCGCTACCCCAGAACCGGCAGCAGAAGAATTGACCACCGCCGAAGCCAAGGCCCTTATTGATGATTTGAGCTCTTTTCGTGTTCCTGTTTTGCTCCTCTCAGGAGGGGAACCCCTGCTACGCAGGGACATTTTCGACCTCATAGCTTATGCAGTTGACCGCAACCTGCGCATGGTAATATCTACCAACGGTACCCTTATCGACAAAGGCGTGGCTCACAAACTAAAACAACTCGGGGTGAGCTATGTAGGGGTTAGCCTGGACGGCGTGGGGACAGACCACGATAACTTTCGCGGCCAAAAAGGGGCCTTTGACGCTGCTCTGGAGGGTATCCGGCATTGCCTGGCTATCGGGCAAAGAGTCGGGCTGCGGTTTACCTTAAGCAAAGAGAATGTAAAGCAATTGCCCGAGATTCTATATCTGGTAGAAGAAGAACGTATTCCGCGGGTGTGCTTCTATCATCTAGTCTATAGCGGCCGGGGGAGCAAACTGGTAGAACAGGACCTTTCACTCTCGGAAACCAGGGAAGTTTTAGATTCTCTGATGGAAAGGGTTCACCTTTGGAAGCGCAAGGGTAAAAAAATAGAAGTGTTAACGGTAGATAATCATGCCGACGGCCCTTACGTCTATCTCCGCCTCCAAAAGGAGGAACCTGAGCGGGCTGCCGTTGTTTTGGAACTCTTGCGGCTAAACGGCGGAAACCGTAGTGGCATGGCCATCGGGGCCATTGATTGGGAGGGCAAGGTGCACCCAGACCAGTTTACCACCAACCATACGGTGGGGAATATCCGGGAAGAACCCTTTAGCCGTATCTGGTCGGAAGGGAGGCACCCCATCCTGGCCGGTTTGCGGAATAGAAAGCCCCTTCTTAAAGGACGTTGCCGCGAGTGCACCTGGCTGGATATTTGTAACGGCAATTGCCGGGCCCGGGCGGAGGCGGTTACCGGCGACTTTTGGGAAGCTGATCCGGCTTGTTATCTTACGGAAGAGGAGATAAGGGGGTTGAGGTAGTAATGCCAGGTTTTCCCAGTATAAGGCTCAGGCGCTTACGGCAAAACCCGGTTTTGCGGGCTATGGTGCGGGAGACGGAGCTACAAGTTAACGATCTCATATATCCTCTCTTCGTTATTGAAGGTCAGGGAATTAAAAATCCGGTTCCCTCCATGCCAGGGGTTTACCAACTTTCGGTAGATAACTTGCTGAGGGAAGCCGAAGAGGTCGTAAGCTTAAACATACCGGCGGTGCTCCTCTTTGGAATACCGGAGCCAGGAGAAAAAGATGAAATCGGCTCGGCAGCCTATGCTTCCGATGGTGTAGTGCAAAGGGCTGTGCGCAAGCTCAAGAAGGAGTTTCCCGAACTCCTGGTAATCACTGATGTTTGCCTTTGTGAATATACCAGCCACGGGCACTGCGGTATAGTGGATGAGGGGAGAGTTCTTAACGATCCCACCCTGGAACTTTTGGCTCGGACAGCCCTGTCCCATGTGGAAGCCGGCGCGGATATGGTAGCCCCTTCCGATATGATGGACGGGAGGGTAGCGGCTATCCGCGAGAAATTGGATGCTCATGGTTTCACAGAAACCCCTATTTTGGCCTATGCGGCCAAATATGCTTCGGCTTTCTATGGACCTTTTCGGGAAGCGGCCGGTTCAGCCCCCCAATTTGGCGACAGGCGCAGCTACCAGATGGACCCGGCCAACAGCAACGAGGCTTTGCGGGAAATAGCCCGGGATTTGGAAGAAGGGGCGGACATTGTCATGGTTAAACCGGCCTTGTCCTACCTGGATATTATTCGCCGGGTAAAGGATAATTTTAACTGCCCCTTAGCTGCCTACAATGTTAGCGGGGAATATGCTATGATCAAGGCAGCAGCTTTAAACGGCTGGCTCTCAGAGAAGCAAATAGTCCTGGAAGTATTAACTTCTATCAAACGGGCCGGGGCGGATATGATAATTACCTATTTTGCCAAGGACGTAGCTAGGTGGTTTACGGAATGTTAATCTCCTGGAATACTACCAATCAATGCAACCTTTACTGCGATCACTGCTACCGGGATGCCGGAGCCAAAATAAGTGAAGAATTGAGCACAGCTGAAGCCAAAGAGCTTATCGAAGGAGCTGTACGTGCTGGTTTCCGCATCTTTATCTTCAGCGGCGGTGAACCTCTAATGCGTCCCGATTTGCTGGAGCTGGTAGCCTACGCCAGCTCTCGGGGTTTAAGAGTGGTTCTGGGCAGCAACGGGACCCTTCTGACACCGGCTTTTGCCCACGAATTGCGTCAGGCCGGGGTGCGCGCAGTAGGAATTTCCCTGGATAGCTGCCAGCCGGACAAGCACGACAGGCTGCGGCGTAAGGAAGGGGCCTGGCAGCAGGCTGTGGCCGGTATGGAAGCCTGCCGAAGGATCGGTCTGCCCTTTCAAGTGCATACAACGGTATTCGACTGGAACCGCCAGGAACTAGAAGAGTTAACCGATCTGGCTATATCTTTAGGGGCCAAAGCTCACCATTTCTTTTTTCTGGTGCCCACCGGACGGGCTGCTACCATAGAAGAAGAAACCCTAAGGGCCGAGCAGTATGAGGAGACCATCAAGGTTATCTTGCGCAAACAACAACAGGTAAATATTGAATTGAAGCCAACCTGTGCACCTCAATTTATGCGTATAGCCGGGGAAATGGGGATGAGCCTGCCTTACCAGCGGGGTTGCTTGGCCGGTATAGCTTATTGCCTGGTAGGACCCCGGGGGGATTTGCAGCCCTGTGCTTATTTAAACTTAACTATCGGAAACGTCCGGGAGGTCCCCCTGGACCGTTTATGGCGGGAAAGCCCCGTATTGCAGCAATTACGAGGTCAAAATTATACCGGGATTTGCGGTCACTGCCGGTATCGCTCCCTCTGCGGCGGTTGCCGGGCCAGGGCTTACTGTTTCACTGGTGACTATATGGCGGCAGATCCCTGGTGCCGTTACTGCTTGCGAAAGGAGGAACAAGTTGGATAACCTGGATCGCCAGCTGCTTAACCTTATCCAGGAAGAATTTCCTTTGACCACGCGGCCGTATCTGGAAATCGGGCGCCGTCTAAACTTAAGCGAAAAGGAAGTTATAAGCAGGCTAGAAAGGTTAAAGAAAGCTGGTATTATTCGCCGGATAGGGGCCGTTTTCGATCTCCGACGGCTGGGCTACGTGAGTACCCTTTGCGCTTTGAAGGTACCGCCCGAGCGCCTGCAAGAAGTGGCCCGGGTGGTCAATTCCTTCCCCGGTATAACCCACAATTATTTGCGGGAGCATGAGTACAATATGTGGTTTACCTTGATAGGCCCGAGCCGCCAGCACTTGGAAGAAGTGATGGAGGAAATTAAGGTGCGTACAGGTCTAACAGATCTTCTGGAACTCCCGGCTGAGCGCTCCTTTAAAATAAAGGTTAACTTTAACCTGGAGGTCGAGGTCGATAATGCAGCGGCCGCTCTCTGAATTGGAAAAAAAGATCGTGCGCTTCTTCCAAGGGGATCTCCCTTTGGAGCCTCACCCCTTTAAAAAGGCGGCTCGGGAACTGGGCCTGAGGGAAGAAGAAATCCTGGATTATCTTAAGGGCTGGCAAAAGGAAGGGATTATCCGGCGTTTCGGGGCTGCCCTGCGCCACCGGGAAGCCGGTATTATCGCCAATGCTATGATTGTCTGGCAGGTGCCGGAAGAGCAACTGGAAGCGGCCGGGCAGAAGCTTGCTTCTTTTGCCGAAGTAACTCATTGTTACCAGCGGAAAACTCGTCCCGGCTGGCCTTATAATCTCTTCGCTATGATCCACGGGCGAAACCGGGAAGAATGTGAGGTCTTAGCGAGCAAATTGGCGGAAGCCATTGAGAACCATAATTATAAACTCATTTTCAGCACCGCCGAGCTCAAAAAAGAAAGTATGCGCTATTTTATGGATTGAGAGGGGAGGAAAATTTGGTGAATAAGGAATGGCCGCGCTCGGCCCAGGCTTACGCCGAGGCAGTGAAACTGATGCCCGGAGGAGTTAACAGTCCCGTCCGCGCCTTTAAGGCCGTAGGTATGAACCCGCCTTTCATATCCCACGGTACGGGTTCCAAAATTTATGACATTGATGGGCACGAGTACATAGACTATGTGGGTTCCTGGGGTCCCCTCATACTGGGCCACAGGCACCCCGAAGTGATAGCTGCTTTAGAAAAGACCCTGAGAGAAATCGGCACCAGCTTCGGCGCTCCCACCGAACTGGAAACAGAATTAGCCCGCGCCATTCACGAGGCTGTGCCCTCTATCGAGATGGTCCGGTTGGTTAATTCCGGGACAGAGGCCACTATGAGCGCCATAAGGTTAGCCCGGGCCTTTACTGGCAGGGACAAAATCATTAAGTTTGCCGGGTGCTATCACGGCCACGCCGATTACCTACTTATCAAAGCCGGTTCTGGTGCCCTTACCTTCGGGGTGCCCACCAGCCCGGGGGTGCCTAACACAGTGGCGAGCAATTCCCTGGTAGCCCGCTACAACGATTTAAACAGTGTGGAAGAAATATTTCGCCAGGTGGGGGAGGAGATCGCGGCTGTCATTGTAGAACCGGTGGCCGGCAACATGGGCTGTGTCCCTCCCAGCCCGGGTTTTCTAGAAGGTTTACGGGCCCTTACCCAAAAATATGGTTCCCTCCTCATTTTTGATGAAGTAATGACCGGCTTCCGGGTGGCCTATGGCGGTGCTCAAGAGCTTTACCAGATACATCCCGACCTCACTTGCCTGGGCAAAATCATCGGTGGAGGCTTGCCGGTGGGAGCCTATGGCGGTAGGAGGGAAATTATGGAGCAAGTAGCACCTGCAGGGCCGGTTTACCAGGCAGGAACCCTTTCGGGCAATCCCCTGGCGGTTACCGCTGGGCTGGCCACTTTAAAGGTTTTAAGGGAGCCCGGGGTTTATGAAGCTCTGGAAGAAAGAGCTGCCCTATTGGAGAAGGGTTTGCGCGAAGGGGCTTATGCGGCCGGCGCAGAGGTGACCATAAATCGCGTGGGAAGCATGTTTACAGTCTTCTTTACGCGGGAGGAAGTCAAGGACTACGAAAGCGCCTTAACCTCGGATGGGGAACGCTTTGCCCGCTATTTTCGCTCTATGCTGGAGCAGGGGATATACCTGCCCCCCTCCCAGTTCGAAGCAGCTTTTATTTCCCTGGTTCATAGCCAGGAAGATCTGGAAAAGACCATATCTGCTGCTAATAAGGCCTTTAAGGCCATTTTTTAAGCAAGAGCTTTCACCCTGGAGAGGGGCTGGGATTGGAAAACCCGGCTCCTTTTTTTATCACTCTTAGCAAATCGGGGCATAGACTATAATGAAACCACCTTGTAGGGGGATTGACCATGAACGGTAGCATTCATCATGAAGTTAGGCGGGCTTTAGATATCAATTTGGAGGAAATCAAGCTATTAGCCGAAGCTGCTAGTATGGTACCTTCTCACAATATCAGACATAAACTTCTCCACCATATAATGGGTGAGGCCTGTGAGGCCATGTTCTGGAATCATCACCTAGGCCATGTGGAGTATATGGCTGGGCCACCCCACATGCCACCACCATCTTACCCGCCACCTTACCACCCGCCCTATGACGATCCATTTACTATGCAAGAAAAAACAGAAGAGAAGCAAGAGAAAAAAGATGATAAGTAAGGGAGAAAGGAGATTGTTATGCACTGGATAGATAAAATACGCATGGTCTTACGCCTCAATGAAGAGGAGTTGTCCCTCTGGTCTAAAATTGCAGCTGCTGAACCCAGCCCCGCCGTCCGTAGTATCATCCACATGATGATAGAACACGAAAAAAAGGAAATGGAACAACTGCGCTCCTTGGTAAACAAGCATGGTGGAGGCTATATGGACCCGCCTTATATGGACCCACCCGGTTATTAGCTATCTTCCCTTCCCCCAAAGGGAAGGGTTTTATATTTTATTAAAGGTTCCCTGGGGGACATGCCTCCGGCTGTTGCGGCAGGAATTTTGCTTTACAGGGCGAATTCCAAAAAAATGGCGGTTATTGGAGGTGCAGCAGTAGTGGAGGAAATTGTTTTTGCCCTGGATGTAGGGACGCGCAAAGTGGCAGGGGTGATCCTTTCTCCCGAGAATTCCAGATTTCGCCTCCGGGCAGCGGTGGTCCAGGAACATAAGGAGCGGGCCATGCTGGACGGTCAGATTCATAATGTCCCGCAAGTGGCAGCTGTTATTCAGCAAGTAAAGGAAAAACTGGAGCGTAAAATCCGTTCCTCTTTAAAAAAAGTGGCTGTAGCGGCAGCCGGACGAGCCCTAATAACCCAGAAAGCAGCCGCCGAGAGGGAAATATCGCCTGCAGAAGAAATAACGAGGGAAGAAGTGTTGGCTTTGGAAGCCGATGCCATCCAGGAAGCCGAAAGCTTGATCTTAAACAGCAGGGACAAAGCAGGAGAATACCATTGCGTTGGTTACAGCGTTATTAAATATACTCTGGACGATAATCCCATAGGTAATTTAGTAGGCCAGCGGGGACAAAAGATAGGGGTGCAGGTTATTGCCACTTTTTTGCCTCGGGTAGTGGTGGATTCCCTGGTTTCAGCCCTGCTCCGGGCGGGATTGGAGATGACCTCCCTCACTTTAGAGCCCATTGCTGCTGCAGCCATTGCCGTCCCTCCTGCTATGCGCGGTCTAAACGTCGCTCTGGTGGATATCGGGGCCGGTACCTCGGACATCGCCTTGGCCAAAGAGGGCAGTATTACCGGATATGCTATGGTACCGGCGGCCGGGGATGAAATTACGGAGAGCCTGGCCAGTAGGTTATTATTGGATTTCAACACTGCTGAAGAAGTGAAAAGACAGCTAAACCGTAAAGAGAACATCGCCTTCGTGGATATTGTGGGTAACAAGAGAGAGTTACCTGCTAAAGAGATCATTGAACTTCTCCAGCCGGCCATCGTGGAGTTGGCCCGCCAGATTGCCGAACAGATCTTGCTTCTTAACGGCAAACCACCCCAGGCTGTCCTACTCATCGGCGGAGGTAGTCTTACGCCGGGTTTGGCCCCTACCTTGGCTCGACAGCTGGAGTTGCCGGAAGAGAGGGTGGCAGTCCGGGGCCGGGAAGCATTGCCGGACATTATTGGTAACCCCGGTTTTACCGGACCCCAGGCTGTTACTCCCCTAGGTATTGCGGTTACCGCGCTGCGCCGTGAGGGCCTCACCCTGTCCCAAATAGAAGTGAACGGGCGGCCAGTCCAGCTTTTAGCTTCGCGCAAAATTAGTGTAGCCCAGGCCCTGCTCGCCGCGGGGGTGCCGGTACGCCAGCTCTATGGCCGGCCGGGGCGGGGTATAGGGGTGGAGATTAATGGACGCTTGCATTTCCTTAAAGGCCAACCGGGTAGACCGGGTAAAATTTTAGTCAATGGGCAACCCGCTTCTCTGGAGGACCTGGTTAAAGGAGGCGACATAATTCAGTTTCTACCTGGTGAAAACGGGGCTGATGCCAGGGCTGCAGTGAAAGACCTGGTGCCCAATCTTCAGGCCAAAACTATCACTTTTAATAATAAAACTGTGACTCTGGAACCCCTTGTCTTAATGAATGGCAACGCGGTCTCCCGGGACGCCGAAGTTCCAGACCAGGCCAAAATAGAATTTAATCCCCTGGAAACAGTAGCTGACGTGCTGAAGTATTTAGGACAAGCACCCGACCAGCCGGCACTGTTGAACGGTATACGCGTAACTCCCCAGGCAAAGATAAACAACGGCGATGTTTTAGAAACGGGTCCAGCTGTAGCAAAGCGAAAGGTAAAGATCACCTTGAATGGTAAAGAAGTGGAGCTTTTGGTAGAAACTAGCCAGGTTATTTTTGCCGACCTGTTCACTTACTTGGATATAGAGACTACGCCTCCGCCCGGGAAGAGAACCTTGAGAATGGAAATAAATCATAAACCGGCCGAGTTTACTTCGCCCCTTAAAGATGGCGACCAGGTGATTCTCGAGTGGGTTTAAAAAATTGCTCCTACTATATGAAGAGCTGGCAGCGTGATGTTCTGTTTGTCAAGAACAGAAAGATCCCAGTTTTTGTCTACGGTACCCTGACCAGTGTAAACGGAAATTATATGCGGACAATTGACGCTGAGGGCCCTTATACCGGTATTTTGCACGGCTACCATCTTTATCAAGTTACCCCCTTCTACCCGGGCGCCGTCCCCGGGGAAGGGGGAAAGGTATGGGGCGAGCTCTATTATGTTAGCCCTGAGATGGTAAAGAAGCTCGACGATTACGAAGATGTGCCTCATTTATATGTGCGTAAAGAGGTAGAGGTGGAATTACTCGACGGTAGGAAGCTACGTGCCTGGTGTTACATCTGGAATGGCCCGCCCCAAGGCCGCCGCATCCCTTGGGAAGAGATGCCCTGGAGGCGGCAGAAATGACTGCGCGCTGTTTATAATGGTTATGCTTGCTCCTCTCCAGGCATTTACCACCTAAAGCTGGGAGTTAAGTTTCACTTAACAGGAATTACCCCCTACTTCCTTCGCTTCATCTCCGCTTCCACTCCGCTTTTGTTCCTAATTTCACAATTAAGTATAATTTAAAGTCTATAGCTGGAAAGCTGATACAGTCTCAGCCAGGGGACTGCGCTAGCCGATTGCGTGGTTACCTACTAAATCCTGACACGGACGTTATTAAGCACCAGTAGTTGGCTGCCTGAACTTTTAGAGCTAGAATAGACTCAGTTAGATTTATTCTTCCCACTCCCATTCAAACGCGAGGAGGACAATAGCGTGGCTGATTATAACCTGGTAGAGGTAATTAACCGGGACAAGCTGCAAGAAATCTTAGATAAGTTCACTGATGCTACAGGACTGGCCGCTATAATAACCGACTCGCGAGGACGGAACATCACTGCTCCCAGTAAATTTACCCGGCACTGTACTATGGTGAGATCTTATACCAAGGGCTTGCTAGGGTGCTATGCCTCAGATGCCCGACTGGGAAGGCTGTCTATGAAAACAGGCCGACCTGCCATGTCTTTATGTCACTGCGGGATCGTGGATTTGGCAGCTCCCCTGATCATAGATGGGGTTTGCTGCGGTTATGTTCTCTGTGGTCAAGTGTTTTTGAACCCTCCTGATGAGAGGGCCCTTAATAAGGCAAAACAAAGGGCCAGGCGTTTTGGAATAGACGAAAAGGCATATGTGGAAAGATTCCTCGAAATTGAGGTTGTACCGGAGAAAAGAGTTATGGCTGCCGCAGAAATGTTGCATATTGTGGCGAGTTATATTGTGGAAATGGGAGCGAGCCACTTAATACAAGGCAGGCTTCTGGCTGAAGAACGCCGTAGAGTGGAACTGGAAAATGCTTTGAGGGACCTAGAACTCAAGGCCCTGCAATCCCAGATAAATCCCCATTTCTTATTTAATACCTTAAATACTGCTGCGCGCCTTGCGTACCTGGAAAATGCCAGCCGTACAGGGGAGATTGTATACTCATTGGCCAGCCTTTTGCGCTATTCTCTACGCAATATAGACAAGCTAGTTTACCTCAAGGAGGAGATTACCCATATTAAACATTACTTATACATTCAGGAAGTAAGATATAAAGGCCGTATACGAGCAGTAATCGAAGTGCCCGAACACCTGGAAGACGTGTTGTTGCCTGTTATGAGTCTCCAGCCGCTGGTGGAAAACGCCATTGTACACGGACTGGAGAAGAAGGTAGAAGGAGGAGAGGTCAGGATATTGGCTTATGAGGCGAGCGATGTTGTTAAGGTGGAAATTATTGATAACGGCGTGGGTATAGAAAGGGAGGTATTGGAAAGGTTAAGCAGATCCGGGCCTACGGGTACCTGTCATACCACCGGTTTGGGCATATTGAACGTGGATATGCGACTCAAGCGATATTTTGGGCCCTCGTATGGTTTACAACTGGAAAGCGAACCCGGGCGAGGGACTAAGGTTACTTTAATTTTCCCCAAGAAGTTCGAAGGCTATGTTGAGTAGGTGATCTCGGATGGCGTATAAATTGTTAATTTGCGAAGACGAATCTCTGGAGCGAGAGGCAATCAGCCTTATTATAAGCCGGGCGCGACTTCCCCTCGAGATTGTGGGCGAGGCGGAAAACGGTGTGGAGGCCGTACGCAAGGCTAGGGAGATCAAACCGGATATTATTTTAATGGACATTAAAATGCCTGGCCTCGATGGGCTGAGTGCTGCAGCTCAGATCCGGGAAAAAGACGGTAAGTGCAAAATTATAATTATAACTGCCTATGATGAGTTTGATTATGCCCAAGAAGCGCTCCGGCTAGGGGCTGTTGATTATCTTTTAAAGCCGGTGCGGCCAGAAGAGCTGGTTACGGTAATGCAAAAAGTCATCAATGCTTTAGATAAAGAAAAAGAAAAGGCGAACAAGGAACAGGAATTGCGAGAATCCATAAAGAAAGCTGCCAAGTTCTTACGAGCCGGATTTTTCTCCGGACTTTTACTTGGAGCTTTTGAAAATGAAAAGGTAATAGAGGTTCAGGCAGAAATTTTGGGGCTCAAACAGATACCCCGCGGAATTCTGGTAATCGAGCCTGATGTGGATGCCAGTGATAGTACCAGCGAATTTGACCGCTATGAAGTTTATAGAGTAATAGAGCAGGTAATGTCGCCTTATGAAAACAGCATAGTCCTTTTGCTGGGCGAAGACATTGTAGTGGGCACTGACCTACAGAGAGATTTAAGGGAGCTGGGGGAAAACTTGCGGTATGCTGTAGAAGAAACATTAGAGTGCACGGTGACTATTGGTATCGGGAAAACCTCATCCGGCGGCGATTTGCCTCAGCTTTTTAAAGAAGCCCAGTTGGCAGCCCGGCTCGGAAAATTTTTCTTAGGGGGCAATCGCGTGGTAGTGCTGGACGAGATGGAAGACCTTTTACACCACCATGGCGGTTACGATTTTGAAAAAGAAGAAAAATTACTGGAACAGGTGCGTCTAGGCCAGAGGGCAGAGGCGGCGAAAACCCTAGAGGAACTTTTGCAGGAAATGCTTTCATTCGGTTATAACTCTATAACCTTGTGCCAGATGCGGTTGGCTGAAATCTTAGTGCTAGTATGGAGAGCAGCTAAACAGGCAGGTTATATCGGTAAAAATGATTTTCACCTGCAGTACAGTTACTTGCAAAGGCTGGGGCGCTGCCAGACACCAGCTGAGCTGCGTCAATGGTGCAAGAATTTGCTAGAAGATATTTTGGTCTCCCAAGACAAAGGTCATACTCCTAAAGCACTCATACGGCAGATGATAAAATACATTCATGACAATTATGCCAAAGAATTGAGCCTGCAAGATATTGCCCGCCAAATATATCTGAGCCCTGACTATTTTAGCCGTTTGTTCAAAAAAGAAGTGGGATGCACCTATGCTGAGTACTTGACCAAGGTCCGGGTGGAAACGGCTAAGAGTTTACTATCTAACCCGGGCCTATCAATAGCCGAAGTTGCCCGGAAAGTGGGTTACCACGACCCCAATTATTTTAGCCGCGTGTTTCGGAAAGTGGTAGGAGTATCTCCCTCAGATTACCGCCAAGCTTTAGGGTTATAGCTTAAGGTCAAAAAAATACAGGTAAAATACCGGAGGAGTGCTAGCCCAGTCAGTAGGGGTCTATTTCCACACTTTTAGGATAGCGCTGCAAGTAAGAACGGAGTCGATTAAAGTAAGAGGTTATAACTTTAAAGGCGAGAATTATATATCATAAGTTTAATTCATATTATCTCAAAAATATCCCCAAAATTTGATAGTTTATTTTAATGGAGGTGCTTTACTTAAATGACGGGCGAAGCATTGGGTATGGTAGAGACGAAGGGTTTGGTTCCGGCAATTGAAGCAGCGGACGCCATGGTTAAAGCGGCCAACGTAAAGCTCATAGGTTACGAAAAGATCGGCTCGGGGCTGGTAACCGTAATGGTACGCGGCGATGTAGGTGCCACCAAAGCTGCAACTGATGCTGGAGCGGCGGCGGCGCGCAAGGTAGGGGAAGTAGTATCGGTACATGTAATACCGAGGCCCCACAGCGATGTAGAGAAGATTTTACCTAAGCTTCCGCAGGAATAGGTGGGAGGTGTAGCAGGTGGAAGAGCAAGTAATAAAGAAAGTGGTGCAGGAAGTTTTGAACAGGGTTCAGCAGCAGGAGGACAAGAAAGGTCCTGCTTTGGAGCATCCAGGGCTTACAGAATTTGTGGGGACGGCCATCGGGGATACTATAGGACTAGTAATCGCTAATGTTGATCCGTTGCTCCACGAAAAAATGGGGCTAGATAAGCGCTTCCGCTCCATTGGCATTATTGGTGCCAGGACCGGTGCGGGTCCCCAAATTATGGCGGCTGACGAAGCGGTAAAAGCGACTAATACGGAGATAGTATCGATAGAACTGGCCCGGGATACTAAAGGGGGCGCGGGACACGGGTGTCTTATCATTTTCGGGGCAGAGGAAGTATCCGATGCCCGGCGGGCTGTAGAGGTGGCGTTAAGAGAACTGCCGCGTACCTTTGGCGATGTATATGCCAATGAGGCAGGCCATTTGGAATTCCAGTACACTGCGCGGGCTAGTTATGCCATTGAGAAGGCCTTTAATGCTCCGGTGGGTAAAGCCTTCGGGCTGATAGTTGGCGCTCCGGCGGCCATCGGCGTGGTCTGCTGCGATACCGCGGTTAAAGCCGCGGAAGTAAATGTAGTGGGATATGCTAGCCCGGCCAAAGGGACAAGTTTTACCAATGAGGCCATACTTTTCATGTCGGGGGACTCGGGTGCGGTTAGGCAGGCCTTGATTGCCGCTAGGGACGTAGGCCTGAAGTTGTTATCTACCTTAGGTGAGACACCCAAATCCTTAGGAGTACCGTATATTTGATGGTCTGCGAAGGGTGGTGATAGATTATGAGGTCGAAGCGTTTTGAGATCCTATCCCAGAGACCGGTAAATAAAGATGGCTTTGTAGCTGAGTGGCCGGAAGTGGGTCTGGTGGCTATAGGAAGTCCCAACGATCCCCAGCCTAGTATTAAAATAGAGAATGGCAAAATAATTGAGATGGATGGGAAACGTCGCGAAGATTTTGATATGATCGACCAATTTATTGCCGATTACGCCATCGATTTAGATGTGGCCGAAGAAGCCATGGCTATGGATAGTACAGAGATCGCCCGCATGTTGGTGGACATAAACGTACCCCGGGAAGAAGTGATTCGGATAGCGCGAGGCCTCACGCCGGCCAAGTTAGTGGATGTTATTGACAAGCTAAATGTAGTGGAAATAATGATGGCCATGCAAAAAATGCGGGCGCGCAAGAGGCCGGGTAACCAATGCCATGTTACCAACCTGCGGGATAATCCTGTCTTACTCGCCGCAGACGCGGCGGAGGGTGCTCTGCGCGGTTTTGATGAAGAGGAGACCACGGTGGGTGTGACCCGTTACGCGCCCTTCAACGCCTTAGCGCTACTGGTGGGTTCCCAGACCGGTAGAGGAGGGGTTCTTACCCAGTGCGCTTTGGAAGAAGCCTTTGAGCTTAGCCTTGGCATGAGGGGCTTAACTACTTATGCCGAGACTATCTCTGTTTACGGCACAGAGCAGGTTTTTGTGGATGGCGATGATACCCCCTGGTCTAAAGCTTTCCTGGCTTCGGCCTATGCCTCCAGAGGTCTCAAGATGCGGTTTACTTCGGGTACTGGCTCTGAAGTGCAGATGGGCTACGCCGAGGGCAAATCCATGTTGTACCTGGAAGCGCGCTGCATAATGATCGCCAAAGGAGCAGGAGTACAGGGGTTACAAAACGGTTCTATTAGCTGTATCGGTGTGCCGGGAGCTGTACCCTCTGGCATTCGGGTGGTAGCCGGAGAAAACCTTTTGACCATGATGCTGGATCTGGAAGTGGCTTCGGGTAATGACCAGACCTTCTCCCACTCTGACATCCGGCGCACGGCCAGGATGCTGCTGCAAATGTTGCCGGGTACAGACCTTATCTTCTCGGGCTATAGCGCGGTACCCAATTACGATAATATGTTTGCCGGGTCAAATTTTGACATTGAAGATATGGACGATTACTTAATCCTGCAGCGCGATCTCATGGTGGATGGAGGGGTTAGACCAGTACTGGAGGAAGAGGTAATCGCGATACGCAATAAGGCGGCCCGCGCCCTGCAGGCTGTGTTTAAGGAGCTAGGTTTGCCTCCCATAACTGATGAAGAAGTGGAAGCCGCAACCTACGCCCATGGTTCCCGGGACATGCCTCCCCGGGATGTCGGCCAGGATCTAAAGGCTGCCACTGAGATGATGGAAAGAGGAATCACCGGCCTGGATGTGGTGAAGGCGCTGGCCAAACACGGGTTCACCGATATAGCCAATAATGTTCTCAATATGTTAAAGCAACGCGTGGCGGGAGACTATTTGCATACCTCTGCCGTTTTGGATGCCCGGTTCCAGATCGATTCAGCAGTAAATAATCCTAATGACTATCGTGGTCCGGGTACAGGCTACCGCCTAAGCAAGGAAAGGTGGGAGACAATCAAAAATATTCCTCAGGCCTTGAAACCGGAAGAGATTGAAAAGCAGGGAAGCGAGGTGTGAACATGATCAACACAGAAGCCCTGGTGGAACAAATAGTTAGTGAAGTGTTAAAGCGTCTGGGAGAGAAGAGCTATAAAAGTATGGTAGGGCCCATGGACTCTCCCCCTGGAGGTGAATGGCGGGAAATAGGTGAGGCCAAGCCGGGTACGGATCAAAGGGAAGTGGTGATAGGTATCTCGCCAGCCTTTGGGGTTAAGTTCAGCAAAAATATAATAGGAATTCCCTTACGAGACATGTTGCGCGAGATAACAGCTGGGATAGAGGAAGAGGGGCTGCGGGCGCGAGTAATTCGGGTAAAGCACACAGCGGACGTGGCTTTCATAGGGCATACAGCTGCCAAACTTTCAGGTTCCGGTGTGGGTATAGGCATCCAATCGAGGGGTACAGCTGTAATTCACCACAAGGACCTTCAGCCTTTAAACAATCTCGAGCTTTTCCCCCAATGCCCGGTTCTTACTTTAGAAACCTACCGGGCTATAGGTAAAAATGCAGCGCGTTATGCCAAAGGGGAAACGCCCCCTCCGGTACCAGTGATGAATGACCAGATGGCCCGTCCCAAATTCCAGGCCAAAGCCGCGGTAATACACAATGTTGAGACCCGGCTTGTCACGCCCGGCGCCAGGCCTGCGGAGTTGCAGGTGTCCTTCGCCCAAGGAGGTGTAGTATCATGACCGCCCTCAATGAACAAGCCATAGAAGAAATTGTGCGTCAAGTGCTCAAGGAAGTGACACAAGAGAGAGGCACGTCCAGACGGGTTTCGCAGGGGCCATCCTCAAGTCAAGTAAGTACCCACACCGGGCAAGAAGCACAGATTTCTCCTACGAAAGACTACCCTTTAGCGGCTAAGCGGCCTGAGCTGATAAAGACTGCTACAGGTAAAAAGTTTACAGATATTACCTTGGAGGCGGTAATGAAAGGCGAGGTCACGCCGGATGACCTCCGTATAACTGCTGAAACCCTGCACCTACAGGCCCAGATCGCCGAGACTGTAGGTCGGAAACAGTTTGCCCAAAACCTGAGAAGGGCAGCCGAATTAACCCGCGTTCCGGATGAACGGATACTGGCGTTTTATACGGCTCTGAGGCCTTACCGGTCGACGAAAGAGGAGCTCTTAGCGATTGCTAACGAACTGGAACAGAAGTATAATGCTCCTTTGTGCGCGGCCTTGGTGAGAGAGGCAGCCGAGGTGTACGAGCGGAGGAAACGATTAAAAGGTATGGAATAACCGGAGGAAAACTATATGCTGGTGGCAGGTGTAGATATAGGTAATAACACCACTGAAGTAGCGCTGGCCAGAGTGGAAGGGGAGCAGGTCCGGTTTCTGGCCAGCGGCATGGCAGCTACTACAGGCATAAAAGGGACGCCTGCCAATGTGACAGGAATAAGGATTGCTCTGGAAGAAGCTGCTCGCAAGGCAGGACTACAGTTAGAAAATATTGATCTTGTCAGGTTGAACGAAGCGACTCCGGTCATCGCCGATGTGGCTATGGAGGCCATTACGGAAACTATTATTACCGAATCCACCATGATCGGCCATAATCCGGCTACTCCAGGCGGTATGGGATTAGGGGTGGGAGTCACTATTCCTATATTCCGCCTGGATGATAGCCGGGCGGGTGACAAGGTAGTAGCGGTGGTGCCCGGGAATGTGGACTACGAAGAGGCGGCCAAGGCTATCAATACCGCCATAAGAAAAGGTGTAGATGTTCAGGGCGCTATTGTGCAAAAAGATGACGGGGTATTGATAGCCAATCGCCTGGAGCGAAGAATACCGGTAGTAGACGAGGTATCTTTAATTGATAAGGTACCTTTGGGTATGCTAGCGGCAGTGGAGGTAGCTGAACCAGGGTACACGATAAAGACACTTTCTAACCCTTACGGTATAGCTACTGTATTTAACCTTACACCGGAAGAAACTAAAAATGTGGTGCCCATGGCCCGGGCCCTAATCGGCAACCGCTCCGCTGTAGTTATACGCACACCTGCCGGTGACGTAAGAGAAAGGCGGATACCGGCAGGGAAGCTGGTACTGCGCGGCAAAGGCAGGTCGGTCACCGTAGACATTGAAGAGGGCGCCGAGGCAATTACCGCTGCGGTAGAAGAAGTATGGCCGCTGGATGACGCGGAAGGCACTTCAGGTACTAATGTTGGTGGCCTTCTCGCTAGAGTAAAGGAAACTATGGCCGAGGTTACCGGCCAGCCCCTTTCGGCCATCCGCATTCAAGATATTTTAGCCGTAGACACCCTAGTACAACAAAGGGTAAAAGGGGGCTTGGCTAATGAATTTTTCTCTGAGGACGCGGTTGCCCTGGCTGCCATGGTTAAAAGTTCGCGCCTTCCCATGGAGAAGGTGGCCCACAAAATAGAGCAGGAGATGGGGATAGCGGTCGAGATCGCGGGCGTGGAGGCCAACATGGCAGTTTTAGGAGCGCTAACCACGCCTGGTGCCAGCCTCCCGCTGGCTATTCTAGATTTGGGTGGCGGATCCACAGATGCAGCCTTTATAGATGCGAGGCAAAAGGTAGAGACAGTGCATCTTGCCGGTGCTGGCGAGATGGTTAATATGCTAATTTATACCGAACTGGGGTTAACAGATCGCGCTTTAGCGGAAGACATAAAGCGTTACCCCTTGGCTAAGGTGGAAAGCCTTTTCTCTATAAGGCTGGAAGATGGCACTGTAAGATTTTTTGAAGAGCCGCTGGATCCCAAGGTATTTGCCAGGGTGGTAATCTTAAAAGAAGGTTCTTTGGTGCCGTTGCCTATTGATGTATCTCTGGAAAAGGTCAGGGCTGTGCGGCGCGAAGCGAAGAAGAAAGTTTTTGTGGGGAATGCCCTACGGGCCTTGGCCAAGGTAGCGCCAGCGGGCAACATCCGGTTTATAGATTTTGTTGTGCTGGTGGGGGGGTCAGCCCTGGACTTTGAAGTGCCCCAGATGATTTCGGAGGCTCTGGCTGGATACGGAGTTGTGGCAGGGCAGGGCAATATCCGGGGAACAGAAGGACCGCGCAATGCGGTAGCAACGGGGCTGGTGTTGTCTAGGTGGAACAAGCGATGAGGACTTACGAAGAAATTAAGCCCAGCGTTATGATTTATATCACTGATCCTGAGCTATGTTCCCTAGCCCTGAGAGGGCTGGTGGAAGGCCTAGAAGAAGAGGGCGTTCCTTTTGAGCTCCAGGTAAGGGCAGGAGAAGCAGAAAGGCTGGCCGTGGAGGCGTCCCGAGCGTCCAGATTAGGTGTGGGAATAGGCGTCAGTTCAGATGGAACCTGTGTTTTACAACACCAGCGTCTCCACCCCGGCCGTCCCATAGCTCGGGTGCCCTCCGAAACCGGCAGCAAGGATGATTACCGCCTGATAGGTAGCCATGCTGCCCGACTGGTCAAAAATTTGCCGTTGAAGGAGGTAGACCGTGGCTCGACAAGCTTTAGGTCTTATTGAAACCGTGGGGTTGGTAGCGGCCGTCGAAGCGGCTGACGCGGCGGTCAAGTCGGCGGACGTAAAGCTGATAGGCTATGAGCTGACCCGCGGCGGCGGGTGGACCGTAATTAAAATTTTAGGAGATGTGGCCGCGGTACAGGCTGCAGTGCAGGCAGCTGGGGCGGCAGCTGGCAGAGTAGGGAAAGTTGTGGCTACCCATGTGATTCCCAGGCCTCATGAAGACAGCGCTTTACTCATAGAGACTAGGGAGACGGTGGGGCAAAAGCAGGGGGCTCCTTGTCGGAGGAAAGATGGGGACAAGGGTTCCGGTTCTTCAGCCGAGTGCCTGCAGCCGCCTGAAGGAGCAATAGTGGGTCAAGAACAGGGAGCTATAGGGCAAGGGGAGAGCCATGAAAAAGGGGAAGGTGTGGCCGGGGTCGCAGTTGTGGCCCCAGAAAGGGTAGAAGGAGAGGGTGTCACCGGGGAAAGGGCACCTACTTGCAACTTGTGTAACGATCCTGCCTGCCCGCGCAAGAAGGGAGAGCCACGCAGCTATTGCCTGCACTACCACGGCGAAGGGTAAGAGGTGAGCAACATTGCCTGTAGAAAATATCGATGTGCTTGCGCGGGAGATAGCCAGGGCAGTCCTGTTAAAACTTAACTGTGGGACGGAAGCGATTGAGATCCCGGTGGGTGTGTCGGCGCGTCACGTCCACCTTTCGCGGGAGCATGTGGAAACGCTGTTTGGCAGAGGATATCAGTTGACGCCCATTCGCGAGCTGCAGCCCGGGCAGTATGCGGCCAAGGAAACGGTTACTATCGTAGGCCCCCGGGGAGTGCTGCAGAACGTGCGAGTACTCGGTCCACCTCGCGCCAAGACACAAGTCGAGATTTCTAAGACGGATGGATTTGTACTGGGGGTTGATCCTCCGGTTAGGGATTCTGGTGATCATGCCGGGACACCGGGATGTGTAATTGTAGGGCCCCATGGCGCAGTAAAGATCGAGGAGGGTGTAATTTGCGCCATGCGGCACATCCATATGCCCCCCGAGATAGCTAAGAAATTAAATCTTAAGGATAAAGCTGTAGTGCGGGTTAAGATCTCTTCTGGTGATAGAAAAGTAATGTTCGAGGACGTGCTGGTTCGCGTTTCCCCGGATTTTGTTCTGGAGATGCATGTAGATACTGATGAAGCTAACGCGGCGGGTCTAAAAACGGGTGACCGGGTCAGGCTGGCCGGATAAGGGGGTAGCTTTTGTTTGTGGAGAGAATAAGGCAAGGAGAAGAGCTATGCAGGGCTTTGGCGGCCTGCCTGAACGGTGCTAGACCAAAATGGGAAGGAAGCCTTAGAGTAGGGGTGGACCTGGGCACGGCTAATATAGTCGTAGCTGTGGTGGACAGCCGCGATCGCCCGGTAGCGGGAAAACTCCGGGCAGCAGAAGTTGTACGCGATGGATTAGTGGTAGATTTCGCTGGCGCCCGGGAAATAGTGGGCTCCATGTTAAAGCAAATAGAGGAGGAATTGGGCGTAGAGCTGGAGTACGGGGCTTGCGCGGTACCGCCGGGGACTCGAGCAGGGGACTGTCGGGCTACCCGGTATGTAGTGGAGGCGGCGGGCCTTGAAGTACTGGCAGTGGTAGACGAACCCACAGCGGCCGCCAGGGTATTGGGTATTAATGATGGGGCCGTAGTAGATATAGGGGGCGGCACGACGGGGATTTCTGTGTTGCAGGACGGAGAAGTTGTCTACACAGCGGATGAACCTACCGGAGGTACACATTTTACTTTGGTATTGGCCGGGCACTTTGGTCTGCCGTTTAGAGAGGCGGAGAAGCTCAAGCTTGACCCGTCCCAACAGCGTAGGCTCTTTCCAATATTGCGGCCCGTAATGGACAAAGTAGCCTCTATTATTGAAAGGCATTTGGTAGCCTTTAAAGTTCCGCACGTTTATTTAGTAGGAGGCGCCAGTGCCCTTCAAGGGCTGAAGGAAGTAGTAGAGAACCGGATAGGTATTCCGGCTATAATTCCGCGGCATCCCTTACTGGTAACACCCCTGGGTATTGCCCTTATGTGCCCGGAGGGAGGGAGATAAGCGGTGTTAGACCCTGAACTGGAGGCCCAAATCCGAGCGCTGGTCATGGAGGTCATCTCCAGGTACCTTAACCGCCGGATACTGGCCATATTTACAGGAGGTACTATAGGTCGGGAAGAAGCTAGGCGGCAGCTCTTGAGCTGCCAGCAAGAATATGGTTTGCAGATAGACTTAATGTTTTCCAAGGCGGGTGCCGCCATACATGATGTTGCCCGGTTGGCTCAGGAATTCAAAGGGCAGGTGTTTGTAGAGGGACAGGAACGGGTAACTCGCTGGAGGGAATATGCGGCACTGGTCTTTGCCGTGCTCACCAGGAATACGGCGGCCAAAGCAGCTCGTTTAATACTTGATTCTTACCCGGTAGAACTAATGATTGATGCTCTCATGTATGGGATGCCGGTTATTGCTGTTAAGGATGCGGCCTGCCCTGAAGGGAAAGAGTGGAAAGGATTGGGTTTAAACCGGGGTAACCTCGAACTTGGACGGGCATTTCAAGACAATCTCCAGCGCCTGGAGAGTTATGGGGTACGGCTGTGCGGGTCCAATGAGCTACAGCGGGCAGTAAGGGAGATTTTGGAGATCGAGCCTGGGCCAAGGGCAACGGTGTCTGGCTCCAATGGGGTGCGGCTAGATAAGAAAGTTATTATAGCTGAGGACCTGATGCCCTATTTGGGGAGGCCGACTGAAATACAGGTTCCGAGCAGTTGCATTATAACTCCCTTAGCCTCTGATTTGATAAGGAAACACCAAATCAAGATCGTCCGGGGGCAATAAGATGCGCTTGGCAAAAGTAGTAGGGACAGTAGTAGCTACCAGGAAAGATGAGAGCTTAGTGGGGTGCAAACTCCTGGTAGTTAAGCTTTTAACTCCAGCGGAATCAAGGGGGCGCGGCTCAGACCAGGAGGAAGAGCTGGTGGTGGCGGTGGATTCAGTGGGAGCAGGCGTAGGTGAAACTGTACTGGTAGTCCTTGGGAGTGTAGCCAGCCGGATCATGGGGGACGGTCGCGCGCTCATAGATGCCGCTGTAATCGGTATTGTGGACCAAGTAGAGCTGGTATGAGGGGTGCCGGCCGTGAAAATTTATACCAAGAAAGGAGATAAAGGGGAAACTTCTTTAATAGGTGGCTGGCGATTAAGAAAATGTGACCAGCGGGTGGAGGCTTATGGTGCAGTAGATGAAATAATAGCTGCCCTAGCCTTAGCCCGCGCCCTGTGCCAGACTCGTGGGGCGCGCTCCATATTGACCCGTGTGGAAAGTGAGCTCTTCCTTTTGGGAGCTGAGCTAGCTTCCCTGGAACCCGAAAGGTACCTGCGCCAACGCCTCACTGCTGCCCATATAGAGCAAATAGAAAAAGAAATAGATGAACTGCAGAAGGCTAGTACCTTGATGTCTGACTTTATCCTGCCGGGACCTTACCTTTGTTCGGCTGGGCTTCACCTGGCCAGGACCATCGCTAGGCGGGCGGAAAGGGAAGTAGTGAGACTTAGCCTGGAAGCACCGGTGCGGGAAGAGATACTGCAATACTTAAATCGGCTGTCCGACCTCCTCTTTGTCCTGGCAGTGCATGAAGAGGAGGAAGAAGTAGTCCGTCAGGTAAAAGAAAAAGTTAAGTCATATGGGGAAGGAAGGGGTGCAAAATTGTTAACTTTAGATCAGGCCAAAGTTATTCTCCAGGCTTGTGAGGCTAAGGCTAAAGAGATGGGGGTACCGGTGGTCATTGCCGTAGCAGATGCCGGGGGTAATGTGGTAGCCCTTCACCGAATGGATGAGGCTTTGCTCGCTAGCATTGATATAGCCATTAATAAGGCTTATACTGCAGTGGCCCTGAAGAAAGAAACTGCCGAACTGGCTTCTCTGGCTGCCCCTGGAGGCCCCCTTCACGGTCTGGACAGCTGTTGCGGGGGTAGGCTGGTTATCTTTGGAGGCGGAATACCCCTGTGGCAGGACCAGAAGTTAATAGGAGGTATCGGGGTGAGCGGCGGTTCGGTAGAGGAAGATATAGCTATCGCTCGTGCTGGGGTCTCAGCCTTGGAGAAAGGGGTGAACAAGTAAACTTATGGCAGTGGACGAAAGGCTGGTTGCTACCATTGCTAGACGGATAGTGGATGAATTATACGCCCTGGAAAAAAGAGATCAATCCGCTAGCGGCATTTTTGCCACGGTGGACGCAGCGGTGGAGGCTGCTGAGCGGGCCCAGAAAAAATTTTCCTTGATGGACCTGGAAAAACGCGAGCAAATTCTGGGGGCTATCCGGGAGGCCTGTCTCAACCACGCCCGAATGCTGGCCGAGATGGCGGTAGCAGAAACGGGTATGGGACGGGTAGAAGACAAGATAATGAAAAATATCCTGGCGAGCAAGAAAACCCCGGGTACCGAAGACCTTACCACCACTGCGTGGACTGGCGACCACGGCCTTACCCTGGTGGAAATGGCTCCCTACGGGGTGATTGCTGCCATTACTCCAGTCACTAACCCGACTGCTACTATCATTAATAATTCCATAAGCATGCTCGCCGCAGGCAATGCAGTGGTGTTTAATCCTCACCCGCGGGCCAAAGCTTGCTGCGCTAAGGCCGTAGAGATAATACATGAAGCTATAGTCAGGGCAGGCGGCCCCAAAGGCTTAGTAACAACCATTGCCGAGCCGACCATAGAAACCGCTCAACAATTAATGTCTCATCCCCAAGTCCGGTTGATTGCGGCTACTGGCGGCCCTGGAGTGGTCAAGGCGGCCCTCTCCAGCGGCAAAAAAGCCATTGGTGCCGGGGCGGGTAATCCTCCGGTAGTAGTAGATGAAACGGCGGATATAGTAAAAGCAGCCCATGATATTGTGTGTGGCGCCAGTTTTGACAACAACTTGCCTTGTATTGCGGAGAAGGAGCTTATAGTAGTGGAATGTGTTGCTAACCAGCTGTTGGAGCGGATGTCCCGCGAGGGCGCTTATATATTACGAGGCAAGGATATAAGTAGATTGACTGAAAAAATTTTCCCGGACGGCGAACAGGTAAATAAAGACCTTATCGGGCAGGACGCGAGTCTGATTCTTCGACAAATAGGTATCGAAGTGGGCGGAGATGTGCGTCTGGTGGTCTTGGAGGTGGATCCGGACCATCCTTTGGTGTGGCACGAGCAACTTATGCCTGTACTGCCGGTAGTACGGGTGGCAACTGTGGATAGCGCCATTGATCTGGCCGTACAAGCCGAGGGGGGCAACCGCCATACAGCTGTAATGCATTCCAAGCATATCGATCATATGACCGTATTTGCCCGGGCGGTTCAGACTACTATTTTCGTAAAAAACGCCCCCTCATATGCAGGTATAGGAGCTGGTGGAGAAGGGTTTACCACCTTCACTATAGCTGGTCCTACGGGCGAGGGATTAACCTCGGCCAGGAGCTTCACCCGCCAGCGTCGGTGTGTTTTGGTAGACGCCTTTAGAATCCTTTGACCCGGGGAGGCAACTCGGTAAGTGAGTATACAAGTAGTGCAAGCCGTGCGCGAGGCAGGGGTGGTGGGAGCCGGGGGTGCGGGGTTCCCCGCCCATATAAAGTTATCCGCGCGCGCCGAAACAGTTATTGGCAATGGAGCAGAATGCGAGCCTCTGCTGACAGGGAATCAGGAGCTAATGAAAAACCAGGCAGAGGGCATAATAGAAGGAATGCGCAGGGCCATGGAGGCCACCGGGGCGGCCAAAGGTATTATAGCCCTTAAACGTAAATACAGCGAGTGTATTGAAGCGCTAGCAAGGGCTTTGGGTAAGGAGGCACGAATACAACTTTTCCAGTTGGAGGATTTTTATCCGGCGGGAGACGAGCAGGTCTTGGTGAAAGAAGTGACCGGAAAAACTATTCCGGAAGCCGGGTTGCCTTTGGATGTGGGGGTGGTAGTGCAGAATGTCGAGACTTTATATAATATCGGGAGAGCAGTCCTGGGTAGACCGGTGACAGACAAAATAGTTACGGTTGCGGGAGCAGTGAAGCAGCCCGTCACTATACGCGTGCCTTTGGGCACGCCGGTCGCTGATCTCTTAAAGCTGGCCGGAGGCCCGGCAGTTGACAGTTATGTTTTGATCGATGGTGGACCAATGATGGGCAAGGTGGTTAGAGAGGACAGCCCGGTAACCAAAACAACTTCGGGCATAATAGTAGTCCCTCGCACTACCACGGCGGCCTCCAGTAAAACGGTGAACAGGTCTCTAATGTTAGCCCGGGCGCGGGCGGCGTGCTGCCAGTGTCGATATTGCACTGATTTATGTCCCCGGTACCTCTTAGGACATTCCCTGGAACCCCACCGCATTATGCGTGCGGTAGCTAATGGTGTCGCCGATGTAGAAGGCCTTACCTCAGCCATGCTCTGCTCTGAATGCGGTTTGTGTGAAATCGCAGCTTGCCCCATGGGTCTAAGTCCCAGGCAAGTTAATGCAGAACTGAAAAAGGTTTTTGCTCAAAAAGGATTACGCCATCCACGGCGAGAGGTATTGCGAGATAGAGAACAGGAAAGGCGAGGTAGGCGTTTTCCGGCCAAGAAATTGCTCTTGCGCCTCGGCTTGAGTGAGTATACCACCTATGCGCCTTATCGCGAGATAGAGATGGTTCCTGAAAAGGTTGTGTTGCCGCTGAAGCAACATGCTGGTAAAGCTGCTGTACCAGTGGTAAAAGTGGGTCAGTATGTGAAAGTAGGAGACTTGCTGGCCGATGTACCTGAGAACGTTGTGGGAGCCAGGGTACACTCGAGCATTGAGGGGACAATAAGCGATATATCAGAGGAAGCTATAGTGGTAACTCGTTAACGACGGGGGGATAGGGACTGGTGAACAACTTGGGTCTTCTAGAGTTTCGAGAGATGACCAGGGGTATTGTGGCTGCCGATGAAATGATAAAATCGGCTCCCGTGGAACTAATCCTGGCCACCAGCCTTTGCCCGGGCAAATTTATTGCCCTAGTAGCAGGCGAAATAGGGGCGGTTAAGGAAGCGCTAAGGCGGGGTAGGGAAACTTTTTCGGATGGGGTAATAGATGAGTTCCTTCTGGCCAATGTGCACCCGGCGGTTATCCCGGCCTTGACAGGGACTTCGGCACTGGATAAAAAGGGTCAATCCTTAGGACTGATTGAGACCTTTACTGTGGCGGCGGCCATTCGGGCGGGAGATGCGGCGGCGAAAGGTGCCGAGGTGTCTTTGGCCGAGATCCGTATTGCCCGTGGTATGGGAGGCAAATCGTTGGTTGTATTAATGGGAGAAGTTAGCGCCATTAAAACCGCAGTTCACTTTGGGGTGAGGGCTGTAGGAGAAGGACAATTGGTATCTCAGGCGGTCATTAGCCATGCTTCGCCAAAATTAATAGAAAAGCTGCTATAAAATAAGGGGCAGAATAAAGGAAGGGGGGATGAAGTAATATTGAAGGGGCTCTAGAGCGCACTATAGATCCAAATGAGGGGGGGGAGGTGAAGGGGAGAGGGCAGTTATCGTACTCAAATTATAATTGCAAAACCGAACTTCTGCAAAATTTTGGATAAGGAGGAAGCCGTATGAGCATAAAAATACTTATTTCTCCCAGCCGCTATGTGCAGGGTCCTGGAGCGATACATTCTTTGGGCCAACAGGTGAAAAATTTTGGTCAAATGGCCTTTGTGACGGGAGGTAAAACAGCCCTCAAGCAAACGAAGGAAGACATTGAGAGAAGCTTGAAGGAACACAACGTAGGCTCGGTATTTGAAGTATTTCGTGGGGAGTGTTGTGATAGTGAAATAGAGAGGCTTAAAGCCTCAGCGACAGCCGCGGGGGCAGATTTTATAGTCGCTGTGGGTGGCGGTAAAGTGATTGACGCCGGTAAAGCGGTGGCGTGTTTGATGAATAAGCCCATTGTTATTGTTCCCACTATCGCTGCTACTGACGCGCCCTGCAGCGCTCTTTCGGTTATTTATACTGAAGAAGGCGTTTTTGAGCGGTATTTTATACTTCCTCAAAACCCCAATCTTGTGCTTGTGGACACTTCCATTATTGCCAAAGCTCCTGTCCGTTTCTTAGTTTCTGGTATGGGAGATGCTCTCGCAACCTGGTTTGAAGCCGATTCCTGTGCCAAGGCGGCAGCCAAAAATATTCCCGGCGGATATACCACGGCTACAGCTCTAAGCTTGGCACGGCTTTGTTACGATATACTGTTGGAATACGGTGAGGCGGCCAAGCTCGCGGTAGAAAAAGGCGTGGCCACGCCTGCGGTAGAAAAGGTTGTAGAAGCTAACACTCTGCTCAGCGGTATTGGCTTTGAGAGCTCGGGGCTTGCTGCTGCTCATGCTATTCACGACGGGTTGACTGTTTTGGAAGAAACGCATCACAGCTATCATGGAGAAAAAGTGGCCTTCGGTACTCTGGCACACCTGGTCTTGGAGGACCGTTCTTGGAAAGAAATTAATGAAGTACTCGATTTCTGCACCAGGGTTGGGCTACCTGTAACCCTAGCGCAAATAGGGGTTACTGATCCTACTCCTGAAAAGATCATGCGCGTGGCCGAAAAAGTATGTGAGCCTGGTATGATGGTCCATAACATGCCTTTCCCGGTGACACCGCAAATGGTTTATAACGCCATTTATGGTGCCGATGCCATCGGCAGTACTTATCTGGCTAAAAGGAAGTAAAGACAAGATACTTGAAACTTAAAAGATGGCCGGAGCGAGAAGATCGCTCCGGCAAATAAATATGTGGAGGTAGAGGTAAAACTATGCAGTTTTTCCCCCTAGCTTTAAGTATAGCAGTTTTGGCAGGAATTTGGACATATATTTCGGGACAATTTAATATTCTTACCTGGCCTGCTTTTGTAGGCTGGGCACTATTTTTTGCTTCCGGGGGCAACGCAGACTCAGTTAAAAAAGTGTTTTGGCCTGCTACCAGTGGAGTAATCTTGGGTTATTTAGCTGTAGTCTTTGCACCGTATTTAGGCGGACAGGGATTAGGAATTGCTGTTGCAGTGACGGTTATTGCCTTCATAATGGTCATGCTCGCTCCCATCCGGATATTTGCTTTTGTACCTGCACAATTTGCTAGTTGCGCTACATTTTTTGGAACAGGCGCTAAATTCTGGCCCACAATCATTCCGCTGCTGATAGGCATAGGTCTGGGATACCTTTCGGCAATATTGCCCCAGTTATTCACCGCCAAGCAAGAAAAGAGCGACAGAGCAGCTTAGCAAGAACAACCCGAAGCTTAGCCCAGTAAAACCCCAGCTCGAAGCTGGGGTTTTCTCATGGGTACGGTTTAGACTCCAGTTGGAGGGCTCAAACCGACGATAAGTATACATTCGGTTCCGGTGGAGCAGCTGCTGTTGTTGCAGGCAGTGGATTCCAACAGCAGGCGGAATCGGGTACCGCTTTCCTTGGTAACCATTCTTCTTCTGCTAGTAGCTTTTGGACGTTTTGGGGATCCCTCTGGGCTTCTCTAGCCAGTTCAAAAATGGTGCTTTGTTCCTTAAGAAAATCTGTGAGTTCCTGCCAGCGCATTCAGTATACCCCAGGTTTCCCTTAGCTTTTTAAATACATTATAGCGTGTTACCGCTAGGATAAGTGATGCAGCACTATATTTCGTTTAATATTTCATTGAGCTTACGTAAAAATGGTTAATTAAAAAGTGCGAGCGCTAATCCCTTGACTCCTCGAATTTCAGGTGCTAAACTATAGTTAGGCGTGCGGCAGTGGCGGAACTGGCAGACGCGCTAGATTCAGGGTCTAGTGGTCACTGCGACCGTGGGGGTTCAAATCCCTTCTGCCGCACCAGAAAAATCAAGGGTTTCGGGGATCGAGGAGCGTACTGCAACGAGTTAAAACAAACAAAGTACTGCAACCGTACTGCAACCCGCTCCGATACCCCGGCGAAAGGAATAAATAACCGCCGGAGGTATTTCTCCAGCGGTTATACTGGTACATATAGGTTAGCTCCCTTCTCCATTACTGGGGAAGGGAATTTCTTTTAAGAAGATAGAAGCTTATTGAGTTTGGCCGCTGCTGCCTGCTTAAGCTCCGGGAGCACGTGGGAATAGATATCCAGGGTTGTGCTGATCTGGGCATGGCCCAGAAGCTCCTGTACTACCTTGGGGTGTTCACCAGCCTGAAGCAAAAGGGTGGCGTAAGTGTGGCGCAGGTCGTGAAAGCGGATACGGGGTAGGCCAGACTTGGCAAGCAAATCTTCAAAGTGCCGTAGGAAGCTCCGTTTTTCTAACGGCCTGCCATCTACCGTCGCAAAGACCAGGTCGTTATCCTGGTACATCGGGCCTAGAAGAAGCTTTTCTTGTGCCTGCCGTGCACGGTGCGCCTTTAACTCCGAAAGGATATCTTGGGGAATAGGTACAGTCCGGCGGGATTTTTCAGTTTTAGGCTCCTTGAACACAGGTTGGCCTTTTATGTAACTTCTCAAATTAAATCGAGGCTCGTTTGAACCATATTTGCGAATTGAACAATGTGCAGGGAAGGTTAATACC
>NZ_JBJHHE010000018.1:0-47862 GCF_056378755.1 Thermanaeromonas sp. DSM 22490
TCACAAAGCATTCATGAGCAAATTAATGAAAGCGGAATCCTTTGTGGCATAATCTCCATAATTAGGGGGCCAGCCCGTTCTTCGTACTCTTCCTCGTATTTCACCCTCCAGCAGTGCGGCTCTTCTCTGGGGTCGTACCAAGCGCAGTGCTTGCCGCAGTTCTGGCCGTTAATGGGGCAAATAAGGGGCTTTTTAGACAGTTTCCATATAACCCAAATCGAGATGATAAGTGAAGCAGAAAGCAGCATAACTACACCATCCTTGATCGCCCCATTCCTTATAGCTATCACTCCCATGCCAATAAGGAAAAGAAGTATAAGCGCAGCCATATCTAACGACCTTGTCCTCCTCTTCTTTTGTTCTCACTATCCGGTAGCCGCTCTTTGCCATCCGGTAGGGGTGCATTCCCTTTGTCGCCAACTAAGGCTGTGCCACCGTCACTAAATAAACATACTTTCTTAAGCGCCCACGTTGGGATTGTCGCCAGGTAAACTTCTCCACCCTCACCAAATCTCACAGATGGCGGGCCTGGCAGTTTCGGGAACACTTAGCTCCCCGATCCTCCACCCCGGCTCAGTAGTTTCGATGAAGTAGTAGCTCGTATTTCCCTGGAAGTAAGCCCGCAGGTTCATTGTGAGCCTATCCGCTGGTATCTGATCCAAGGAAAAGGCTACACCCACAGCGGCATGGGCGATAGGAAAGGGATAGACCAGAATGGCCACCCGGTAGCCGAGCTTTCTTAAGATGGCTGCCAGAAGCACGGACTTATTGATGCAGTCCCCTCCGTGGGCAATGACCTGGGGCGGGTACTGCGTGTTGGTCGGCAGGATTATTTTGTAGGGTATGGACTGGACAAAAGCAGCGATAAATTCGGCCTTGCGGAAGATATCGTAACCCTGGGCTTCTGCCGCACGGTTTAAACGATCGGCCACATAGCTTATGTACTCTGAGCTTGTCCTATCCTGTACCAGCATATTATTCAGGATCTCCTGGGCCATGGTCACGGGAGAACCAGTAGCGAAGAGGCTGGCGAACCACATGGCAGGATTCGAAGCTATAAACATGTACCAGAGGGGCCATTTAATCATTTTCTGCCCTTGCTCGTATTTCACGAGCACTTGAGGCACCTCGATGGTCCAGCTAAACTGCTTTCCTTCGTAGTACCAGGTGTACGTATTACGGATTGTCTCCAGGCCCCCAGGGTATTGAAGGGGAGGAAGGACCACCACGTTGGAGGCCGGAGGTTGCCCATAGGAAACATTGTTCGTTCTCCAGGATATCTGTATTGTTTCGCTCGGAGGGCTTTCTTCTCCCGCCTGGTTCACCGCCGTTACATAAATTTTGGTGAGGGTGGTGCTAATCGGGAAGGTAGCGTAAGAATAAGAATAACTGTTCCCAGAACATAAGGCTAGCTCATGCGGTGGAGTCCACGTGCCGTTTTGATCAAGATAATCAGAAGTATAGATCTTGTAGCCGGTCGCACCGTTTACCGGGTTCCAGGAGAGGGTCACCCAAAAGCCTGACATACCAGAACTGTTCATCGGGCTAAGGTCCACGTGCAATCCAGTGGGGGCTTCAGGCTTGGGGGACTGATTGTTGGACGGTTGACTAGCCGCCTGGTTGACGTTTCCTACGACATTCCAGTCAGGGAGCGTCACCTGCAATGTTTGGCTGGGAGGGCTTTCCTCACCCGCCTGGTTAACCGCCGTCACGTAAAATGTTTCGGTGACGTTGTTTTTAACCATGAGGGGATAACGGATGGTAAAAGTGGGATTAGTAGGATACCCGCAGATAACCCATTTGCTGCTCTCTGTAGTGCTTACCAGTGTATACACCCGGTACCCGGTAGCCCCATTTACCGGATCCCAGGAGATGGTTACACTGGCCCCTATAATGCGCTGAGACGTAGCGCTTATCTCCGGAGTGATGCTCACCAGATGCAGCCCGGTCGGTGCTTCAAGCTTATTCCCAACTAACGAACCAGCAGAGACGGATATGGTATTGCTTGGCGGGCTCTCCCCTGCTGAATTTACCGCCGTAACGTAGAACTCCCAGGAGGTACCCGCAAAAGTGCTGGTGTAGGTGTTAGTATTAGTCTCTATGAAGGCGGGCCCCTGGGGTGTCCAGGAATGGGTCTCATAAACCCTGTACCCGCTCGCATTGTTTACAGGGTCCCAGCCCAGGGTTATTACATAATGGCTAGATACTCCTGCCGGGCTAATGCTTACCAGGTGCAGCCCGGTCGGAGCCTGGGGTTTTTGCCGTTGATTATCGGATACCCGAGTGGCCGGCTGGTCGTCCAGTCTAATGACCACCTGCTGGTATTCGGCGTTCCAGTCTATCCTGGCATCAAAGGCCTGGGCCATCCACCGGAACGGGACCATGGTCCGGCCACCGATAACTTCCGGGGCTACGTCCATGGCCGTAGTAGCACCGTTAATTGTTATAAGGTTGCTGCCGATGGTGAGCTGGATAACCTTGTTACCTTTGATGAGGGTGACTTTACCGGTATCATATAGTATATTCTCCGGGGTGACACCCAGGGTCTGGGCAGCATACCTCAGGGGAATGAAGGTCCGGCCATCCTTAGTATACGGGGTAACGTCCATAAGAAATTCCTGGCCGTCAACGGTGTAAATGTTGCTTCCGATTGTAAATACTACTGTTTGCTCCGCCGCCCTTGAAGGTAGAGGCAATAAAAACAAAATTCCGACCAAAGTGACCAAAGATAGGAGAAACGTAAGTAACTTGCGCCTCATCTACCTCCCCCCATGCCCATTTCCTCCCGTCCCACTCCCTGACAGTCCTCTCTAGTAATAAGCTTTCTCTACGCGTGTGGGCTACTCATCCGATTGCGAGATACTTCTTTACGTTCTACAAGGACCGCCAAAACCACCTCCCCCAGGGACCTACTATATCAAAGCTTAGGGCTGTTTTAGAGAAAACGAAAAAGGCCAACATAACTACTAAAGCTACCAAGAGGTAAAGCACAGCCCGCCCTAATCTCCTACGCATAAAATAACCTCCCCTGGAAAACCATTACTGGAAGCCCCAGCGGCCCTCCCACCAGTTCCACTGGTCGATACCCCCATAGGCTTGGACAGCCTCGTAGATGTCCTGGAAGAGCTGCTTATAGCCTTGATAATAGCCAACGGCATGTTGATCGCCCTGGTAGATAACTCCAGGGGCTCTGCCCTGTAGCTTTAAGAGCATTTTGTTGATGAGCCCCCTCTTCACTAGTACAGTTGGCTCAATAGCCACTGTATGGTCTACGGTATTCGCTATGACCCAGGCGTGCGAGCCAAGGTTGGGGTCCCAGGGGCAGGGCCCTACGGCGATGGAGGCCTTGAAACCCGAGATCTCTAAAGCCCATTCCAGCATGGCCGCAGACTCGGAACAGTCGAAGATTTCCTGCTCATAACCCCTGGGCAGAGAAAAGGCGAACAGGAACTTGCACAGCTCGGAGAACGTATTGGAGTAACGCCCGTAGGGGCTGGATACCTGGTAGTAGTTCTTGGGCACCTGGGTAGCCGGATCTTCGTAGAATACTTTCAGTGTAGCCGTGGTGGCGTTTCCCGCCGCATCCCGGGCCACGACGGTTATGGTGTTGTTCCCCGCCTCCAACCCCTCTAGTTCACAGGTGAACCTGCCATCCTGACCTACCTGGATCTCACGGGTTACTTTAGGGGTCTTTGCTGTAATTATGGCTCCTGCCTCGGTTACCCCGCTTACCGTAATCTTAGGCCAGCGGGTTATAGCGCCGTCTACAGGAGATATAACTTGCAGCGGTGGGGGAGTGGTATCACGGGCAGGGCTATAAGAGCTGGCCTGTGCAGTAGGGTTTGAGGAGTAAGAGTAAGAAAAGGAAGGACGGTAATAACTGCGTCCGAAAATAAAGTAAATGGCCAACAACGCCGCTACAATATACCCGAATGCTATAAGCAGAGTAACGCCCATAGACTGCCCGAACCCTTCCTGGTCTGCTTTGGGCTGACTTTTTTCTTTACTGTCTTCGGTCGAAGGTAGGTTGACAGGCTGAGTTTCCTCTAGAGCTGCAGCTACCTCTTGCATAGCTAGGAGGGGTTCGGTATGTTCTAAAGGAGTAGAACCCTGCCTCCTCCTGGCAGGAGGCTGAACCTCCAAGGGTACCCTTTCTTCTTTCCCTTCGGAAAGCCCACGGCGGCCGCAGGTAGGGCAGGCTAGCTCCACTCTACCGTCGCTCCAGACTATTATAGTAGCGCCATGCCCTTGGGGACACTTCACCGGGTGGCTGCCCACTACCCTGACCCCATCCTCTACCCTTTGGCCTTCGTACTTGTTTAGCAGGCCCTGGATACGCTTCCTAGTTTCAGGGTCAAGATCTTCGAACTTCAGGGGCATAAAACCAACCCCCTTGCCTATAATCCTAGCCTCGGGACAGCCAATGGTCATTTTGCTACAAGGGAAATCACCTAACCCTCGGTTGCCTTCGACACATTTATTCTACCTTCCAGCTTTTTCTCCTCCTTTGGGCTATCGACTTCATCAAGCGTGTAAAAGCACTCCGCCCCGCAAAAAGGGCAGGGCCAGGGTGGCCTGGTCCGGGCGGAGAACGATAATTGGCCGCATTGTGGGCAACGCTTGCCGGTCATTTTTTCCTCTCCTTCCTTTTGCTGATCAAAGTAAGTGGGGCCCGTAAACTAGGCCCCTTCCCTCATTTTTGAAACTTCGCTCCGCTTATGCACTTCTGGGCACCTCTGTGTTCCCTTTTTTACTTTGGCACCCTGCCCAAGGTGGCGAGCACACGCCGCACCACCACTACTGCTTCGGCACGGGTAGCCTTACCTTGGGGTACGAGGCTTACGGAGGTACGGCCCCGCAGGATATTTTCTTTCACCGCAGCAGCTACGCCCTCCCTGGCCCATGGGCTTACCTCACCGGCATCGGTAAAGCGAGCCAGGATCTTTTCGACTTCGCCAGTTACCACGACTTTTTTCCCGGCCCGGGCCAGGGCCCGCTGGATCATGCAGGCCATCTCTTCCCTGGTGATAGGAGACGCTGGCCGGAAGGTCCCGTCCGGGTACCCGCTGATGAGTCCCGCTTCCCTGGCCGTCTCCACGGCGCCAAAATACCACTCGGAAGGGCTGACATCCCAGAAGTGGCTTTCCACTGGCTTCTTTTCTTCTATCCTCAGGGCCCGGAGTAAGAAGGCAGCAAACTCGGCCCTGGTTACCTCCGGGTCAGGAGCGAACCTGTCCTCGCCTATGCCGCGGGCTATCCCCAGGGCAGCCAGGGCTTCGATATCCGCTTGGGCCCAGTGGCCCTGGACATCGGCAAAGGTCTTTGGCGGTGCCTTCTCTAGCAAGGCGTATTTGCTAAGGTGGTCGGTCTCAAAGACGATAGCTCCCGCCTGGGCATCGTAGCTACCACCCAGGGCCACCCAGGTATTGGTAGCTTCATCGTAGCGGTGGGCATCAAGCTTGCCTGCAACTGCGGCCCCTCTGGCCTCCTCTGGCACCGGCAGGCTTACCCGGATGGCCGCCCCGAACCGCTCGACCGCCTGTTTGGTTCCATCCTGGGCTACCGTCATGGCGTTAAGCTCGAATACGTCGCCGATAAGCCGCAAGCCCCGAGCATTAACTGCTCCAGATACCAGCCGTTTTGCCTCTTCAGTGGCCAGCTTGACCGCCGCTACCTCGACCTGAGCCGCGTCGGCTGCCACCAGTGCCTCTAGCGCTGCCGGAGGCAGGGTAAACTTTACTTCGGACACCGAGAGGACCACAGGCTTTTCAGCCTGGATCACCTTTTGCAGCTGGGCCACAGTAAGGGCTAGGACCTCCTCCTTCTCAGGTACGGAGATGGCCACTACGCTTTGCTCCCCACCTGCTGGGCAAAGCGCCTGGAACCTTCCGCGAAACCAGTAACCTGGTGCTCTAGTTCCTGCCTGCTATAAATTTCCTTTTTACCAAAGCAAATCCTGGAAGAAAGTGAGACCTCTATACCCCCTTTCGTACCGACTTCTAGGCTAATTTTTTCCTTCGTGGAGGGGCTCCGTGATAATGCTTGCCTTAGTTTTCTTCTCCTTATCTTCTTCTCTGGGCGGGGGCAGTATCTTCAATTAGCGTAGTTACTGGCACATCTAAAGCCGCAGCAAGTTTCTCCAATGTGCGCAGTGTGGGTGACTTCTGCCCAACCTCAATGCTGTGAATGAAAGAAGGAGAAACTTTTGCCCTTCGGGCCAATTCCGCCCTGGTAATTCTCTTTTCCTGCCTAACGGCCTGCAGCCTGATTCGCATGGTAGCCCACCGGTGTTCATAGTATATTCCGCATAAAGTATATCCTCTTTAGAGTATACTGTCAATACGCTAAAAAGGTCAGTTACGAATATTGTTCCTTACCTTGCCGTATAGTAGCATCCTCTATAGAGGATGGTGTGGATGACAACAGGACAGAGGCTTAGGGAAATCAGAGCGAAATATGGTATTAGCCGATCTAGCCTGGCTAGGAAAGCCGGGGTGTCACTCTCTTTTCTCAATGCCATAGAGAAGGATGAGAAGGAGCCCACTATTGCCACGCTGAGAAAAATTTGCGCCAGCCTGGGCATCACCTTGGGGGAGTTTTTCGCAGAGGAAAATGAGGCAGTTACGGTTCCCCAGCATTTGCGCGCTCTGCTAGAGGAGGCGAGGGCTCTAACACCAAAACAGGCCGCCCGATTGCGTGACTTTTTGGCGGCATTGAAGGAAAAAGAGTAGGGGCAAAAGATGGCTAAGAAACTGCCTTTAGACGATGGGAGCCCTTTTGCGCTAGAGCTCAAAGAGGCGGAAAAGGCCGGGTAATAGACTTTATCTCCCGGCCTTTTCCGTGACCTTACAGGACAAAATTATGGAGTATTTCCTATGCCTGCTACGCCTCGCAGGCGATTCGTTATAGTTTTTATTTACCACTTTGGCCGCCACCGGAACGGTTTCAGGGGGAGACAACGGCTCTTAAGCCAGAATTTAGAGGCACATATGGTAGGTGGTAACTTTTAACGAGAATTGGAGGATAAAGACATTTGACATAGAATAACAGTTATTAAAATGTGGATGGATAAAGGCTAAAAAGTCAAGAATTATATCTTAACGTAAGCCAAACCCTAGGAGACCTGAGATAATTTAGCTTGCCGCAAGGGATAGTAGAATTATAAATCTTCGAGAAGGTATTGCCAACATGAGGAGTGTTTCCCCCGTGGCAAAGAAAAGAAAGCGGGCAAACAAAGCAAGTCCCAATGGCGCCGAGGATTTCCGACACCCAGAGGTTACCCGCAAGAATAACCCGCCTGCGGGGCTGGCACCCACCTATGAAGTGCGGGAGCAGCGGACCCAACGTTATGCCTACAATCCCCATGAAGACCCTCAGCTGGTATGGGCGGGCAAGGCCGAGCATACTTCCTTCGAGGTTGATGTCGTTTCCCTACATATTCACGAGTACGTTTCTACGAAGGCCATTCTTAATGCCGTCCGCCGACCCGAGCCGGTGCAGCTAACCATTTTCGGAGAGACGCCGTTACCCGCCGACCAGCAGCTCGCCTTTTACCAGCACGATGTTGGCTGGACGAACCGGCTCATCCTGGGCGATTCCCTACTGGTCATGAACTCGCTGTTGGTCAAAGAAGGCATGGTGGGAAAGGTGCAGATGATCTATATGGACCCGCCTTACGGCATAAAGTATGCTTCCAACTTCCAGCCCCGCATTGACCGCCGCGACGTGAAGGATCAAGATACAGATCTCACCCACGAGCCGGAGCAGATTAAGGCCTACAGGGACACTTGGAAGCTGGGCATCCATTCCTACTTGACCTACCTGCGCGACCGCCTGCTCCTTTGCCGCGAGCTTCTGCACGAGAGCGGCTCCATCTTCGTGCAAATCAACGACGAGAACCTGCACCTGGTGCGCTGCTTACTGGATGAGGTGTTCGGGCGGGAGAATTTTGTAGCAGTAATCAGTTTTGTCAAGACGAGTGGCAAAGGCGGGGCCTTACTCGACACAGTCAACGACTACCTTTTGTGGTACGCAAAGAATAAAACTTTAATCAAGTACCACCAGCTATACCTGCCTAAAGAGCTAGGCGTAGAAGGGGCCAAGGGCTACCAGCATGTAGAACTTCCCGACGGTACACGGAGGCGCCTCAGTCGCCAGGAATTAGAAAACCCGGAGCTACTCCCTGAAGGCGCGCGAGTGTTTATGGCCAGTGGACTTGACTCACAGGAGCCGGGTAAGACTACCTTTGCCTATGAGTTTCAAGGCGTATCCTTTTTACCAGCAAGTGGGAAGCGACATTGGGCCACAGGGTTTGAAGGTATGGAGCGTCTTAAGCGAGCGGAACGTCTCTTTGTCGTAGGCAATACGCTCAGGTACGTGCGTTACTTAGATGAAGTTCCAATGCATCCCCTTACCAACATTTGGACGGATACAGGTATTGCCGGCTACGGCGATCCCAAGCTTTACGCCGTCCAGACTAACACCAAAGTCATCGAGCGTTGTATCCTTATGACTACCGACCCCGGCGATCTGGTTTTTGACCCGACTTGTGGCAGCGGCACTACCGCCTACTGCGCCGAAAAGTGGGGCCGCAGGTGGATAACCTGCGACACCTCCCGCGTGGCTGTCGCTATCGCCAGGCAGAGGCTCATGACCGCTCGCTTTGATTATTATGAGCTGAAAAACCCCGAAAAGGGCCCTGCTGGTGGCTTTGAGTATGAAAAAGTGCCCCACATCACCTTAGAGAGCATCGCCAAGAATATGGAAATCGATGCGATTGCGGAAAAGTATCAACCCGAGATTGATGCTGCCCTGGCACTGCTGAACGAGGCTCTCGGCCAAAACTGGCGGGAGTGGGAGGTGCCCCGTGATATAAACGAGGGCTGGTCGGAGGAAGCCAAGGAAGCACATCGCTGGTTTTGGGAGCTAAAGCATAAGAAGCGGCAAGAGATAAACGAAAGCATCCGGCGGAACGCCCCTTCCGAAGACTTGCGTGACCGTCCTAGGATAAGACGGGGAGTGGTCAGGGTTTCGGGGCCATTTACTGTAGAAGCCATCCCCGCACCGACAATTGAAGACCCGATGCAGGCTCCCGTGCCGCAGTTCGAGGATGAGGAAGCGCGAGCTCGGATCTCGGACCCAGGGGGCGATTATTTGAGCCGTCTCATTAATTTGTTGAAGGCACAGGGAGGTGTCCTGTTTAAAGACGGCAAAAGGCTAGAGCTTAGAAACCTGCGACGCCTTAGTTTAGGGATGCTCCATGCCGAGGCCGAAGCCACCCAAAATGATAAAACAATCCGGGTGGCCGTGAGCTTCGGCCCGCAGTACGGTCCCGTTACCGCCTTCCAGGTTCAGGAGGCCGTTCCAACGGCCAAGGTAAACGGTTATGACCTCCTAATCTTTGCGGGTTTTAGCTTTGACCCGGAGGCGCAGGCCTTGCTTCAGCGGACACCAGTAGCACGAATTAAGGTGGAGTTCGTCAACATCTCCCCTGATGTGTTGGTTGAAGACTTACTGAAAGCCAACCGCGCCAGTCAAATTTTTACCGCTTTTGGTCAGCCAGACGTAAAGCTGGAGAAAAATCAGGACGGTACCTGGACGGTAGAATTGCTGGGCGTGGACATTTATGACCCGCTCACTGGTGAGGTTTACAGCACGCGGGGTGAGGACGTGGCTGCTTGGTTCCTTGATACCGACTACGACGGAGCCACCTTCCACATCTGCCAGGCGTTCTTTCCAGGTGATGCTAACGCGTGGGAGAAGCTTCAGCGGGCATTGAAAGCTCAAATCGCTTCAGAAGTCTTTGAGAGCATGCGCGGCACCCGCTCGTTTCCCTTTAAGCTTGGCGACCATAAAAGAGTCGCCGTCAAGGTTATCGACTTCCGGGGTAACGAAGTAATAGCTGTGCGCTCGCTGGGGGAGGGGACACATGGCTACTGAGAAAGCAATGTTAGTGGACGAGCCGATCCTCAACTCCCCTTTTGAAGAGCCCGCCCGCTGGTGGGATTACGCGGAGGGCCAGCCCGTGGTCAGGGAAGGAAGGCGGCCTGCTGGCTACTATCTTCGTCCTCGTACCCGTGGCCCCCAGGTTTCGATACTTGAGGAAGAGTTCATTCCCCTGGAGACCGTAAACCTTATCCGTGCTCGGGTAAAGGATTGGAGACAAAGAGGGTACCCTGGGGTAACTTCCATTACCCGTCGGCTTTTGAACCACTGGAACGATCCGGGGCGGGAAAGGCGGCTATTCTTCTGCCAGAGGGAAGCCGCGGAGACGCTTATCTGGCTTGTAGAGGCGTCCCCGTCTGAGAGGGAAGGTATTATCATTCCGAAGGATAACGGCCTTATCCGATATGCCTGTAAAATGGCTACGGGTAGCGGCAAGACCGTGGTCATGGCGATGGTTATCGCCTGGCAGGTTCTTAACAAGCTTGCCAATCCTCAGGATCGACGCTTTTCCGACGCTGTGCTTCTCGTCTGCCCTAACCTGACCATAAAGGAGCGGCTTCAGGTTCTCCTGCCGTGGCGCACCAAGAATTATTACGAGCGCTTTGACCTGGTTCCAAAAGGGATGATGGATCGTCTTCAAGAAGGACGGTATCTTATCACCAACTGGCATCTTTTCCAGCCAAAGGACGATGCGCGCTCTAAAAGCGTGGTTCAGCGTGGCCAGGAAAGCGATACCGCTTTCTGCAACCGCGTACTTAAGGAACTAGGGAAGAAGCAAAACATACTGGTCATAAACGACGAGGCCCACCACGCCTACCGGCCGGCGCCTCTCCCTGACGAGGTAAAAGAAAAGCTTTCGCCAGATGAGGTTGCCGAAAGAGAGGAAGCCACTGTTTGGGTGAGCGGGCTCGACCGGATTAACGCCGTTCGGGGCATTAACTTTTGCGCCGACTTTTCAGCCACTCCATTTTATATCAAGGGCAGTGGCTACCCGGAGGGTGAGCCCTTCCCCTGGATAGTTTCGGATTTTGGGCTGGTAGATGCCATCGAGTCAGGTATTGTTAAGATACCACGGATTCCTGTAGACGACGATACAGGTGCGCCTATACCGAGGTACTTCCGCCTGTGGGAATGGATCAACCAGCAGCTCCCGGCCTCAGAACGCCAGACAGCTCGCCGCCGGGCCAAGCCCCAATCGGTACTTCGGGAAGCTGATGGGGCCTTAAAGATGCTTGCCTCTGAGTGGAAAAAGACGCTAGAAGAGTACCAAAGGGTAGGCTCACCAGTCCCGCCGGTAATGATCGTCGTCTGCGACAACACCGACCTTTCTCAACTGGTCTATGAATATATTGCTAAGGGTAACGTGATAGCCGAACTAGAGAACCGCCCAGGGCAAGAGGTCACTTTGCGTATCGATACTAAACTTCTCAAGGAAGCGGAAAGTGTAGTGGAAGGTTTTACACGTAAAGAGGCGGCCGAACGCCTGCGCAAGACGGTGGATACCGTAGGTAAGACTGAATGGGACGGCGAAGGCGACCCGCCTGGTAAGGATATAAAATGCGTTGTCTCAGTGGGCATGCTTACCGAGGGATGGGACGCCCAGAACGTCACCCAGATTCTAGGGCTACGGGCTTTTACCTCCCAACTCCTGTGCGAGCAAGTGATCGGGAGAGGCCTCCGGCGCCTAAACTACGATGACTTTAGGGAGCCGGAATATGTGGACGTCTACGGTGTACCCTTTGAAGTAATTCCTGTGAAAAAGAAGCCTGTATCCCGTACCGAGGTTACAAAGGTATCTACCCTAGTGCGTGCACTGCCGGAGCGCAAACATCTTGAGATCACGTTCCCCAGGGTTGAAGGCTACGTGTTTGATGTTAGACAGCGGATACGTCTTAATCTGCAGGGGGTACCTTACCTAGTAATCGATCCGACGAGCGAGCCTACGGAGGTAGTGGTCAAGCCCGCCGTGGGTTATCGCATAGGTCGCCCAGACCGTCTGGGACCGGGGCCAGAAGTTCTACACGATCGCAATCCCTTCCATCAGGAAAAGCGGCTACAGGCCACGGTGTACGAGATCGCGGCTGAGGTGACGCGGAGGCTTAAAGAAAAGCGGGAGGAGTGGACTGGCCGCCACATTCTGTTTCCTCAGGTGCTCAGATGCGTGTGGCAGTATTTGGAGGAACGTGTGGTCAGGTCTAGACCGGACATACCGCTGGAGGAAATCGCCCTGCTGCGCTACAAGCAGCGCATCGTTGAGCGTATAACTGCTGCCATTGAGCCGGATACGGAAGCAGGCGAGCCCCCTATTCTTCCGGTAGTGGAACGCTTCCGACCCTTCGGCTCCACTTCGGAAGTGCTGTTCCGGACTGTGAGACCTACGGTGGGCACTACAAAAAGCCATATTAGTCATGTCGTTTTAGACGCGCCAGTATGGGAGCATAGCGTTGCTTACCAGTTGGAGCGTATGCCGGAAGTAGTAGCTTACGCCCGGAATGACCACCTGGATTGCACCATCCCTTACGAATGGCAGGGGGTACCTCGCGAATACCGCCCGGATTACCTGGTGCGCTTGAAGACGAAAAATGGGAGTGAACTCAAGATTTTGCTTGAGGTCAAAGGGTTTGAGAGTGAACAGGACCGTCAAAAGGAAGTTGCAGCGCACCGGTGGGTGCGGGCAGTAAATTATCACGGTGAGTTTGGCAAATGGGCGTTTGTAGTGTGCAGGGATCCGCATCAGTTGCGCTCCATTCTGTCGGAGCTTGAGCCTATTTAACAATGTACAGAGAGGGTTAATACCGAAGCAATGTAGGGGTGACGGCGGGCCAGCCCATAAAGAAGAGCGGCCACCTTGGCGAGAAGGCCCGGATAGAGCTCTGCACCGCCAAAGGTGGCCAGCGGGCCCATAACTGCGCTCTCCAGCAGCCCTCGATCGCGGATACCAGAGAGGCCGCCAGTAGCGCGCACTACCTCCTCATGTATACGTTCCACGTCCTCAGGAGTTATCCACTTCACCGTGAGGCCAGCTCCTCAAGGGCCGGCCGGTACTGCTCGATAACCTCCCTGGCCAGCTCTAAGTCCCGCCGGACCTCCAGCTGGCGTACCACAGCTTCCAAGACCTGCTTCAGTTCAGCAGGCGGAAGCTTTAAGAGTTCCTGTACCAGCGCATCGCGGGTCATAGAGGCACCTCCCTGAGAATATTATAGCATTTCCCCACAAGGCTCTTTGTCTAAACTCAGGTGGTATTACTTCCCGGCGTCCCTGTTCCGCACCAAAAAGTTGCTGAAGCTCCGGTACATCCCGGGGCTTTTTATTTTTGCTCATCATGGGGAAATTCCATACCAGGACCTATAGAAAATTGCTGCTACAGAGGATATAATAATTACGACTTGAGACATACATTAAACCCTTAACAGAAAAGGATGATACAAGACTATCATGAACCTGAACACAACCAAGATTGCACGGGTAGCTATTATTGCTGCTATTTACGCTGTAGTTACTATTATCCTATCACCCATTAGCTTTGGCGTTTTTCAAATTAGGGTGGCCGAAGCCTTGACGGTATTGCCCATTCTTTTTCCAGAAGCGATCTGGGGGCTTTTCCTGGGTTGCTTACTTAGCAACATTTATGGAGGATTGGGCCTTATCGATATTTTTTAGGGAGCTTGACCACTTTGATTGCCGCTTGGCTTACCTATCTCTTGCGCACTTCCCCCTTGGCTTATGCACCGCCGATCGTACTAAACGGGCTAATTGTGGGTACTTATCTCTCTTTCCTCCTCCATATGAATATTTTGCTTTCTATTGTGAGCGTATCTCTCGGTGAGGCTATTGCTGTTTTAGCGCTGGGTATTCCTTTAATACGCCACTTGCGCAAACTTAAATTGCATAACAGGTGATTTCTTAATGATAACGGAAAAAGAAATATATGTTCGACAGCTTTTTAGCAAGATAGCCCATCGTTATGATTTGATGAACACCCTCTTAAGTTTTAATCTGGACAAATACTGGCGGCGTATAGCAGTAGAAAAATCGGCTTTAAAGCCTGGGGGGTTTGCCTTAGATGTTTGTTGCGGTACGGGAATGTTAACTTTGGGCCTGGCACGAGCGGCCTTCCCTCACGGTAAAGTTATTGGCCTGGATTTTTGTCGGGAAATGTTAGAAGTGGCTAAAGCCAATCTGGCCCGCAGCCCCTATGGTGGAATAGTGGAACTGGTAGAAGGAAATGCCACTTCCCTTCCTTTTGAGGACAATACTTTTGATTGTGCTACCATAGCCTTTGCTTTAAGAAATGTTCCTGACCTCGAGCGAACCCTACGTGAAATGAAACGCGTTGTACGGCCAGGCGGTCGAGTGGTTTCCCTGGAACTAGCTAAACCTTGCTGGCCTGTTTTTAAACAACTTTATTACCTTTACTTTAACCGTTTAGTACCTTTACTCGGTTGTCTAGGAGTAGGGCGCAAAGATCCCTATAGCTATTTACCCCGGTCTTTAAAGGATTTCCCGCATCAGGAGGAAATACGGCTGCTTTTTACCAGAATAGGGTTGGAGCAGGCCCAATGCTTGGAGCTGACGGGGGGCATTGTAGCTATTCATGTAGGAATTAAAGGAAAGGGATGATCTGTCCTTTGGCCTATAAAGATCTCCGGGAATATCTTAAGGCGCTGGAACAAAAAGGACTTTTGCACCGCATTCCGGTCGAAGTTGATCCGATATTGGAAATAGCAGCTATTAGCGATAGGGTGGTTAAAGCGGGTGGACCGGCTCTGTTGTTCGAAAAAGTTAAGGGCTATTCTATCCCGGTAGTTACTAATCTTTTTGGCAGTGAAGAGTTATTGAAAACTGCCTTGCAAATTGAAGATCTGAACGAGCCGGCCCGGCGCCTGGCTGAGCTACTAACAGTGCCGGAATTAAACTCCTGGCGCTCAAAGTTGCAAAATATACCGCGGCTTTTGGAACTGACCAAATATTTGCCACGGCGGGTTAAACATGCTCCCTGCCAGGAAGTGGTGATAGATCCGCCCTCCCTTAAAGAATTACCTGTTCTCCAGCTATGGCCGGGCGATGGAGGCAGTTTTATTACTTTGCCCCTGGTCTTCACTCGGGACCCGCGTACAGGACGTCGTAATGTAGGCATGTACCGGATGCAGGTCTTCGACGAGAGAACCACAGGAATGCACTGGCACCTTCACAAAGATGCTGCCGAACATTTTCGTCTGGCCGGGGGGCGCCTGCCCGTAGCTGTAGCCCTGGGAGGGGATCCCAGTATTATTTATGCCGCTACGGCGCCACTCCCCTTAGGGATAGATGAGATGATACTGGCCGGTTTTTTAAGACAGGAACCTGTGGAAATGGTACCTGCTCTGACGGTAGACCTGGAGGTACCCGCCCACGCCGAAATTATCCTGGAAGGCTATGTGGAAGCAGGGGAAAGGAGGCTGGAAGGCCCCTTTGGGGACCATACAGGTTATTATTCGCCGGCTGATTATTACCCGGTTTTCCACCTTACCTGTATAACCAGGCGAAAGGATGCCCTTTATCCGGCTACAGTAGTGGGGCGTCCGCCCATGGAGGACGCCTTTTTGGGTAAATTGACGGAAAGGCTTTTCTTACCGTTAATTCAACTCCAGCTACCTGAGGTAAGGGATATCAACTTTCCTATTGAGGGCGTTTTCCATAACTGTGCTATTGTGTCCATTGAAAAGCGTTACCCCGGCCAGGCGCGTAAAGTGATGTATGCCCTGTGGGGAATGGGGCAGATGATGTTTACTAAGTTCATAATTGTGGTTGACGCAGATGTCAATGTCCACGACCTGGACGAGGTACGTTGGCGAGTCCTGGGAAATGTAGACCCTAAGCGCGATACTATAATATTAGATGGGCCTGTGGATATTTTGGATCATGCTTCCCCGCAGGTAGGCTATGGCAGTAAGATGGGAATTGATGCCACGCGGAAGCTCCCGGAGGAAGGCCATCCCCGCCCCTGGCCGGAAGAAGTGCGTACTGATCGGGAAACCCAGCAGTTAATTTTAAAGAGGTGGGAAGAGTATGGGTTACCCTCAGATATTTTACAGAAAACTAAACATCTTTTTAGAGATGATTAAGTTCGAGCACACCGTTTTTGCTCTTCCTTTTGCCTACCTGGGTGCCTTCCTGGCGGCAGGAGGAATACCTACAGCCCACCAGCTGTTCTGGATTACCATGGCCATGCTCGGTGCTCGCACGGCAGCCATGTCCCTTAACCGCCTGATCGATCGCCATATTGATGCGCTAAATCCCCGTACAGCTAATCGAGCCTTACCCCGGGGGCTTATCTCTGTCTTGGAAGTATGGGTGTATACTATTTTGTCTCTCTTGCTCCTCCTTTTTTCTGCCCTTCAGCTAAATGAGCTTGCTGTGCGGCTTTTGCCCATCGCTGTCTTTATACTGGTGATCTATTCTTATACCAAACGCTGGACTTGGGGGTGCCATCTGGTACTGGGCCTGGCCGATAGCCTGGCGCCTATGGGAGCCTGGGTAGCAGTTCGCGCAAGCTTGGATCTCCCCGCTATTGTATTGGGGTTAGGCATGGGCCTTTGGGTGGCGGGCTTTGATATTATTTATGCCTGCCAGGACTATGATTTCGACAGGCAGTACGGTATACATTCCATACCGGCCCGTTTCGGTAAGGAAAAAGCTCTGTTTATGGCCAGGGTGTTACATGCTGCCTCTTTAAGTTTCCTTGTGGCTGTGGGGATTCTCCTCCAGCTGGGCGTTATTTATTTTGTGGGGGTAGTGGTGGCGGGGCTTATTCTTATTCATGAACACCGCCTGGTATCACCCGAGGATCTGTCTCGGTTAAATATTGCCTTTTTACAGATGAACGGCTACCTTAGTGTGCTCATGTTTATTTTTACCGTACTGGCTTTAACTTTATAAACAAATACTTGCAAAAAGGAAGGTGAACCAGGTTTGACAGAGCTATCCAATGCGGAAATTGAGCGGTACAGCAGGCAGATTATCCTGCCCAATGTAGGAGGGCGCGGCCAAAAAAAGCTTAAAGAAAGCAAGGTTTTGGTAGTAGGAGCCGGCGGCTTGGGCTCTCCGGTGGCCTTTTATTTAGCAGCTGCGGGTGTAGGTACCATAGGTATAGTGGATAGCGATGCCGTAGAATTATCCAATCTGCAACGGCAAATTCTTCATACCACCGATCGATTAGGGGAGCCCAAGGTAGAGTCTGCACGGAAAACCTTGTTAGCCCTAAATCCTTTAATCACCGTGGAGACCTATCCTCTGCGCTTAAGCAAAGACAACGTTTTAGATATCATTAACAACTATGACGTGATTGTAGGAGGTGTTGACAACTTCCCGACACGCTATTTATTAAATGACGCCTGTGTTATGGCCGGGAAGCCCCTGGTAGAGGGCGGGGTGTTGCAATGGGACGGCTTAGTAATGACCATCAAACCTAAAGAAGGGCCCTGCTACCGCTGCATCTTTCCCGAACCGCCGCCGGTTGGTGCCGTACCAACTTGCCAGGAAGCGGGAATAATTGGGGTTATACCGGGGGTTATTGGAATCATTCAGGCTACAGAGGTTATCAAACTTTTACTGGGAATAGGGGATAACCTTGTCGGCCGCTTGCTTGTTTATAATGCCCTGGAAATGCGTTTTCGTGAAGTGCGCGCAGACCGCAATCCCGATTGTCCCGTTTGCAGTGATAACCCGCGCATTCGTACCCTGGAGGAATACATCTTTGCTTGCGACAACAGATAAATAGAGGCGGTAGTTTATGTACCACAATTATTACAAGGCTGCGCAGGAACTTTTCCCTCAACTGGTGGCCTGGCGCAGGCATTTCCACCGCTATCCGGAACTGAGTTTTGAGGAAAGGGAAACAGCCAGTAAAATAAGCGAAATCCTTTATTCCCTCGGGATAGAGGTAACAACGGAACTGGCCTCTACTGGAGTAGTGGGGTTGCTTAAAGGTAAAAAGGATGGGGTGGCCGTTGCCCTCCGGGCAGATATGGACGCCCTTCCCCTTAACGAAGCTACAGGAAGAGAGTTTGCTTCAGTCCGGCCGGGGATTATGCATGCTTGCGGACATGACGCCCACATATCCATGGTTTTAGGTGCGGCTGCCCTTCTTGCCCAAGAGCGGAAAAAGCTGCCGGGGGCGATAAAGTTTATCTTTCAGCCGGGAGAAGAAAAACCGCCCGGCGGAGCCAAGCTAATGATTGAAGAAGGGGTTTTAGAAAATCCTCCTGTTAGGGCTATTTACGGCTTGCATATAAATAGCCTTTTTCCTACGGGAACAGTGGCGGTTAAGGAAGGTCCCATGATGGCCGCGGTAGATAATTTCACTTTAAAAATTAAGGGGCAGGGGGGCCATGGCTCCATGCCCCATTTGACTGTGGATGCCATAGTAGTGGCCTGTGAAGTGGTGTTAGCCTTGCAGACTATTATTTCGCGCACTTCCGATCCTCTTCAGCCGGCAGTGCTTAGTATAGGTACCATAAGAGGGGGAGAAAAAGAAAATATTATAGCCAGTGAGGTAGAACTTAGCGGTACAGTAAGAACCTTGGATCCCGGTTTGCGAGCCAGAATCAAAGAACAATTCAACCGGATTGTAGATGGAGTCACAGCGGCCCACGGCGCATCTTACGAACTTGATTATTTGTGTGGTTACCCGGTACTATGTAACGACGGCCAGCTTTTGAGAATTCTTTGCTCCTTAGATCTAAAAGCTTTAGGCATTGACCAGGTCCATTGGCTCCAGGCCCCTTCCATGGGCGGGGAGGACTTTGCCTGGTATACGCACAAAGTGCCGGGGTTATATCTTTTTCTGGGCGCTAAACCCCCACAAGGCCAAGGGTATTTGTGGCATCACCCGTGCTTTGATATAGACGAGGAGGCTCTGCCCTTGGGAACTGCCTTGTTGGCGGCCTTGGCCGTAGAAACTCTTAAATTTACTCAATAAAAAAACCTTCCCGGGGGAAGGTTGCTTAAATATAACTAACTGCTTTCTTTTTTACTAAAAGTATCTTTTTGGCCACATTCAGGGCATTTACGGGGTTTACAACGGGTTTCTTTTTCATATCCACAATTGCTACACTTCCAAACAGCCATTTTGGGTTCCTCCTAAGGAAAAGTAGTAGCTATTTTTATTTTAGTATCCATGTCACCGATAGTCAATCGCTCTATTATAATTAAGCCTAATGTAAGGCCTGTTCAAGCAGGAGGTTTCCCGCTGTTGGTAAAAAGAATTATAATATAAGTGGCCAATAAGGGGCAAATTTAAAGCAGCTTCGCAATGAAGGAGGGTAGGTAGACATGAAAGTCATTCTGCACCAACCCCAGAGACAGGAACTGGAGATAACGGGCGGGAAAAAGCTGGCTGAGATTGCTAAAGAGCTCCATATAAATCTAGAAGCCCATTTAGTGGTACGGGATAACACCATCCTTACCCGGGATGAATTTATAAAAGACAGCGATGTAATTGAGATTTTCCCGGCAGTATCAGGGGGTTAAGCAATGCGCTGTAAGGTTTGCCGAGCCAAAGCCTCGGTAGAAGTACAACAGCATAATGCTGCTTACTGCAATAATTGTTTCGTGGACTATTTTCTTAAGCAGGTGCACCGGAACATCCATGCCCATAGAATGTTTTCTCCCCAAGATCATATCCTGGTGGTGGTTTCCGGGGGCAAAGATAGCTTAAGCCTGTGGGATGCCTTAATCCGCTTGGGCTACCGGGTAACCGCTCTTTATCTGGACTTGGGGATTAACGGGTATTCGGAACGTTCCGGGGAAAAATGCAGGGCTTTGGCTACCAAAACCGGCACTCCTCTCCACATAGTGTCGATTAAGGATGAATTTGGCCTGAGTGTTCCCGAGTTAGCCCGTAAGACGCGAAGGATTCCTTGTGCTGTATGCGGCCGGATCAAACGCTACCTTTTTAACAAATTCGCTTGGGAAGGCGGCTTCAGTGTAGTGGCTACCGGACATAACCTGGACGATGAAGCAGCCACTTTACTGGGTAACTTACTTCACTGGCAGACGGGGTACCTGGCGCGCCAGCAGCCCAGCCTGCCGGCTTCTCACCCTAAACTAGTAAAAAAGGTGAAACCCTTATACACCTTAACCGAGAGGGAATGCCTGGCTTACGCTTTGATCCAGCAAATTTCCTATCTGGCGGAGGATTGTCCCTATGCCGAAGGGGCAACCAGTATCACTTACAAAGAAGCTCTTAATCACATTGAACAAGCAGCGCCTGGAACTAAGCTCGCCTTTTTTAAGGGCTTTCTAAAGCACAAGGACCTTTTCAAGACTCGGGAGGACGACCTGGAGCTTAGAGAATGCTCCCGCTGCGGTCAGGTAACTACCGAGGACGTGTGTTCAGTGTGTCGCCTTTGGGAGAAGGCTCTAGCAACCGGTAACCGCAACAAGGCATAGCCGCTATTTATTCCCAGAGGTTAGCTTTTTTAAATCTTGCCTGAAAGGGAATGCCATGTTAAAATTATAAACGGCCCGGGATGTAGCTCAGCTTGGTAGAGCACCTGCTTTGGGAGCAGGGGGTCGCAGGTTCAAATCCTGTCATCCCGACCATAAAGTACGCCAACGTAGCTCAGCAGGTAGAGCAGCTGACTTGTAATCAGCAGGTCACCGGTTCGAGTCCGGTCGTTGGCTCCAGTGAGTTTCGAGGTCTCCGGATATTAGGCCGGAGACTTCTTTGATTCTTGAGGGGGCTTTCGCTATAATTAATAAATAATTTATTGACAACTTGTTGAATTAACAGGTATGATTAATCGCAAGTAAAATAATTATATTTGTTGCAGGACAGAGCAGTTCCTTAGCCTGATAGTTTCCCCTTGTGATTAATTTCACCATTTGAATAATTAACTAAATTTATACCTATTTTTTGACGAAATGTATTATAATAAAGCTAAAAGGTATGAAATGGGGGTTGAATATTTTTGCCTTGCAATTCTTCAAAAAGAAAAATGTTAAACAAGGAAAAACCCAAAAAATAGCGGTTGGCTAGCAGGAAAATCTGGATTTGTGCAGAATTTCACTAATGTCAATAGTACTGAACAGCTTGTAGTACTGGATTTTGAACACTGGGGGCTATAACTTTGAAGTTAGCTATTTCCGGAAAAGGTGGAGTAGGTAAGACAACAGTTGCGGCCGCATTGATTAGGTTTTTTGCCTCTCGAGGCTATCGTGTCTATGCAGTAGATGCCGATCCGGATATTAGTTTAGGAACGGTATTGGGCTTACCAGAAGAGCAAATAGGGGCCCTTAAACCTGTTGTGGATATGCGCGAGGCAATTGCCGAGCGCACAGGTGGAAATGGGGCCTTTTTTTCGTTAAATCCAGAAGTAGATGATCTCCTTGCAGATTATACTATCGCATACGGTAACATATTATTTTTGAAAATGGGAGCGGTTAAGCACGGAGGATCTACTTGTTATTGTCGGGAAAATGCAGTATTGAACGCCCTGGTAAATTCCCTTTTACTGAAACGGGAAGAGATAGTAGTGCTAGATATGAGCGCGGGCATTGAACACCTGACTCGGGGGACAGCTCGGGGAGTAGATGTTATGTTAATTGTTACTGAGCCCTCACTGGTTAGTGTCCGCACGGCACGCGTGGTACAGAACTTGGCTAAAGAATTAGGGGTTGCGCACATTAAATTTATTGCCAACAAGGTACGCAATTCCTTGGAGCGTGAATTTCTCCAGCAGCACTTCAAGGAGGAAGAAATATTGGGGATCATCCCCTTTGACGAAGACATTTTAAACTTAGGCTTAGGCCTGGAAGGGAAAGAGCCGCTGGGTTTCAAGAAATCCATAGAGAGTATGGGCCATCTTTTATTGACAATTAAATAGCCCTAGTTAGCGTCCGGCCCAAGCGGAAGTGCCCTTAACGAAGGCACGCATCCGGACGTTGACCATTCGCAGTAAATTTAAGAATGTTACCAAGGAGGTAATAGGGAATGCCCAGGTTTCGCGACGTAACCCATACTTGCCGCCCTTCGGGCGCTCCCCGGGTAGTGGAACCCAAAAGCCGGGAACGCAGCATTGATCCAGCTGTCAAGGAAATGCTGGAACAGAGCAAAAAAACCAACGTAATCACCGCCTTTGATCGCTTTGTGGCCCAGCAGCCTCAGTGCAAATTTGGCTACGAAGGCCTCTGCTGCCGCTTCTGCATGGCCGGCCCCTGCCGGATTAAAAGCGATTCCGGGCCCGGGAGCCGAGGAATATGCGGCGCCTCTCCCTGGACCATAGTGGCCAGGAGCGTAGGCTTAATGATTTTAACCGGTGCTGCTGCTCACTCCGAGCACGGCAATCACATGGCCCATACTCTGCTGGAGATGGCCGAAGGCCATGCGCCGGATTACACGGTTAAAGACCAGGACAAGCTTTACCGGGTATGCCAAAGGGTAGGAATAAATACTGAGGGCAAGTCCGATAAAGAATTGGCTAAAGAGTTGGCCCTCAAGGCCCTGGAGGATTTCAGCCGTCTTAAAGGTATGGGGGACTCCACCTGGGTAACCACCACTGTAACTCCGGGCCGCGTGGAAAAATTTCGCACTCATAATGTAATGCCTCATGGCATCCATGCCACCATATCTGATCTGGCCAGCCAGGCCCACATTGGTAACGATGACGATCCCGTTAACCTGGTATTCAGCGCTATTCGCGTAGGATTGGCTGATTATGCAGGAATGCATATAGCTACCGATATCTCGGATATTCTCTTTGGCACGCCCGAACCCATACTAAGCCAGGCCAATATGGGAGTGTTGGACCCTGAAAAAGTAAACTTCGTCCTTCACGGCCATAATCCGCTGTTAAGCGAAATAATCGTCCAAGCCGCCAGAGAAATGGAAGGAGAAGCTGTAGCCGCCGGGGCAAAGGGTATTAACCTGGTAGGCATCTGCTGCACTGGCAACGAGGTGTTAATGCGCCAGGGGATTCCCCTAGTTACCTCCTTTGCCTCCCAGGAGCTGGCCATCTGCACCGGAGCCGTAGACGCCATGTGCGTGGACGTGCAGTGCATTATGCCCGGCATCCGCACTGTATCCGAGTGTTTCCACACCAGGATCATAACTACCTCTGACATTGCCAAGATTCCTGGCTCCTACCACCTGGATTACCAAACCACCAACGCCTTAGAGAAGGCCAAAGAAGCCTTGCGCTTAGGTATCCAGGCCTTCAAGGAAAGGAAAGAGAGCAACCGCCAGGTATATATACCGCCTGTAAAGAACACCGTAGTGGCGGGCTGGAGTTTAGAGACCCTCTTCAAACTCTTTGGAGCCCTCAACCCCGAAAATCCCGTGCGGGTGCTTAACGAGGCTATACTTTCCGGAGAACTGGCCGGAGTAGTCCTCCTGGCCGGCTGCAACAACCTTAAAGTTTACCAGGATGCCTCCCATATAACCATCATGAAAGAACTTCTCAAAAACAACGTCTTTGTTATAGCTACCGGCTGTTCCGCCCAATCCGCTGCCAAGCTGGGGCTTATGGACCCGGCCAAAGTAGATGAGCTTTGCGGTGACGGCTTAAAAGGCTTCCTTGCTCGCTTGAGTGAAAAAGCAGAGATAAGCACAGGGCTGCCGCCGGTCTTCCATATGGGGTCTTGCGTAGATAATACTCGGGCCTCGGACTTACTTATGGCTATGGCCAACGATTTAGGCGTGGATACACCTAAAGTTCCTTTTGCCGCTTCTGCCCCGGAAGCTATGAGCGGTAAGGCCACTAGCATCGGCACCTGGTGCGTAGCCTTAGGATTGCCCACCCACGTGGGCTGCATGCCGCCGGTGGAAGGTAGCGATTTAATTTACAGCCTCCTTACCCAGATAGCCAGCGACGTCTACGGCGGCTACTTCATCTTTGAAATGGACCCCCAGGTAGCCGCACGGAAGATACTGAACGCTTTAGAATATCGCACCTGGAAACTGGGCGTCCACCGTCAGGTAGCCGAACGTTACGGGACCAAACTATGTCAGGGTTACTAAAGGGGGAGAGGGAAAATGGCCGTAGAATTTGATAAGATTTTCGAAGGAGCTATTCCGGAAGGGAAGAATCCCACTAAGCTCTTCCGCGAAGTATATCACGGAGCCATCACAGCCGTTAGCTATGCCGAGATCCTGTTAAATCGCGCCATAAAAGAATACGGCGCGGACCATCCGGTAGGGTACCCGGATACTGCCTATTACTTGCCCGTTATCCGCTGCTTTAGCGGTGAAGAAGTAACCAAGCTGGGCGATCTGCCGCCCATCTTAAACCGCAAAAGAGCCCAAATTAAATCCGAACTAACCTTTGAGAACGCCAGACTAGCCGGCGAAGCCACTTGGTACGCGGCAGAAATCATCGAGGCTCTACGGTATCTTAAACATAAGCCGGAAGAGCCTTTGGCACCTGAACCCTGGACCGGCTTCATAGGCGATCCTGTGGTTCGGCGCTACGGCATCAAAATGGTGGACTGGACCATACCAGGTGAGGCCATCATCTTAGGCCGCGCTCGTGACCCCAAAGCCCTGGCCAAAATGGTCCAGGAGCTTATGGGCATGGGCTTCATGCTCTTCATCTGCGACGAAGCAGTAGAACAGCTGCTGGAACAAAACGTCAAACTGGGTATCGACTACATTGCCTATCCTTTAGGCAACTTCACCCAGATTGTGCATGCTGCCAACTATGCTTTAAGGGCCGGCATGATGTTCGGAGGAGTTGCCCCGGGCGCCCGTGATGAACAGCGTGACTACCAGCGCCGGCGCATCCGCGCCTTTGTCCTCTACCTGGGTGAGCGGGACATGGTGAAGACCGCCGCCGCCTTCGGCGCCATCTTCACCGGTTTTCCGGTTATAACCGACCAACCCCTAGCCGAAGATGAACAAATACCCGACTGGTTCTTCAGCGTAGAAGATTACAGCAAAATGGTCCAGATAGCCATGGAAGTGAGGGGCATCAAGCTCACCAAGATCAAGCTTGACCTGCCCATCAACTTCGGCCCGGCCTTTGAAGGCGAAAGCATCCGTAAACACGAAATGTATGTGGAAATGGGCGGCACCCGCAGCCCAGCCTTCGAACTGGTGCGTACTGTCTCCGAAGACCAGATCACTGACGGTAAGATAGAGCTCATCGGTCCCGACATCACCGATATACCGGAGGGAAGTGTACTGCCCCTAGGTATCATCGTTGATATTTATGGCCGCAAAATGCAGGAAGACTTCGAAGGAGTACTGGAGCGCCGCATCCACGACTTCATCAACTACGGCGAGGGACTGTGGCATACTGGCCAGCGGGCCATCAACTGGGTAAGAATAAGCAAAGAAGCAGTGGCTAAGGGCTTCCGATTCAAGCACTTAGGCGATATCCTCATTGCCAAAATGAAAGAAGAATTTCCGGCTATCGTGGACCGGGTACAGGTTACCATAATCACCGAAGAAAGCAAAGTCTTGCAGGAGATGGAGAAAGCCAAAGAAAAATACAAGAAGCGCGATGATCGCATGCGCGGGCTTACCGACGAAGCAGTGGACACCTTCTATTCCTGCGTCCTCTGCCAGTCCTTCGCCCCCAACCACGTATGTATAGTAACTCCCGAAAGGGTGGGGCTCTGCGGCGCAGTGACCTGGCTGGACGCTAAAGCGTCTTACGAAATCAACAGCGCCGGACCCAACCAGCCCATCCGCAAAGAAGGAGAAATAGACCCCATCAAAGGTATCTGGAAGAGCGTGAATGAGTACCTCTACACCGCCTCCAACCATAACCTCGAACAGGTATGCCTCTACACCCTCATGGAGAACCCCATGACCTCATGCGGGTGCTTTGAGGCCATAATGGCGGTCATACCGGAATGTAACGGTATTATGATAACCACCCGAGACCATCCGGGTATGACGCCTTCTGGCATGACCTTCTCCACCCTAGCTGGTATGATAGGCGGTGGGGTGCAGACGCCGGGCTTCATGGGGATCGGCCGGAGCTACATCGTGAGCAAAAAGTTCATCAAGGCCGACGGGGGTATTGCCCGCATTGTCTGGATGCCCAAATCCTTAAAGGAATACTTGAGGGAAGACTTCATCCAGCGCAGCATAGAGGAAGGCCTGGGAGAAGACTTCATTGATAAAATCCCTGACGAAACGGTAGGGACGACGGTCGAGGAGATCTTACCCTTCCTGGAGGAAAAGGGTCATCCAGCTTTAACCATGGATCCACTGATGTAGTTTGAGTGCCTGAGTTTTAGCTGGGGGAGGGTAAACTACTTGCCCTACCCCGGCTTAAACACATATCTATTTTCGGCAGAAAGGAGTTGTGATTTATGGGGCTGACTGGATTAGAAATATATAAGCAACTGCCCAAGAAAAACTGTGGTGAATGTGGCACGCCTACCTGCTTAGCTTTTGCTATGAACCTGGCAGCAGGCAAAGCTAGCCTAGATGCTTGCCCTTATGTCACTCCTGCGGCCCGGGAAGCGTTGGAGGCAGCTTCCGCCCCTCCCATTGCTAAAATAATTCTGGGCAGCGGCGAAAATGCGGTGGAGATGGGCGACGAAACCGAATTATTCCGCCACGATAAGCGCTTTTATCACGAGCCGGTTATAGCGATTCAAGTTAGCGATGCCCTTCCCGAAGAACAAATTCTATCCAAGGTTAGAGCTATCAATGATTTAATCTTCGAGCGGGTCGGTCAGCGGTATACGGTGGAAGCCATTGCCATCAGTCATGAAGCCGAAGATGCTTCTGCTTTTGCCCGGGCTGTAAATATCGTAACCGACAATAGTAAGCTCAATTTGGTGCTCATGGCCGAGGAACCGGCAATCTTAAGCCCTATCTTGCCCGCTATTGCCGCTCGCAGACCACTCATCTATGCCGCCAATTCTTCTAATTATGAGGCCATGGTCGCCCTAGCCAAGGAACATAACTGTCCCCTGGCCGTTAAAGGTAACAATTTGGATGAACTGTCCGACCTGGTAGATAAAATTGTGGCCCTAGGTTATAAGCAGTTGGTATTGGACCCCGGTGCCCGCCATGTTTCCCGGGCCATAGCCGATTTTGCCCAGATTCGCCGGCAGGCCATTAAGAAGCGCTTCCGTTCCTTCGGCTATCCGATTATAGCGTTGACTACCGCCACCGATCCTTTAATGGAAGTATTGGAAGCGGTAAATTACATTAGTAAATATGCCAGTTTGATCGTTATCAAAACAGCTGCCAAGGCCCATTTGTTGCCCCTACTTTCCTGGAGACAAAATCTTTACACCGACCCGCAGGTACCGATCCGGGTAGAGGAAAAGATATATGAAGTTGGCGAGATCAACGAGAATTCTCCCGTGTATATAACTACCAACTTCTCCCTGACTTACTATTCAGTGGAGGGTGAAGTAGAAGCGAGCAAGATTCCCAGTTACATTATTGCGGTGGATACCAACGGGCTTTCCGTTCTGACAGCCTACGCGGACGGGAAATTCGAAGCCGAGAAAATCGCCAGCGTTATGAAGAAGCTAGGCATAGAGAACAAAGTAAAACATCGGACTGTGGTTATTCCGGGTACAGTAGCTGTCCTTAAGGGCAAGCTAGAAGATCTCACCGGATGGAAGGTTCTGGTAGGTCCTCGGGAAGCCTCCGGCATCCCGTCCTTTGCCCGCAGTAACTTTGCTTAGCTTGGACAGTCTATAGAACCTTGAGGGAGGGTACAGGGACTTTGCAGCAATATACAGTTGCTTTCTTGCCGGATGAAATAAAGGTCATGGTCCCGCCGGAAACAACTCTGCTAGAAACGGCAGCTCGTGCCGGGATAGCTCTTAAAAGCACGTGCGGTGGCCAGGGCACCTGCGGCCGCTGTGTGGTCAAGGTTAAACAGGGAAAAGTGAGCAGCGACCAGGGACGCCTGCCAGCCCATTTAAAAGAAGAAGGCTATACTTTGGCTTGTCGCACCAAAGTATTAAGCGATGTAGTAGTAGAAATACCTCCCCAATCGCGGTTGGAAGAGCACCAGGTCCTCCTCCAAGATAACTCGCGGACGGAATCTCGAGTAGAGAGCTACGGGGATTTAATAGGTCCTTATACCCTCCATCCCTTATGCGAGGTATTAACTTTAGAGCTGGACCCCCCTACCCTCACGGAGAACGCCAGTGACTGGAGCCGACTGCAATCCGCTTTACGCCGGCGCTTACCGGAAAACGATTTTAATATCAGGTTAACCACTCTCCGGCAACTGGCCGAGGGCTTGCGCCGGGCCGACTGGCATATAGCGGTAACTTTAGCCAGAGTAAACGGACAGGCAGAAGTAATTCGGGTGGCGCCGGCTGATGATGACCAAATATACGGCATCGCTGTTGACCTGGGCACAACCACTGTAGTAGTCTCCTTAGTAGATTTAATTTCCGGCCAGATTTTAAGCCAGGGGGGTACCTATAACCGGCAGGCCCGCTTCGGTGATGATGTTATCTCCCGCATCATTTATGCGACTACAACGGATAACGGGCTGGAGGAACTGCAGGAAGCAGCCCTCGCCAGCATAAACGAATTAATAACCAAATTATTAAAGGATCACCATGTTGCGCAGGAACAAGTAGTGGCAGCAACCCTAGCGGGAAATACTACCATGACCCATCTCTTCCTAGGCTTGACACCGAAATATGTGCGGCTGCAGCCCTATATTCCTACAGCCACGGAATATCCGCTGTTAAAGGCCGGGGAAACGGGCCTGAATATTAACCCCGCGGCCCCCGTTATAGTATTTCCTTCCGTAGCCAGCTACGTGGGAGGAGACATTGTTTCCGGCGCCTTATTTACGCGCATTGCCGAGAGCGAGGACCTGATCCTTTTTGTAGATATCGGCACCAACGGAGAAATGGTACTGGGCAATAAAGAATGGCTTATCTCTTGTGCTTGCTCCGCTGGGCCCGCCTTCGAGGGCGGAGGGATTACCTTCGGCATGCGGGCCATGAAAGGGGCCATTGAAAGGGTAGAAATCGATCCTGATACGTTTGAAGTTAAATTGGAGGTCATTGGCAATACCAAACCTGTGGGCATCTGCGGGTCCGGCCTGATCGACAGCCTGGCCAAGTTGCGGCGGGCAGGAATTATCGACCGTACAGGTAGTTTTTCCCGTGACCAAGCCAGTCCCCGCTTGCGCCGCACCGATGAGGGTTACGAATTTGTTCTGGCCTGGAAAGAGGAAAGCGGCAATGGAAAGGACATCGTCCTTACGGAAGGGGATATAAAGAACCTTATCCGCTCTAAAGGAGCTGTATTTGCGGGTATCCAGAGCCTGTTAAAAACAGTACAATTGGACCTGGAAGCCATCGATAAAATCATTATTGCCGGTGGTTTCGGCAATTACCTCAATATCCCTAATGCTATAGAGATAGGTCTCTTACCCGATCTTCCCCGGGAAAAATATGTATTTGCCGGCAACACCTCTATAAAGGGAGCTATCCAAGTGTTGTTGTGCCGGGAAGCCTGGGAGGAGGCCCTGGAAATCGGGAGAAAAATGACTTACCTGGAGCTCTCAGCAGGCAACCTCTTTATGGAAGAATTTGTGTCCGCGCTGTTCCTGCCCCACACCAACCTTGAACTTTTCCCTTCAGTAATTCTGGGGGAAAGGGTAAGGGAGGCAGGTTAATGGCCAGAAGTGTAGCCGTGGCCGGCAAAGGCGGGACCGGGAAAACGACTTTCGCCGCCCTCGTTATCCGGTATCTCGTAGAGAAAAAGAAGGGGAGTATTTTAGCAGTAGATGCCGATCCTAATGCCAATCTCAACGAGGCTCTGGGTCTCACTGTAACCACCTTCATTTCCGACATCCTGGAGGACACCAAAAACCCCAAAGCCGTGCCCCCAGGCATGAGCAAAGATATGTTCATTGAATACAAATTGGCCCAAGCTCTGATAGAAACGGAAAAGCTGGATTTACTGGTAATGGGGCGCCCCCAGGGACCGGGTTGTTACTGCTATCCCAACGACTTCCTCCGCAAACATCTGGAAATCCTGGGCCATAATTACGCCTACATGGTTGTAGATAGTGAAGCCGGTCTGGAGCATATTAGCAGGCGTATTATTCAAAACGTAGATGATCTCTTTGTTATGAGCGATGCTTCTGTGCGGGGCATACGCTCGGCCGCCCGCATCCGGCAGCTGGTAGAAGAGATGCAGTTGCCCATCAAACGGCTTTTCTTGGTGGTAACAAAAACGTCCGACGGCCTGGGACCTTTGGTGGAAGAAATAGAGCGTACAGGTTTACCCTTAGCGGGCACCATCCCCTATGACCCGCTGGTAGTGGAATATGACACTTTAGGGAAACCTCTTTTTGAATTGCCGCCGGACTCGATCGCGGTGCAAAGAGCCAAAGAAATCCTTCAAAAAACAGGCCTATAGCTATCTGGGCTAACAATCGAAGGAAGGAGTGGTTTTCAATGCCTGTCCAAATTCTTAAAGAAAAGAGCAGGGCTGCCGTCCAGAAAGTAACCCTGGGAGCCACCAAAGAAGAGGGTGGCACCCGCAGCCACACCATAACTATCGGTGGGGATGCTGCTCTGCCTTTTTACCATTTTGAAGGGGAGATACCCCACCGCCCGGTGATTGCCATGGAGGTCCAGGACATTGAGCCAGACTGGCCAGATACTCTGAAGAAATGTTTTGCGGATGTTATAAAAGAACCGGGACGCTGGGCAGAGAAATGTGTTAATGAATACGGCGCGGATCTCATTTATGTTAAACTGGACGGAGCCGACCCTGAAGGTGCTAACCGCACAGTAGAAGAATGCGTCAATACTGTGAAGGAAGTGCTCCAGGCTGTAGGCGTGCCCCTCATTGTAGTGGGCTGCGGGGATGCGGAGAAGGACAAGGAAGTTTTGGAAGCCGTGGCCGAAGCAGCAGCAGGAGAAAATCTTTTACTGGGCAACGCGGAACAGAACAATTATAAGTCTCTCACTGCTGCCTGTATGGTACACAAGCATAATATAATTGCCCGTTCACCTTTAGACATCAACATCTGCAAACAGCTTAACATTCTAATTAACGAAATGAATTTGCCCTTAAACCGCATTGTAATCGATCCTTCCATTGGTAGTCTGGGTTACGGCATCGAATATGCTTATTCTATCATGGAGCGGACTCGTTTGGGTGCTTTGCAGGGGGATAAGATGCTCTCTATGCCCGTTCTCTGTACTGTGGGCTATGAGGCCTGGCGCACCAAGGAAGCCACGGCAGATTTACCGGCCTGGGGAGATGTAAACGAGCGCGGCATTTTATGGGAAGCCGTAACAGCGGCTGCGCTGGTCCAGGCGGGAGCTCACCTGCTCTTGATGCGCCATCCTAAAGCGGTGGCTTTGGTAAAAGAAAATATTAATAATCTAATGGTTAACAATGCCTACTAGGGGGGTCAACCATGCTAATTATTGGTGAACGTATTAATGGCATGTTCAACGACATTAAACGAGCCATCCAGGAGCGGGATCCGGCACCCGTCCAGGAATGGGCACGCCGGCAGGAGGAAGGCGGTGCTCGCGCTCTGGATTTAAATGTAGGGCCGGCTGTAGCCGACAAGGTTGGCGCCATGAAGTGGTTGGTAGAGGTGGTCCAGGAGGTTAGCGATCTCACCCTCTGCCTCGATTCCACCAATATCCAGGCCATCGAAGAAGGCCTCAAACTGTGTAAGAAGCCGGCCATTATCAATTCCACCAATGCCGATAGAGAAAAGGTAGAAAGATTATTCCCCTTGGCCGTGGAATACGGAGCCGCCCTCATAGGCTTGACCATGAATAAGAACGGGGTCCCCAAGGATGCTGATACGCGGTTGGCCTTTGCCATGGAACTGGTAGCGGCGGCCGACGAGTTCGGGCTGCCCATGGAAGACTTATATATTGACCCCCTGATTTTACCAGCCAATGTGGCCCAGGATCACGGACCCGAAGTCCTTAAAACCCTATATCAGATTAAATTGCTGGCCAATCCCGCCCCGCGAACCGTTATAGGTTTGAGCAATGTATCCCAGAATTGCCAGGAGCGCAAGTTGCTCAACCGCACTTTCCTGGCCATGGCCATGGCTTGCGGGTTAGATGCGGCCATCGCCGATGCGTGTGATGAGGAACTCATGGCTACAGCCGCAGCCGCCGAAGTGCTTCTGAACCAGACTGTTTACTGCGATTCCTTTGTGAAAATGTTCAAGAGCAGATAACTTTCTAAATGGTAAAAAAGGGGATATGTTCCTCTCTCGGGACCATATCCCCGCCTAAGAATTTGGAGGAAGGAGGGAAAGGATTGGTTGAGGGTAATGGGATACCGGAACCCCGATTGCTTAGCTGGATAGAAGAATGCTCCTCGCAACCGGTTAGCCGGTGTTATCAATGTTATAAATGTACCGGCGGCTGTCCGGTAGCTGGGGCCATGGATATCTTGCCTCACCAGATCATCCGCTATGTTCACCTGGGGTTAGAAGAAGAACTATTAAAAAGCAAAGCTATCTGGCTTTGTGCCTGCTGCCATACCTGCAAAGCAAGGTGCCCCAACGGCATTGATATTGCGGCAGTTAGCGATGCTTTAAAGGCCAGAATATTGTCCCGTAATCTTTCCGCTGCCTTGCCAGCAGTGGCCCAATTTCATCGCGAGTTTCTTTCCTCTATAGAGAAAAATGGGCGGGTACACGAATTAGGCATGATGGTATCCTATAAACTTAAAACTCGAGACTTCCTCCAGGATGTTCCTTTAGGACTTAAAATGTTGGCTAAAGGTAAATTTAAGCTTCTACCTCATCGGTTGCGCGGCCAGAAAGAAATTCGTGCCCTCTTTCAAAGGCTTGGGGGGGACCGGGGATGATTTTCGCTTATTATCCAGGCTGCTCTTTGCATTCTACTGCCTTGGAATATGGAGCTTCCACCGAAGCAGTTTTTAAAGCCCTGGGCATCACTTTAAAGGAACTACCGGATTGGAACTGCTGCGGTGCCAGTTCTGGCCATTCAGCCAGCACCCGCTTATCCCATGCCCTGGCCCTTCGCAATCTGACCCTAGCCCAGGAACAAGGCTCAGATCTTTTAGTACCCTGCGCTGCCTGTTATAATTCCCTGCGTTCTACTCAGGCGTTTTTAGCCGGTGGAGGAAAAGAAGTAGAACAGCTGCAAAACGAAGTGAGCAAACTTATGGGTCGGCAGTACCAGGGACAGATAAGAGTACGTCACATCGTCGAGGTTTTAGCCCAGCCGGAAGTTTTAAGTATATTAGCAGAACGCAAACAAATATCCTTAGCCGGATTGAAACCGGCTGCTTATTACGGATGTTTACTTACCCGTCCCCCTAAGATAGCCAGTTTTGAAGCCAATGCCGAACAACCCCAACTGCTTGACCGTTTGCTAAAACATCTAGGAGCGGAACCCGTATCCTGGAGCCATAAAACAGAATGCTGCGGTGCCAGTCTGGCTATTCCGGCACCGGAAATTGTATACGAGCTGGTAGGTAAAATTGTTCAGGCAGCTCAGAGAGCCGGAGCTAATGCCATAGTTACCGCCTGTCCTCTATGCCAGACCAATCTGGACAGCCGTCAGCCGGAAGGGGCAGGTCTGCCCGTGTTTTTCGTTACCGAACTCGTGGGCCTGGCCCTGGGTTTACCGGCGTTACCTTGGTTGCGCAAGCATCTTATCGATCCTATATCTCTGCTTAAAACCCATAACCTCTTACCAGCGGCGTAGGCCTTATAGGGAAGGTTGGTGAGGTGTGCGTGTTAAAAAATTCTAGAGAAAAAACGGAAGTAGTAGGTTCTGTTTTAGTGGTCGGCGGTGGTATTGCCGGCATGCAGGCTTCTCTGGACCTGGCCAACGCTGGCTACCTGGTCCACTTGGTAACCGCATCACCTTCCATTGGGGGGAAGATGACGCAGCTGGACAAGACCTTCCCCACCAACGAATGTGCTATGTGCTTACTGGGCCCGCGCATGACCGACACCTTAAGCCATCCCAATATCCGCCTCTACACCTGTTCCACTCTGGAGGCAGTAGAGGGCACTAAAGGAAACTTTAAAGTAAAAATACGCCAGCGGCCGCGCTATATAAACCTGGAGGAATGTACTGCCTGCGGTGACTGCGAACAGGTCTGCCCGGTACGCGTACCCAACGAATTCAACGAGGGAATGGACCAGCGCAAGGCCGTATACAAGCTTTTCCCCCAGGCAGTACCCAACAAATACTTGATCGAAAAGCGGGGTATACCCCCTTGCCGCAGCACCTGTCCAGCAGGTACTAATGCGCAAGGGTACGTAGCCCTTATTTCCCAGGGCAAATTTGTTGAAGCCTTAGAGGTAGTCCGCCGGCGCATGCCCTTTGCCGGCATTTGCGGCCGCATCTGCCATCACCCCTGCGAAGCAGAATGTAACCGCGGCCAGTACGACGAACCCGTTGCCATAGCCCTCCTCAAGCGGGCTGCCTATGACTTCGGCTGGGAGGAAGCCCAAGAGAAGGAGAAAGAAATCTTCCGGCCGCAGACAGTGCGGGAAGAAAAAATAGCCATAGTAGGGGCGGGACCGGCGGGTTTAACGGCTGCCCAGGACCTGGCCCTGGAAGGTTACCAGGTAACCGTATATGATGCGCTGCCGGAGCCGGGCGGTATGCTTCGGGCAGGCATTCCGCGCTACCGGCTGCCTCTGGAAGTAGTCCATCGTGAGACCCAGCGCATCCTGAACCTGGGCATAAAATTCGTTCCCAACACCCGGCTGGGGAAAGATATCACCCTGGAGGACTTACGAGCCCAATATAAAGCAGTAATTTTGGCTGTGGGCCTGCAGGAAAGCCGCCAGCTGAATATACCGGGCGCCGATTTTCAGGGCGTCCTGCCGGGCCTAGCTTTCTTACGCCAGGCAGCCCTGGGCCAACCGGTACAAGTAGGCCGGCGGGTAGTAGTGATCGGTGGCGGCAACGTGGCCATGGACGTGGCCCGTACAGCCAGGCGTCTAGGCGCAGAAGAAGTCCATATAGCCTGTCTGGAAGCGCGCCAGGAGATGCCTGCCCACCCCTGGGAAATAGAAGAAGCCCTAGAAGAGGGCATTATTCTCCACACTTCCTGGGGACCGAAAAGCTTTTGGGGCCAGGATAACCGGGTCAACGGTGTGGAGCTGATGCAGTGCACCCGGGTTTTTGATGAGGAGGGGCGCTTCAACCCCCAGTATAATCCCGAAGTGACCAAGAGGCTACCAGCGGATACGGTCATAGTGGCCATCGGCCAGGCAGCTGATCTCTCCTTCTTAAATGAAAATAGCGGTATCCGGGTAAATCGGGGGCTCATCGGTGCGGATAAGGTAACCCTGGCCACCTCCCTGTCCGGCGTCTTTGCCTGCGGGGATGTAGTGCGGGGTCCCAGTTCAGTAGTGGAAGCCGTGGCTTCCGGCCATGAAGTAGCCGAAACCGTTAAGCGTTATCTCCACGGTCTGGACTTGTCCAGCGGCCGTACCCCTGAAAAACCCGAAAAACTGGGGCCGCCCGAAAATATTGTTCCTTTTCCGGCCAGCAGGGTAAAACAGCCAATGGCCCCTCCCGAGGAAAGGATAAAGGACTTCCGCGAAGTCTACCAGGGTTATACTCGGGAGATGGCCATCGAAGAAGCCAAGCGGTGTCTGAACTGCGGTATCTGCTCGGAGTGCCTCCAGTGTGAAGCTGTCTGTAAGAAGAAAGCAGTAGAACATGGGCAAAAGGAAAAGTGGGAGGAACTTAACGTCGGGAGCATTATCCTGGCTCCGGGGTTTGAGCTCTTTGATGCCGAGCGAGCCGGGGAATACGGCTATGGCTATTACGCGAACGTTGTAACCAGCATAGAATTCGAGCGTATTTTAAGCTCCACCGGTCCTTCCCAGGGACACGTAGTGCGTCCCTCAGACCACCAGGCCCCCCGGAAAATAGCCTTTATTCAGTGCGTGGGCTCCCGCGATTGTGAGCGCGAGGGCAGCCCTTACTGTTCCTCCATCTGCTGTATGTATTCAACTAAAGAAGCTGTCATAGCCCGGGAACACGACCCCAACATCGAGCCTACTATTTTCTACCTCGACATGCGGTCTTACGGCAAAAACTTCGATAAGTACGTGGAAGCGGCCAAACAAGCAGGCGTGCGCTACGTGCGGTCTATGATTTCCCGGGTAGAAGAAGACCCTGTGACCAAAAACCTCACCATCCAGTATTATGACGGCCAAAGAATAGTGCGGGAAGAGTTTGATTTAGTGGTCCTGGCCGTGGGAGTACGGCCACCTAAAGAAGCGGCAGAACTGGCCCGGGTATGCGGCATTGAACTAAACACCTACGGTTTTGCCCTCACTCAAGAACTAAATCCCGTGCTCAGTAGCCGCGACGGCATTTATGTAGCGGGAGTTTTCCAGGGTCCCCGGGATATTCCGGAGACCGTAGTCAATGCCAGTGCAGCAGCTGCCTGCGCCGGAGCAGCGTTATCACCTGCCCGCAACACCATGGTAAAGCCCAAAGAATATCCTCCGGAAAAAGATGTCAGCCAGGAAGAACCGCGGGTAGGCGTCTTTATATGCCACTGCGGTATCAACATTGCCGGTGTAGTGGATGTAAAAGCCGTAGTAGAATTTGCCCGCCAGCTGCCGGGCGTGGTCTATGCGGAGGATAACCTGTACACCTGCTCCCAGGATACCTTAAAGAAAATCCAGGCAGCTATCCACGAGCACAATTTGAATCGCGTAGTAGTAGCTTCCTGTACCATTCGCACTCACCAGCCCCTTTTCCGGGAAGCTCTAAGGGAAGCAGGCCTCAACCAGTTTTATTTCGAGATGGCCAACATCCGGGACCAGTGCTCGTGGGTGCACCGGAACGAGCCCCAGCAGGCCACAGAGAAGGCCAAAGACCTGGTGCGCATGGCTGTGGCCAAGGTCAAAACCCATGAGGCCCTGCACCTACACCCCGTGCCGGTAGTGCCCCGCGCCCTCATCATTGGCGGAGGTGTGGCCGGGTTAACGGCTGCTTTAGGTCTGGCCGACCAAGGTTACGAAGCTTACCTGGTGGAACAAGAGGCCGAGCTGGGGGGTTACGCCCGGAACTTGCGTTTTACCCTGGAGGGTACCGACATACAGGCCTTTATCCAGGATTTAATTGCCCGGGCCAACTCCCACCCCCGCATCCGGATATTTACCAACTCGCGCTTAGAAGACTTCGGCGGCCACCAGGGCCACTTTACCACCACCATTTCCCAGGGCGAACCCGGGCGGGAGCATGTGCGGCGAACCTTACAGCTAGAACACGGAGTAATTATCATCGCCACCGGTGTTCAGGAACTGGCGACCTCCGAATACCTGTACGGTCAGGACGAGCGAGTGGTAACTAATACCCAGCTGGAGCAAATGTTAGCTTCCGGCCAGTGGAATGCCCAGGCTGACAAGCAAATAGTGTTTATCCAGTGCGTCGGTTCCCGGGAGCCGGAGCGCATGTATTGCAGCCGTACCTGCTGCGCCCAATCCCTTAAGAACGCCCTGCGCATTAAAGAGCTCAATCCAGAAGCTAAAGTTTATGTCCTGTACCGGGACATCCGCACCTATGGCTTCCTGGAGGATTACTATCGCCTCGCCCGGGAAAAAGGGATATTGTTCATCCAATACGATCTGGAGCGAAAGCCACTAGTCCGGAAGAGGGATATAGGTTTGCTGGAGGTGGAAGTGCAAGATCCCGCCTCGGGCAAAAAGCTTTTGCTCTGGCCGGACCGGCTGGTACTGGCTACCGGTGCCGTAGCACCTGCCGGCATAGAAAAGCTGGCTACTATGTTGAAACTGCCTTTAAACGAAGACAAATTCTTTGTAGAAACTCACGCCAAACTGTCGCCCATAGATTTCCCGTCGGCAGGCATATTCCTCTGCGGCGCAGCCCATTCGCCTAAATCCCTGGCCGAAGCCGTGGCCCAGGCCCAGGGGGCCGTAGCGCGGGCGTGCACCATTCTGTCCAAAGAGAACCTTATGGTGGGAGGCGTGGTGGCCGTCGTGGACGAAAACAAGTGCGCCGCCTGCCTCACCTGTGTGCGGGTATGCCCCTACAGTGTGCCGCGGATTAACGAGCGCCACGTGGCGGAGATCAATGCCGTCCAATGCCAGGGCTGTGGAACCTGCGCGGGCGAATGCCCGGCCAAGGCTATACAATTACAACATTACAAAGATAACCAGCTCCTGGCCAAGGTGGCCGGCCTCTTCGGGGAGGTGTGGTAGAGGTGGCCGAGTTTGAGCCCAAAATCGTCGCCTTTTGTTGCTATTACTGCGCTTATTCGGCAGCCGACCTGGCCGGATCCATGCGCCTGCAATACCCGGCCAATGTGCGCCTCATAGAAATACCCTGTACGGGTAAAACAGACGTCAGGATCCTGTTGGAAGCCTTTGAAGATGGTGCCGACGGGGTGTATGTGGCCGGTTGCCTGGAAGGGGATTGCCACTTCCTGAGAGGCAACCTGAGGGCCAAAAAGCGGGTGCACTATGCTAAAAAGATCCTGGACGAGATCGGTATTGGCGGTGAACGCCTGGAAATGTTTAACCTGTCAGGGTCTATGGGCCCGCGCTTCGCCGAGATCGCCCGGGAGTTTACCGAAAAAATAAAGCGGTTGGGACCCAGTCCGTTAAACAGGCTCTGTGCCCAGGAAAAAGCAGCAAAGGCAGGTGAGTGAAGATGATAATAGCTGAAGCTAAGCCTCTAGGTGAAATAGCAGAGTTAATTGGCGAAGCCCGCAAGATCCTGGTGGTGGGCTGCGGGGGATGTGTGACCGTTTGCCTGGCCGGCGGGGAAAAAGAAGTGGGAATAATGGCCGCCAGCCTCCGATTAATGCGTAAAAAAGAGGGTCGAACCCTGGAAACAGTCGAGGTTACCTTAACTCGCCAGTGCGACCCGGAATATGTCCAGATGCTGGAGAAATATGTCACCGAGGATGTGGACTGTATCCTCTCCCTGGCCTGCGGCGTAGGAGTCCAGTTCCTGGCCGAGCGCTACCATAAATGGGTAGTGCCCGCCTTAAATACCAAATTCGCCGGCGGCACAGTTGAGCACGGCGTCTGGGAAGAGCGCTGCGGACTCTGCGGGGAATGTATCCTCCATAAAACAGGAGGCATTTGTCCCATAATCCGCTGCTCCAAAAGCATCCTTAATGGTCCCTGTGGCGGTTCCCAAAAGGGGAAATGCGAGGTTAACCCGGATATACCTTGCGCCTGGCAATTGATTTACGACCGACTGAGCGCTTTAAATAAGCTGGAACTACTGCTAGAAATCCAGCCGCCCAAAGATTGGTCCAAGGCCCGGGACGGCGGTCCGCGCAAAGTAGTACGAGAGGATGTGAGGCTGGAATGAGCTTGAAAACAGAAAGCAAATTAGAAAAACTCCTGGCGCAGGGTCATTTTGTAGTCAGTGGCGAGGTAGGCCCGCCCAAGCACGCTTCCCCTGAGGGCGTACTCCATCATGCTGCGCTCCTCAAGGACTATGTTGATGCCATAAATTTAACCGACAACCAAACAGCCATTGTGCGCATGTCCAGCATTGCCGCCGCCGTACATGTGTTGCGGGCCGGCTGTGAACCCATCATGCAGATGACGGTCCGTGACCGCAACCGTATAGCCATCCAGAGCGATCTGCTGGGAGCTTATAGCTTGGGGATTCGCAATGTTCTCTGTCTCTCAGGAGATCACCAATCCTTCGGCAATCATCCTACAGCTAAAAACGTCCATGATATTGATTCCATTCAGCTCTTGCGCATAGTGAAGGATATGCGGGATGAGAAAAAATTTGCCTGTGGGGAAGAGATAAAGGAACACGAGCCGCGCTTCTTCATCGGAGCTGCGGCCAATCCCTTTGCCGACCCCTTTGAATTTCGCGTTTTGCGCCTGGAGAAAAAAATCAAGGCGGGCGCTGACTTCATCCAGACCCAATGTATATTTGACATGGAACGCTTTGAGCGCTTCATGGCCCTGGTGCGGGAACGGGGCCTGCACAAGAAAGCCTATATTATTGCCGGCGTAATGCCCTTAAAATCAGTGCGGGCTGCCAAGTATATGCAGCAATCGGTAGCGGGCATGATCGTCTCTGATGAAATTATAGCCCGGATGGAGAAGGCTTCCGATCCCAAAGCCGAAGGGGTAGCTATATGTGTGGAACAGATTAAACACCTCCGAACCATTGAAGGAGTAGCCGGCGTGCACATCATGGCTGTAATGTGGGAAGAGATTATCCCCACTATCGTTAAGGAAGCTGGCCTTTATCCCCGGCCCCAAGTAGAATAATTTTCTCTTTTCCCTCCTCGTGTTATCCTCCCCAACGCAAACAAAACCTTGCGGTTCTGTTTTGCTAAACCGGGCATATACTGATGGGGAGGATATCCTCCAACCGAGGAGGGATTTTTCGTGCGCAATACCAGGCTGGAAGCCCAAATCCTCAGCTCCGTCGACGAGCTGGTTCAATGTGCCATTTCTGCTGGCCTTAAAGGAGGGGCAGAACGAGAGGAAGAGATAGCTCGAGGCATAGCCCTCATCAAGGCAATGGGAGATCTCCTGGCCGAAGCCCTGGAAGGCCGAACCGAACACATGCAAGCTTTATTGGAACAGTTAGTTGCCCAGCGTTTACCCGATCGCAGGGTCTTGCAAAGCTTCGGTAACTTTTCCCGTGACCTACAGGAGATTATTACCAAAGGTGTAGCCGAGTATAGAGAAGGCAAAAATAGCCCGGGAGAAGAAGTGGTTCCCCCGCAGGGGGAAACGGCACCCGAAGCTACGACGGAGACCTTTACTGTAACTAAGCCCCTTACCGACAGGCTAGAAGAAGTTTATCCCGGGGAAGAAGTTGCACAGACCAGAACCCTAACAGACCCTTTAAGAAATTTGCGCCTAGCTTTAGAACGGGCCTACCCCGGTGAAGAAATAATAGAAGACTTTACCACCAGAGGGGGGAAGCTCGCCTTCTTCTTGCCACACTTAAATCTCGGTTTTGAAATCGCCTCCCAGCAGCAGGACTGGCGCAAAGAATTCTTCTACCGCCAGGCGGGAATTACAGTGATAAATGTGGCTGAAGAAGAACTAACAAATCCTTTTTATCTTGCGCGCCGTTTGCGACTGCTAAAGCTTTCTTGCAACCAATAGAATCATCTGTTGACAGAACAGTTTTCATAGTGCTAAAATGTCGCTACAAGATATTTAGAGGTCCTAAAGGCCATGAAGGGGAAAGTAAGCAGACTTAGCGGTTTCCCAGCGAGCCGGGGAGGGTGGAAGCCCGGTAACCGTTTCTGCCGAAAGCCACCCCGGAGCTTCCTGCCGAACGGTTTTTCCTAGTAGGCCAGGACGGAAGAGCCCCGTTAAAGGCCATGCGCTTCTTCGGCGCACCGAGGTGGGCCTTTTGGGGCCAAGAAGGGTGGTACCGCGGGAAAAAGCCTCCCGTCCCTTGGGGACAGGAGGCTAAATTATTTTTGGGCCAATTCCTTGGTGAAGGAGGGAAAAGATGCGCTCCAAAATACTACGGCTTTTGGAAAATAACAGCAAACTTACTGCTAAAGAAATAGCCATTATGTTGGGCTTGCCGGTGGATCAGGTTGCTCAAGAAATTGCCCAGATGGAAAAAGAAAAAATCATTTTAGGCTATTCCACCCTGATTAACTGGGAAAAAGCTGGGGAAGAAGAAGTGGCTGCCCTTATCGATGTTAAAGTAACTCCTCAACAAGATGTAGGTTTTGATGAAGTGGCTGCCCGTATTTATCGCTACCCGGAAGTAAAATCCGTGTTTCTCATGTCCGGCAGTTATGATCTTTCCGTCCTGGTGCAAGGCAAAAGCCTGAAAGAAGTAGCTTACTTTGTGGCGCAAAAACTGGCCCGGCTGGAGCATGTTCAGAGCACGGTAACCCATTTCATTTTAAAGAAGTATAAACAAGACGGGGTTATCTTTGAAGACCTAGAAGCTGATCGCAGGCAGGTGGTACAGCCATGACCATTACAGGCGGCTTTGAACCCCAGAGATTTATTTCTCCGGTAGTCAAGAGTTTACAGCCTTCGGGCATCCGCCGGTTTTTTGACCTGGTGGCCAATACTAAAGGAGTCATCTCCCTGGGAGTAGGTGAACCGGATTTCGTTACCCCCTGGCATATCCGGGAGGCCTGTGTTAGGGCCTTGGAGCGTGGTTATACCATGTATACTTCCAATTACGGTATGCCTGAACTGCGCCGGGCCATTGCTGCTTATCTGGAAGAGCGTTTCGGCGTCTCGTACCATCCCGAAAAAGAGATACTCATTACCATAGGTGCCAGCGAAGCAGTAGACCTGGCCCTCCGTACAGTCATTAATCCCGGGGATGAAGTATTGATTCCAGAGCCCTGTTATGTGTCTTATAAACCCATTACCCTCTTGTGCGGTGGAGTTCCGGTAGAGGTTCCTACCAGCAGGGCCAGGGATTTTATGCTGAGCGCTACAGAGCTAGAAAAATACGTCACGCCGAAAACAAAGGTACTTATCCTCTGTTATCCCAATAATCCTACTGGTGCTATGTTAAGTTCTGAGGATATGCTGGCCATAGCCCGGCTGGTGGAAAAATATAACCTTTTAGTCCTGGCCGACGAAATTTACGCCGAACTCCGTTACGATGGCCCCCCGGTGTCCTTTGCCTCTCTACCAGGCATGCAAGAACGCACCATTTTGATCAGCGGTTTCTCCAAGGCCTTCGCCATGACGGGATGGCGCATAGGGTATGTGGCTGCTCATCCCGAGTTTTTAGCCGCGATGGTGAAAATTCATCAATATACTATCCTCTGTGCTCCCATAATGAGTCAGATGGCTGCCCTGGAAGCTTTGCGCCATGGACGGCAGGATGTGGCCTCTATGGTGGAACAATATGATCAACGGCGACGGTTCGTAGTAAGCCGTCTAAGGGAAATGGGATTGGACTGCTTTGAACCCCGGGGCGCTTTCTATGTCTTTCCTTCCATTATAGTAACGGGCCTGACTTCCGAAGAATTTGCCGCCAGGTTATTGCAGGAAGAACGGGTAGCCGTAGTGCCCGGTAATGCCTTCGGTCCCAGTGGGGAAGGCTTTGTACGCTGTTCCTATGCAGCTTCTTTGCAGGAGCTGGCAGAAGCCATGAACCGGATGGAGCGCTTTGTGTCTAGACAACTTAAATTGGGGAAAGCAGTGGCCCATGGTTGAGGCGATCTAAAGGGCCAGGTGCTTGACCGTGATGTTGACTGCTTTTACCGGCAGGGCCGTCATATCTTCGATCCCTGCCTTAACTTTTTTCTGGGCTGCTTGCAAAAAGGGCTTCCAGGCAAAGCCGTAACGCCCGGTGACCTCTATATGTAGTATGAGCCCAGAAGCAGAGCTTTCCACCTGAACGCGGGGATATAATATTGCTTCATTTTTTGCTAGATAGCCTGCTAGCTGTTCTATAGCTGCATTGGAAACATAAAAATGGCCTAAAAAATTAAAGGTGGGACGGACAATAGTTTGCTCGACCCACAAACTTTTGCTTCTTCCGGGCGAAGTATGGTGACGTCGCAAAAAAGTGCGTAAGGGTTCAATGAAAAGGCCTTTAAACCGCGGTTTTACCTCGACCGTAGGAACGGGAATAACATGCTTACCCAATTGTTTGCGGATTTGCAGGGCCCGGGCAATTTCCCTGGGAGTAGCCACCTCGGTAATATCAATAAACAGACTAGGTTCCGGTAATCCCAAATTATGGGCAATGCGGCAGGCCATTTCCCGGGAAGTGCTGATAAGTAAAACTCTGCGAGGAGCTAAGGCGGCAATTTTAGCTCTTACCTCTGTCGCATGGCGAGGATCCAAAAATAAAGCAGTTTTAATAGCCCCTACACGGGTAGGCTGTTCCTTGGCCGAAACCCCGGCGAGGATACGACTGCCTTGAATTAAAAGCCCATCATCAATAATAATATCGGCTTGATAATCATGAGCCATGACCAGAGCGCGATGGCTTTTACCGGTCCCGCTGGGGCCAACAAAAGCGATGACTTCCATAATCAACCTCCTTGGCTAATACCTTGGACCTCGTCCCAAGCAGTGCTATAATAAAATTAACACCAACCCCTACCACACCCTTTTACCAGGTTAGGAGGGACAGGATGCCAGCATCCAGTAACTTGTCTCCTGAGCTACTTGCCTTATTATTTGAAGATGGCAGTATAACCATCCCCAACCCTTTACTTCAATATTATACCCGTCTCAACCTTTCCGAGATAGAGGTAATGGTTATTCTCCATCTTTTGCGCTGGCGCCAGATAGAACATGATCGTTTTCCTTCGCCGGAAAAATTAAGCCAGTATCTATCCGTAGATAGTGATGAAGTTAAAAATATCCTGGCCAGCTTAATTGAGAAAAAGATTATTACCGTCGAGCCCTATTATAATGCGGCTACAGGTCGCTGGCTCAATGCCTTTTCCCTCCGCAACCTCTGGCATAAGCTCACCCAAATAATATTGGCCAATGAAGAAGCTTCTACAAGCTTAAACCTAAATAATAAAGCAAATAGCGAAAAAGAAGTGGCAGCAACACTAGAGCCTAGCTTGGGAGAGATTTATCGGACCTTTGAAAAAGAATTTGGGCGCCCTTTATCTCCCTTTGAAACCAGCCAAATTGCCGACTGGTACCATAACAGCAACCTCAATTCTGAACTTATTATAGAGGCCTTAAAAAGGGCAGTATTGCGGGGTGCCCTCAACTTCCGCTACATAGATTCTATCTTAAGGGACTGGCTGCGCCATAATATCCGTACGGTTCAAGAAGCCATTGTTTATGACGAGCGCCTTCTAAAACAAAGGCCCGGTAAAAAAAGGCGGTTAGATACATCTAACGACGATAAATATCGCGAACTTTACCGTTTAGAACCGTAAGTTAAAAAGGCGATGGTGAAATCCTATGGAAAAGCTACAGGTTCCGGCAGCTCTCTTGAAACGTCAGCCCTTAAGCTCCGACCCTGATAACCTTTTACCCTGGACTAATCCTCCTTCCTGTACGGAATGTCAGGATCGAGGGGTGATAATTCGTGAGGGTCGGGCTTATCGCTGTAAGTGCATGCAACTTAAATCCTGGCAAAATCGCCTCCGCTCCGCTCACCTGGCACCGCAGCTCAGCCGGCATACCTTTGCCAACTTTGACCTCAAGTATTATTCAAGACATCTATATGATGATCTAACCGGCACTACCTACTACGAAAGCGCCCGGCGCTGTCTGGAGGCTTGTAAAAATTTTGTAGCCCAATGTGCTGAGCAGCAGGTCGTCAGGGGCCTTTTTATCTTTGGCCCAGTAGGTAGTGGCAAAACCTTTTTGGCGGCGGCCATTGCCAATGCCCTAACGGCCATGAAAAAGGAAGTACTGTTTGTGGTGGTTCCCGACCTTTTAGATGAAATTCGAGCAACCTATGACCGTAAAGCCGAAACAGAGAGCCCCACAGAATTGGAATTGCTTACCACCGCTCGGGATGCCAAGGTTCTAATTCTAGATGATTTGGGAGCTCACAATTATACGGAGTGGACCCGTAATAAAATCTATTCCTTGATCAATTACCGTTTAATCAACGAACTCCCAACAGTGATAACGAGCAACCTAAATTTAAAACAACTGGAAGAATATTTGGGAGAGCGTACAACTTCACGCTTGCTTCAGCTGTGCCGCTCTTATCATCTTCCGGTAGAAAAAGATATTCGCTATGTTTTAAGTCGGGAAGAGCGACGTTAAAAACGGGTGGCGACTCATTGACAATGATTTTCAATTGCATTATAATAAGTATAGGTTAATGATAATGCTTTTCATTTAGACTATTCCCGGGGGAGGGGAAAGTCATGACACTAGCTCAGGTAAAAAAGGGACAATTCTATCGCATCGTTAGTCTACCGGGAAAAGAAATACGCAGTCAGGCCATTCGTTTTGGACTTTGGGAAGGCGCGGTTATAGAATGTAAAGGGATAATACCCAAGGGGCCGGTTATTATAGGGCGCAACCACCAGGAAATCGCCATAGGCAGAGGATTGGCCCATAAGATAGAAGTAGAACCCCTAGCTCAGCAGAAAGAGGCTTGTTAGAAGGGGAGCAACCTATGAATTGTCATGAGTTTAAGGAATTTCAATTTCCAGCGGGAGTGCGCAAAATTGTTTTGGTCGGCAACCCCAATGTGGGTAAATCTGTTTTTTTTAACGCTTTAACCGGTTTATATGCTGATGTTTCCAATTTTCCTGGTACTACCCTGGAGATTCACCACGGGCGTGTCGGCCAAGACTTTATTATAGATACTCCTGGAATTTACGGGGTTTCCTCCTTTAACGAAGAAGAGAAGGTTGCTCGCGACATCATCTTAGCAGCTGATGTAATAATAAATGTAGTAGATGCTGTTCACCTCGACCGGGATCTTTTCTTGACCCAACAATTAATTGACATGGGCTTTCCTATGGTGGTAGCCCTTAACATGATTGATGAAGCGGCCAAGGAAGGTATAAAAGTTGATGATAAAAAACTGGCAGTACTGCTCGGGGTACCTGTTATACCGACGGTGGCAGTTAAAAAACAAGGCTTGGACGAGCTGAAGCAAGCAGTAGCTTATGCCCGGCCAGGCAATGGGTTGCCTGAGCTCGAGGAAATGTTAGAGCCTATCCTACCTAAAGTTCACAGCCGGGCGGAAGCTCTGCTAGTCCTGGAAGGAGACCCGTGGGTAGCTGCTCGCCATCGCCTGAAGCCCATGGACAGGCGGGAAGAAATATACCTTCTTAGACGCCGGCGGGTAGATGAGATCCTGGCAGCCGTGGTAAAAGGAGATATGACCAAAGCTTCTTTTAAAACCCACGTGGGCCGGTGGATGATTCAGCCCTGGACTGGTGTACCTATTCTTTTACTCACCCTTTATGCTCTTTACCAGTTCATCGGCGTTTTTATTGCTCAAACAGTAGTTGGGATTACCGAAGAGCAAATAATGCAGGCCTACTATGAACCGTTCATAAGGGGATTGCTAGAACCTGTACTAGGCGCTTCCCCCCTGCGGACCATCCTAATTGGGGAATTTGGTCTTCTTACCATGACGGTAACCTATATCCTAGGACTTTTGTTGCCACTGGTAGTAGGTTTCTACTTAAGTTTATCCTTCTTGGAGGATTCTGGATATTTACCCCGAATCGCTGTCCTGGTGGATCGCATTTTAATGAATTTAGGTATGAACGGCCGGGGAGTCATTCCCATTATACTTGGTACCGGCTGTGTCACTGCAGCTACCATTACTACTCGCTTGCTGGCCACGCCGCGTGAAAGATTTATAGCAACCTTCCTCCTGGCTATGACCATCCCATGTTCTGCTCAATTGGCAGTGATTACTAGCATGTTGGCCCCCCTGGGTCCCCGCTATGTTATTTTATACGTTGTTATTATTCTAAGCATCTTGGTGGTAACCGGTACTCTACTTAATCGGATGCTGCCGGGACAGCCCAGTGATCTGTTTATTGATCTGCCCCCCCTGCGCTGGCCGCAGTTGGAAAATGTATTGAGGAAAACCTATACTAAGACTTCCATGTTTATCCGGGAGGCAACTCCCCTGTTTGTCGGCGGAGCCTTGCTCATCGGGGTCCTCCAAGTGACAGGTTGGCTGGAGAGGATACAGAACTTATTAGTGCCCTTAACAGTCGATTGGCTGCAGTTACCGAGAGAGGCGGCCACCGCCTTTATCATGGGATTTATCCGGCGGGATTTTGGCGCTGCAGGTCTTTATTCTCTAGCCCTTTCACCCCAGCAGACCCTTGTAGCTTTAGTGACCATTACCATCTTTGTTCCCTGTATAGCCTCTGCCCTAGTAATTTTTAAAGAACGAGGAGCTCGACAGGCTATTATTATCTGGCCCACTATACTAATACTGGCCTTCCTCATTGGAGGAATAATATCTCAAATTTTGATCTAGAAGCGTTGTGAAAAACTCATTTTAATTAGCAGGTATTAGCATATCGACATCGAAAATAGTAATGACATCTAC
>NZ_JBJHHE010000019.1:0-47507 GCF_056378755.1 Thermanaeromonas sp. DSM 22490
GAGACTCATTTTTTCCCTCTCGAAGGTACAGAGTACATGTATCGCAACTTGGAACTAAAGCCAGGGGTCCCACCTCTTAATTACAAACCTCCCCGGCGCGACAACGTGGTTGACTTCCTTGCAAGACGTGCGCGGCCTAAAAGAAAGACTTAGCCATCTTGAAGCCTTCTTTAGCTGCAATCTCTCTGTTTCGCTAACTGTTTATCGACCAAGATCCATAAGCGGAAAGGGCTATATCACAGGGCAAGACCAGGTCTTGGGAGCGGGTTAAAAGCTGACCTACCCGCAAGCGGTTGCTTATTGCCAGATCTTTATAGCCACACTTACGCTTACGCCTAACGCCGCGAGGGCGATGGCTATGGTAGCCCATACCAGCCCCCTTATCTCCTGACGGAAAGTCCTTATCTCTTCCCTTATGCCGTTTTCCGAGGCCTTGATCTCCTGCCTCAACTGGGTCTCCATGGTTTTCATATCCTGCCTTAGCTGAGACTCTATGGCCTTCATTTCTTGCCGTAATTGTGACTCCATAGACTTCATCTCTTGCCGCAGTTGAGACTCTACGACTTTCATTTCTTGCCGCAATTGAGACCCCATATCCTTTATTTCCTGCCGCAGCTGGGTTACATTTTCCTCCAGTTCTTTACGCAGTTCCCGGATCTCGGCCCGCAGGTCCCTTATCTCGCCCTGGACCCAGCTCCCCAGGAAAAACATCTGCCCCTCCCGGCGAAACTGTTCTTCTTCCGAAGCGGCAATCTCCTTTCGGACTTCCTCCATGGCTTTCACCTACTTTCTAGTTCCAGTATAGCACCGGGCTAAACAAAAGCAACACGATTTTCACTTTTGGAAAAGCGACAGGCCGGATATTGGCTACATTTAAGATAAGAGGCCGTTAAAAAAGGCTCTGAATAGGGGCTGGCAGTCAAAATATTCGCGCCAGGTTTCCTCCAGGAACGTATACCGCGCCCATTCGTTTTTGCTCACCAGCAACTCGCCGCGGGTGGCGTGGTAGGGGCTGTCAGGAGACTATTATCTTTGATATGCCTAGCGGGGGCTTCCTTGGCCATCCGGGCGGCAAGATGATTACATATGCCCAGGAAAAACCGGGATGGGCCTCTGGATGGGCCCGGTTAGATTTTAATGGGCTATGCCGAGCAGAGCTTTCACGTCGCTTTCACTGGACACCTCAAATATCTTCTCCGCCAGCTCGTCAAGCTCCTTCAAGGAGAGAGCCTTGATTTTCTCCTCTACCTCAGGAGAAACAGAACCTAAACGCTTCTTTAACTGCTTTAGCAAAATTTCCCTCCGTCCCTCCTCCAGGCCCACTTTCCGGCCTTGCTCCAACCCTTGCTGCAACCCTTCTTGCCATCCCTTTATGTGCCACGAAGTCCTGAGTTCCATTACCTTCTTCACCTCCTCCGGACTTAATTCCTTATGTAACATCTCCTCCACTTCCTTCTCCTCTTCCGGGCTTAAACCCAGGTAAGTGTCAAATATCGCGGTTATAAGCCCCAGTTTCGCCGGGTCTAGCTGCATCCTGGCTACCATCCTGGTAAACTCTACCTTTAACCGCCGCCTCTCCTGGGGGCTGTAGTCCATCTTGCTAAGAAGCGCCGCCGCCACCGGATTGTCGCTCCTTAGGTACTTCCTCCACGGCAGCTTCTTAAGTTGCACCTTGTAAAACTTAAACTCCAGCACCTTAAGAAAAGAGAAGGCTACTTCGTGTTTGTCCGGCTCCTCAGCCTTGCTGTCATATGAAAAGACGGCTATGGGCAATACCTTCTTCTGGTATTTCTCATATAGCCGGCTAAAGTATATAAACATGCGCCGGGCAAAGTCAGGTTCTCTATAAGCTTGAGGCTCTACGTGGATAAGGACATAGCCCTCTTCTCCTTTTATTTTAACACTGGCTAGTATATCTACATAGTGCTTTTCTCCGGCGGTGATGTCGGTGATGATCTCCTGGGTCAAGAAGGTCAGGTCGGAATAATCGATTAAGGCGTGGGCTTCGGGGAAGAAGAGCTCCATGAATTCTTTAAAGAAGTTGGTGATGAGCTCTTTGAATATGGCGTCATGGTCTATGGGCATTTCCGGTTTCTCCTGTTTTTTCTTTAGTTTACGTTATTTTACTTTGGGTGTAAAGAGGTGAAAAGCTTGGGCAAGGGGCTAATAAGAATCGCTAACCCTTCACCTGGCAGTGGAAAGCTGCCTGGACATAGCCAGTCATATTATCTCTGCTGAAGGATTAAGGGAGCCTACACGCTTAAGGCCCGCAACTTGTGCGCGGGCCTTAAGTTAAACCCAATATTTCTTTCAAGGGCTGGCGCAGCTCGATAGGTATGGTAGCAATTTTGGTGCGCTTGCCCTCTAGGACCGCTTTGCCCACCATGACCAGAGCCCTGGACCAGAGGAAGCTCGAAACGTTAACTGCTCCACCGATCAGTTGGTCACCGGAGTATTCAGGTTTGGCATTATATATGATATTATGTATAATATTATCGGGAGTGAATTACTATCAATGACAAAAAGAGAAAAGCTGCTAGAGAAAATAAAGCGCAATCCTTGGGATGTTAATTTCGAGGATCTGGACAAGATTCTTAGACAACACGGTTTCAAGTGTAGACAGCCAAGCAAAGGGAGCAGCCATTATACCTACATAAAGGGTGATATTAGGCTAACGCTCCCCAAGCAAAATCCTATGAGGCCAGTGTATGTAAAAATGACATTAAGAGTAATAGAAGAAGCAGAAGAGTAAAGGAGGAATTTGCCTTGAATAAGGGTCTGGCTTACTACCTCAGTCTTGAGTATCCGTTTGTAGTAAAACCCCTTCCTAAAGAAGACGGCGGTGGATATATGGTCGAATTTCCTGATTTACCCAATTGCATCGGTACTGGAGATACAATTGAAGAGGCCATTAAGATGGCCCAGGATGCCAAGAAATGCTGGATCGAGGCTAGCTTAGAGGAGGGTTTAACTATACCCGAACCTTCTAACCCGCACGACGAACTGGCTGAATACAGTGGCCGTTTTCCCCTGCGGATGCCCAAAAGTCTTCATAAAATGGTTATGGAAAACGCCAGAAAGGAAGGAGTTAGCGCCAACCAGTATTTAATTCACCTGATAAGCCTGGGTATAGGAAAATCCATGAATTCACAAGGGTAAGAAGCAGTCCTAGTTATCCAATAGAAACCCCTTCTGCGAGCTCTGGCTTGTAGCCTGCTATCGCCGAACCTTGGCCGTCACAAAATTATTTTTCCTTCAGCTAGCCAGAGTTGGAAGCCGGCAAGGCAGAAATAACCCGCGGGCGAATGGGCGGATTGGGGTGAACTCCTCGTTTACTATTTGAACCAGATTGGAGGCTGTAAGGGCTCCTGGCCCATAGCCTTCTTTTAAAAGAGCAGCCAGTTTCTCCTTAGGTACTTTGCCCCCACCTTCCTGAATTATTTTATCAATTATTGCTTGCAGCTCTTCCGATTGGCGCGCAAGTCCCTGCAATCTTCTGGAGGCGTCAATGGTTGCGCTTTTGGCTTGGTAGCGGCGTTCTTGCTCAAAGAGAAGGGCGTTAAGCCGTTGCCGTTCTTTCACTATTTGTGCTGCCCTCTTCCAGTTTCAGTTTCCGGGCACAGCCGTTAATCTTGTAAATTTTAAGGCACCGGTACCATTTTCCGCTATCTTCTTGGCAAACTACCCCGCTATTATTACGGTAATCCTTCATATCAACAATTACTTGAGCGGCCAATTCCGCCGCTAAACGGGTAATAATAAAATATAAGTAAGAAGAAGTATCTCTTTTCGCGTCATAGGCGTATCCCTTCCTTAATTACTCGCTCCACCAATGAAGACACTGCTCCCTCCATCAGAACCAAGCTTACAGGAAAAGGTACGGCGATTTCCTCCGCTTCTGCCACGGTTCTCCAGTAATTGGCACGGGCAGGAAAGCCTTCAACCAGAAGGTCTATATCAGAGCGGGGAGAAAAGTGTTTTCCCTAAACCAGCGAACCAAAGAGATAGACGTTTTTCACCCTGTAACGTTCATTCAAATGCCTGGCTACTGCCCGTGCTCTGTCCAGAGCAAGGCTCCGTCTTTCTCCCTCGGCCTGCCGCTTGTTCTGGGCACGGCATTTCCAGCTCTGCCTTATGGCAGCCCAAGTGCTACTGTATTCAGTTCCCCTAGACCCAGGTTGTCGCTTCACATTTTGTGTACGCCTCCGCTGATAATAATATAACGCACCGTCATAAAGGCCCCCATCTTAAGCGCGGGCCTTAAGTTAAACCCGATATTTCCTTCAAGGGCTGACGCAACTCGACCTTTGCCCAGTAGAAGCCGTCGCCTTGCAAGCCTTTTGCACTTAGAGGATAACCTTCGAAGTTAAGTCGCGGCCAGCAACTCGCCGCGGGTGGCGTGGTAGCAGGTGTCAGGAGACGATTATCTTGGATATGGCTAGCGGGGGGCTCCCCTGGCTACCCATGCGGCAAGATGATTAGGTATGCCCAGGAGAAACCGGGATGGGCCTCTGGATGGGCCCGGCTAGATTTTAATGGGCTATGCCGAGCAGAGCTTTTACGTCGCTTTCACTGGACACCTCAAATATCTTCTCCGCCAGCTCGTCAAGCTCCTTCAAGGAGAGAGCCTTGATTTTCTCCTCTACCTCAGGAGAAACAGAACCTAAACGCTTCTTTAAAAGCCTTAGCAAAATTTCCCTCCGGCCCTCCTCCAGGCCCACTTTACGGCCTTGCTCCAACCCTTGCTGCAACCCTTCTTGCCATCCCTTTATGTGCCACGAAGTCCTGAGTTCCATTACCTTCTTCACCTCCTCCGGACTTAATTCCTTATGTAACATCTCCTCCACTTCCTGCTCCTCTTCCGGGCTTAAACCCAGGTAAGTGTCAAATATCGCGGTTATAAGCCCCAGCTTCGCCGCGTCTAGCTGCGGCGAGAATATCTACATAGTGTTTTTCTCCGGCGGTGATGTCGGTGATGATCTCCTGGGTCAAAAAGGTGAGGTCTGAATAATCGATTAGGGGGTGGGCTTCGGGGTCATGGTTCAGGAGAAATATAAAACAAGAAAGGATTTGTACCGCCCGTATCCGGGCCCCCAGACAATTCGTTAAATAATTCCAGACTACGGCGCCAAACCTTTTGGGCCTCCATGAGCCGTAGCTGCAAGCTTTCTATCTTCAGCAGGCATCCCAGCCGCTGGTCGCCGGCCAACAACAAGCTGCTACGAAATTCGCCCTCCTGTTCTTCCTCCCAGGAAATTATTTTTTGCAGCACAACATACCCTGTGCCGCCCTGATCTCTGAAGAGGGGTCGGCGAACAGGAAGGGGTACTAACGTCATCTGCGGGCCCAGTACGATAGGGGAAGCATGTCGCCGCCCTTCCCTGCCCCACGCGCTTAGGGCTTGTCGAGTACTCATCCCCAAAAAACCTAAGATATTATTTACCACCGTCTTAGTGCGATTTCTCACCTCCAATTTGCGCCTGTCATCGAACCACACTTCGGTATAGTTTCCCCCATCGTCTTTCCCGTAAATCGGAAGGAGACAAGTTAAGCGGACTAATTCCTTTTCCCGGAGCCAGCCGTAATCAGCAGCATTCATACTAAACACCCCCGAAGGAACGTCAAACTTTTCAATTATTATTGTGGAATAGCCTGCCAGAAGAGTCAAATTCTGAAAAATAACCACAGAAGGTCATAATTTATCGTTTTTCACCGCATAAGACCTTTTTTCTTAAGTTTCGTTTGGGCTTACGTAAATTTGTAGAAGGCGTATGGACCTTTGCGTGCATCATTTCTGGTGAAGCGATAGACAAATTAACTATATTCCTCCAGCCATTCCTGCACTTTCTGTAAGCCGGTTGCCGTTATCCTCCATCTTTTCCCGTCCTGTGTCACCCACCCTTCTCTCTTGGCGCGCTGCAAGTATGTCGTGAGGCTGTTGACAGTGGTTGATTTCTCCCGCAGGTCTGCCTTGAGTATGCGGCGCAGGTCTTCGTTGGTGGGCGGTTCTTTGCGGCAGTAATCAGCATAATAAACCACCAATGTAACCAGTTCTTTGTTATTCTGTATTAGCGCCCTGGAGCGGAGTTCGGCAATAGTCGGGATGGCTTCGAGATTTTTTTCCATTCCCTCGCCCTCATCGGATACCCGTCCTACTTCCGCGGCCCTGTCTTCCCTTTCGGCAAAATAACTCCTTTCTTTTGCAAATTCGTATAAAAGTTCCGATAATAGTGGGTTAGCCAAAGTTTCCCTAACGAATTCCTGGTCGCCCTTCAATACTACCTTTAACCCCCTGGTAACCAACTTAAAGTATGCCTCCATGAGTTTTTCCTCCCAATATAGGATTATTTTTCTAATAACAGATTAGCCGTTATCTCCGCGCTTGTCAACGGACAAATTACCAAACTAGCGTGGAAACCTGCAGTACCTGTTTATCGACCGCTGTATACTTTGGAATGTCTATTTTTCAACTTGTTATGACTACAGGCATACAATGAATGATTTTTTGCCTAATGTGTATATTGTTTGGTGACAAGCAAAGGTATCTACATTAGGCAAACTGCACCTGGATTCGACCCGCTTTAGGAGTTAAATCATATTTAATTAGTACCCCCGGGACCCACTCCGCTTTCTCTCCGCTTCCACTCCGCTTTATGGACATATGAATCATAAAATAGGATTTAACTCAGGTTGGGCAGCTCACGGCGACCTCGGGATAGAAAAAGTAAAGGTATCTATCCTTGACTTTGCGGCGGTAGATGGATTCTACGGCCAGGGCATAGATCTCCAGTTGCGGCCGGTAGCGTTCTGCCACCTCCATCAAGGAGGCAGGCTCTATCTTATCGGTTTTGTAGTCGATGAGCAAGAAGCCCTCTCCCTCGTCTACCAGGCAGTCTATTATCCCTTGGACTACCACGGTCTCCTTAGGCTCCCCTTCTCCCAGTTCCGGGTAAAAGCGGCCGGCAGGCAGGCCCAGGGTAAAAGGTACCTCCCTTAAGATCCTTTTCCCCGCCAGCAGGCGTTGTCCCAGGTCGCTTTTAAAGAAATTGGCGATCCTGGAACAGGAGACAGCAGCCGCCTGTTCGGGGGTGAGTATTTCCCTTTTCACCAGCGCCTGGACCTGCCGGGCAATGCTTTGGTCATCCAGGGGCCCGCTTAAGTCCAGATGCTGCATTACCAGGTGGAAAGCGTTGCCCACTTCCAAGGGGGTGAGCTCCTGGACTGGCTTAAGGAAGCGCGGCTGCCGTATGACTGCCGGCATAAAGGGCCGCACTTCTATTTCTTCGCCGGTGAGGGGACCATCCAGGGAATTTTTTACGTCGCTGACGGCGATCTTGGCGAATTTGGTCGCATATTTCGCGTAAGGGTAGCTCCAGTTGAGGGCCTGGAGGACCTGTTCCCGGTAGGGGCTTTGTACGGGTACGGGGTCCAGTTTTTGGACTCTTTGCAGCAGCTCCTCCAGAGGGCCGCCTTTTTGTTCTTCCGGCGCCGGGAGGCTCCGGGGGTCCCAGTAGTATATTTGCCACGTGCCGGCATCGCGTGTGGGCCCTGAGTCGGCGACCCTCAGGGCCGGCAGTATCCAGTCTAGATAGTTCCGGGCGGTAAGGAGGATGGAAACGGGGAGGGGTTGGTCCTGCGCTCTTCCGGTGGGCCATAAGGCGCGCAATCTCTCCTCCCCTCCCTTTACGGTTCCTACCAGGATCAATTTTTCCCGCGCCCGGGTTAAGGCTACATAGAGGATGCGCAGCTCCTCAGCCAGGTTTTCTCTTTTAAGGCCGTCCCGTACCGCCATATAAAGCAAAGTAGGATAAACCAAACTTTTTGCGGGGTCTACAAATTGTAAGCCCAGGCCCCATTCTCTGTGGATGAGAGCATTCTGGTACAGGTCTTTTAAGTTAAACTGGCTGCCCAGGCCGGCCAGGATAACCACGGGGAATTCCAGGCCTTTACTCTTGTGCACGCTCATCAAGCGCACCACGTTTTCCTTTTCCCCCAGGGGCTGGGCTTCGGCCAGGTCCTCGCCGCTTTCCTGCAGCCGCTCTATGAAGCGCAAGAATCCGAAAAGGCCGCGCAATGAAGTCTGTTCGTACTGCCGCGCCCGGTCTATAAGAGCGCGCAGGTTGGCCTGGCGCTGCTGGCCGCCCGGCAAGCCTCCTGCCCAGTCGTAATAGCCTGTCTGGCGATATATGGTCCAGATCAGGTCGGAAAGTTTGCCCCGCCGGGCGAGAGTGCGCCAGTCTTCGAGTTTTTGCCAGAATTGGGCCAGGCGTTCTGCCAGGGGCCCTTGCCCTGTTTTCACTTCGGCCGCCACCGCGGCCGCGAATTCTCCCTGGGGATGCCTGGCGCGCAGCCTGGCCAGGTCGTCGGCCTTCAAGCCTACTATGGGCGAACGCAATACAGCGGCCAGGGGAATATCTTGATAGGGATTATCTATTATTTGCAGTAAGGCCAGCATAGTGGCTATCTCCGGGGCTGCCAGGTAGCCCTCCCCGGTATCTGCGTAGGCCGGGATACCCCACAGGCGCAGTTCTTCCAGGAAGATCCCGGCTTTCCCCCGGGTGGAGCGCAAGAGAATTACAATATCGCGGTAAGTCAAGGGCCGGTAAGACCGGTATTGGGCGTCCCATATTTGGCCCCTGTTCACCAGTTCCTGGATGCGGTGGGCTACTAGGCGGGCCTCTGCCTGGACGGTCTCCAGTTCTTCCGGTTCCTGAGGAGCAGGCCCTTCCTCCAGACCATTCGCCTCTCCGTCACGGTTAGCCTGGTGTATAAGCAGGTGCAGCTCTACCGGTTGAGCTGAGGTGTCCCCTTCAGCCGCGGGATAAGCGGCTCCCGGCCGCAGTTCGGCGGCGGTGTCGTAATCTATCTCCCCTACTTCGGCAGTCATGATATGGCGGAAGAGGAAGTTAACGGCGGACAAGATTTCCGGCCGGCTGCGGAAATTAACGGTGAGATCCAGGCGGCGGTGGCGGCTGCCGGGAGCTTTATCGTAAGTAAAATATTTTTCCAGGAACAGGCTGGGTTCGGCCCAGCGGAAGCGGTATATGCTCTGTTTCACGTCGCCTATTAAGACGAGATTGGGCCGCTCCCCTCCCTGCCGGGAGACCAGCCGCAGGATAAGGTCCTGCAAGGGATTGATATCCTGGTACTCATCCACCAGAACTTCTACAAAGTGCTCCTGCAGTTCCCGGGCCAGGGACGAAGGCGCCAGGTTATGGGGCCCTGCTTCCGGCGCAAGCAAGAGCTTAAGGCAGTAATGTTCCAGGTCGTTAAAATCTACCAGGCCCTGCCTCTCTTTGATTTCCTGGTAAGCTTGAGCAAAAGCAAGGACCAGGTCAACCAGCTCCTCTACCAGGGGAGCCAGGTCTTGCAGGGCGGCCAGAGTCTGGGCGGCGGAGTGGGAGAAATAGGTCTCCTGCCAGTGCCGTATCTTGTCTTTGTAATTCTGGCGCAGGGCCTGGACCTGCTCCTTTAGGGCAGGATCCACATCCTTGGGAGAACGTCGCAGCTGCCCGAAGGAGATGTCCTGGCCGGTCTGGCAAAATTCGTCCCAGGACTCCCTGCTCGCCCGGTACAGGCGCCGGAGGTGGAAGAGATCCTCGGCGAGCGCTTGCGCGTAGGTTGCGGGGCCCCGCGGGTTTTGGGCGAGGGTTAGGGCTTCCTCTGCTTCCCTTATTGCTCCTTTGATTTCCAGGGCCAGGCTTTTCTTTAAGGCGCGGACCCAGGGAAGTTCATCGAAGTTCTTAACACCGTGATTTTTATAAGCCGCCAGGACCTGCTTAAGCCAGAATTCCGGCCAGGGATGGGTGCGGGCAAAGTTGTAGAGGCGCAAAGTCAAGTCCTGAAGGAACTGGTCGTCCCGCTGACCTCCAAAGGCGTCCACCAGCCGGCCAAAGGCAGAGCTGGTTTCCAAAGCCCGGGCATAGCGTTCTTCCAGGACCTGTTCCAGTATTTCCTGGCGCAGCAGAGCGGCCTCTATCTCCCCCATTATCCGGAAAGATGGGGTCAAACGGATAAAATAGAAGTATTGCCGCAGCAGGTCCAGGCAAAAGGAGTGCAGGGTGGTGATGCTGGCTTTTTCCAGGAGCAGGATCTGGCGGCGAAGATGTAAGGAGGCCGGGTCTCGGGCCAGTGCCTGGTACAGGGCGTTGCTTATGCGCTCCCGCATTTCGGCCGCGGCCGCCTGGGTGAAGGTGACCACCAGGAGCCGGTCGAGGTCCGTTTTTTCCCGCGGGTCGGTGAGGCGCTGAATAACGCGTTCGACCAGCACCGCTGTTTTGCCCGCTCCTGCTGCGGCGGATATTAAGAGGTTAGAACCTCTCGCTTGTATGGCTTCCCTTTGCTCCGCGGTCCAGTTCATTTTCACCGGTTTCTCCTCTATATGGGTTTCGTTATATTACTTGCTCGTTGGCAGATATCCGCGAAACCCGCAGTTTCTCCCAGAGGCTTTTGTTATCCGGATCGTGTAAAAAGCGATAGCTATTGCCGGGCAAGAGGGGGTCAAAGCCGCAGACCTGACGGTAAGGGCAGTACGGACAGGGCGAAGAGCCTTTCCAGCGGTAGGGGGATATGCTGATGACCCCCTCCAGGATCTGCCGGCCGGTGTCTTCCAAGATCCTTCGCAGGTGTTGCCGGAGTAGAGCGAACTGTTCCGGGGATAATGTAGAAGACCTGCTCCCCGGCAGAAGGGGAGAAGGCTGGGGCCAACGGTTGTCCATAAGGCTTAAAGCGCCGGGATCGCCCAGGAGTAGCCCCTTCATTTTGAACTTTTTCAGCAGCTCTTCTTCTATATCAATATCCTGGGAAGGGCCGGGGCTCCTTACCAGGGGGTTTATCACCGGGAAATAGAGAACTCCGGCCGGCAGGCAGGGCTGCCCGAGGAGGTCCTGACCATGGGTTAGAAGGACTTCCAGGTAAGTGAGGAGCTGTAGCTTTAAGCCCCAGTACAGTTCGGCCAATTTTAGATCGGTGGAACTGGATTTGTAGTCGACAATGCGCACCCACAGGCCCTGTTGGCCGGGGGCTACGTCCACCCGGTCGATGCGGCCGGATATTTCCAGCACTTGTCCTCCGGGCATAGTTATCCTTAGAGGAGGCAGCTGGCCCTGGGGGCCGAAGGCCACTTCCAGCCCGGCCGGCCGGAAAGTGCTGTTCCGGGCCTCTTTAGCCAAGACTGCAGCGGCCCGCTCTAGGGTTTGTTCCAGCTTGCGGGTCAAATAGCGGTAGCGGGCGGTGCTTAAAAGGATCTCGTTTTGCAGCCTGGGGGCCAGTTCCGCCACTATCTCCCGGCAAAGCTCCTGGCAGTGGCTGTTCTCCAACTGGCCCCAATCCAGTTGCTCTCTTTCAAGGGTTTCGGCCAGTTTCTTTAAAGCAGCGTGGAAGAACTGGCCCAGGTCCGGCGCCACTAGTTTGTAGCGCTGGCGCTCTTTAAGTCTTAGGCCGTCCCCCAGGAAATGGGCAAAGGGGCAGGCCCGGAATCTTTCCAGGCGGGATACGCTGGTCCTTAAGGTTTCCCCGTACAGGGCGCGGCTAACCTCGGGCTGCAGGGGCTCCTCCCGGTTGGCGTAAAAAATCCCGGCTATTATTTTTTCCAGCTGCTGGCGGTAAAGGGGGTGCTGCCGGGCCCAATTATATACCTCGAACCACACGGGATCTGGGCTTTGGCCCGCCACAAGTTGGCGCAGCCGGCCGGCCAGGTAAGAGAGCGCTGGGGCCGGACGGGCTATTAAGTTTAGAGGGGAAGCCCCTTGGAGATCGGGTTCTGCGCTCAGAAAGGTTTCCTGGAGGCTGGGCAGGAGAGCTTTTACTCGGCCGATCACTGGTGAGGGCCTCAAGGCCCGGCCCTCCTCATCGGCCAGGGCGTAGCTCAAATAAAGGAACTCCCTGGAGCGGGTGAGGGCTATATAAACGAGGTGCTGTTCATCCAGGAGGCGCCTTGTGCTTCCGGGAGCCAGGTTTAATCCCTTTTGTTCCAGCTCTTCCCTTTCGGCATCCTTGAAGAACCCCATGGTGGCCGGACGGGCGGGAAAAAGCCCTTCGTTGGCGCCCAAGAGGAAGGCGGCCCGCACCTCCGGGTGGCGCGAGCGGTCCAGGGAAGTCACCAAGACCTGGTCCAGCCCCTGGGGGATAAGTCCTAGGCGCTGGCCCTCCAGGCCAGCGGTTAAGACTTTAGCGTACTCGTCCAGGGTCAAAGCTTCCTCTCCCAGGATTTCCACCAGTTGCTCCAGGGTTTGCACCACGGTTTCCCAGATTTGAGCGTGTTCCTGGGCTTCGTCCCAGAGGCCGCTGGCCCCGGCCCGGGAGCGCCAGCTTTCCAGCTGCTCGGGCACTTTTAGCCGCAGGAGGAGGTTATAGAGGGCGAGGGTCATCTCGCGGCAGTTGCTGGCCTGGCGCAGGGCGCGGTCCAGGGGGCCCAGGAAAGTGACAACCTTATCCCTTAGGGCATTGATCTGCTCCAGGTCAGAGGAATCTTCAGCCGTAGCTGTTTCTTCCTCCAGGGTATAGCGGCGCTGATAAGTCCAGGGCCGGCCGTCCAGCCAGCTTGATCCCCGGATACCATGGGCCAGGACGTAATTTTCCAGGATGTCTACTTCTTCCCTGCTTATGGGCACCAGATCTGTTTTTAAGAAGCGGAAAAGGGGATCGTAAGCCCAGTTCTGGGCCACGGTTTCCAGGGCAGCGCGCACCAGCTCCACTAGGGGATGCTGGATCAAGGGGCGCTTGGCGTCAATAAAAAAGGGAATATCATAATCGGCAAAAACGTTGGCTATAAGGTCCCGGTAGAGCTCCAGATCGCGCACCAGCAGGGCGATCTCCCGCCAGCGATAGTCACGGGTGCGGCAAAGGTGGATTATCTCTCGGGCCACCCCCTCCACTTCGGCCCGGCGATCCGTGGCTGCCAGCAGCCGCACGTGATTCACGGGTCCCTCCCGGGCCGGAGCGGCCGGATGGAAGAAGTTTCGTTCCAGATAGGCCAGCTCACCGGCCAGAAGGAAACGGTAAGGTACCTCTTGATCCAGCACCGCGGGAGGATCTACCGGTACTTCTAAGCGGTGGGCCAGGTCTTTAAGCCTGGCCAGGGTCTCTCTGGTGGGGTAAAAGGGGTCCCCTTCGAGGACGGGTTTTTGAAGTTCGCGGCTGTCCAGGCAGAGGGCGATATGTACGCACCGGCAAACTCTTAAAAGGCTCTCCAGTACGGCGTACTCCTGGGGCGTGAAGCCGGTAAAGCCGTCCACCCAGACCTCGGCTCCCCGGAGGCTTTGGGCTTGGAGAAGGTTGGCAGCCAGAAGCTCCAGGGTATCCTCGGGGTCCAGGAAACGAGGGGCTAAAGCTTTTTCCATCTCCTCCCACAGGAGGGCCAGGTCGTGGAGTTTAAGGGCCAGGGGACTGTGCGGATCTTGGGCCTGTAAAGAGGTGCTGGCCTGCCGGAGGTCTGCCGGGCTAAGGCGGTAACGTTTGAGCTCCTGCAGGGCAGCGGCCAGCTCGGCCACAAAACCGGGCTGCCGCCAGGCACCTAGGTGCAGGATTTGTAATTCTGCTTCATGGCGTTCCAGCAGGCGCCGCAGGATCATGTGTTTGGCCAGGTCGCTGATATAGGGCCTGGTCAGCCCTCCTACTTCCTGGCCCACCCGCCAGGCCAGGCGGCGAAAGCTTAAGACCTGGGCGCGGATCGACCCCTGGAGGTCGGGACCGGTGACCAGGGCCTTTTCCATTTGGAAGGTAGCCTGTTCGGGTACCAGGAGGACGAGGGGCGGCCCCTCCGGGTCGGCCAAAAGCTCCCGCCGTATGGAGTCCAGGCAATAGCGCGTCTTTCCCGTACCGGCGCGGCCGAGGATAAAGTGCAGGCTCATAAAGTCCTCCCAAAAAGGGAACGGTTGTACAACTGGCACATCCCGAGTTTTAGTCTCGTAGCCCTGGCGTATCCCCAGTTGTGCCTCTAGGCCTGCTTGGCTTTCGCTCGCGAAAGTTTCCCTCGCGGGCCAAACTAGCGCTCGGCCTAAAAGCTTAAGGCGGGGTTCCTCGTCAGCTGGCATCCTTGCCGATAGGGCCGGTCTTAGGCCTCTCTATCCTCGACCCCTTCTTAAGCTTTCGGCCGAAGCTTAAGTTTGGCTACCGCGAAGGCTTGTTCGCTCGCTTTCAAGTCCAAGCAGGCCTAAGTTTCAAGCCTGGATACGTCGGTTGTTCACCGCTCCCCTTATAAAGCCTTCAGTTACTCTTCTTTATCCCGGGCAGCCCTGGCTGCCTGGATAATTTTTTCGGCAATGCCCGCCGGCACTTCCTCGTAGTGGTCAAACTCCATGCGGAAATGGCCGCGGCCCTGGGTGAGGGATTTGAGATCGATGGCGTAGCGGTACATTTCCGCCAGGGGAACTTGGGCCCGGATGACCTGGTTTTTGCCGTTGGGCTCCATGCCCAGAATGCGGCCCCGTCGCCCGTTGAGATCGCCTATAATATCGCCCATGAATTGCTCGGGCACGGTGATCTCCACGTTCATGATGGGTTCCAAAAGTACCGGTTTGGCCTGCTCCATGGCTTTTTTGAAGGCCATGCCGGCTGCGATCTTAAAGGCCAGCTCCGAGGAGTCTACGGAGTGGTAGGAACCGTCGGCCAGGTTTACTTTAATATTGGTAACGGGATAGCCGGCCAGGATGCCTTCCTGCATGGCCTCGCGGATACCCTTTTCTACCGCCGGGATATACTGCCGCGGCACCGCTCCCCCGAAGATGGTCTCAGTGAATTCAAATTCCTTGTCCGGCAGAGGCGACATATCTATAAAGACATGGCCGTACTGGCCGCGCCCGCCGGTCTGCTTCTTGTATTTGCCTTCTACCCTGGTGACGGAACTCTTGATGGTTTCCCGGTAGGGCACCTTGGGCGTGGACATTTCTACTTCCACGCCGAACTTGGACTGGAGGCGTTCGACCGTGATGTCCAGGTGCAGTTCGCCCATGCCGGTTAAGATGGTTTCCCGGGTCTCGTTGTTTTTGGCTATGCGGAGGGTGGGGTCCTCTTCCAACAAACGGGCCAGAGCGTTGCTGAGCTTATCCTCATCTCCTTTGCTCTTGGGCTTGATGGCTACCGGCAGCGTAGGCTCGGGGAAGGTTATACCTTCCAGCAGCACCGGATGGGCCTTGGTGGTCAGAGTATCGCCGGTGGAGGAAACGGTTAGCTTGGTGACGGCCCCTAGATCTCCGGGTTTTAGTTCGGTTACCGGTACCTGATTTTTGCCCTGCAGGGTGAAGATAGACCCTATTTTTTCTTCGCTCTCTTTGTTGGCGTTGTATACGGTGGAATCGGGCCGGAAAATGCCGCTGTAGACACGGAATATGCTAAGTTTTCCTACATAGGGGTCGGCCAAGGTTTTAAAGATCAGAGCGGAGAGGGGTTCTTTTTCTAATTCGGCTCCGGATTTCCCCGCCCGGGAGGCTGGGGACGGCAGGAAATCAACGATAAAGTCCAGCAGAGGCGCCACAGCTATATTCTTAAGGGCGGAACCGCAGAGCACCGGTATCACTTTCCCGCTGGCCACGGCCTGTTTAAAACCGCGGCGGACTTCTTCCGGCGTCAGCTCCTCACCTTCCAGGTATTTCATTAAGAGCTCGTCATCGCCTTCGGCAGCCGCTTCGATTAAGGATTCCCGTATGGATTTTACTTCCTCTTGGTATTCGGCTGGTATGGGTATTTCCTGGGCCTTGCCGTCCTGGTAGGAATAGGCTTTGAGGCCCAGCACGTCGATTATCCCGCTGAAGGTTTCGGCTGCTCCTATGGGTAGCTGCACGGGAACAATATTGCCGCTCAGACGTTCTTTCATGGATTCCAGGGCCCGGTGGAAATTGGCGTTTTCGCGGTCCATTTTATTGATGTAGGCCAGGCGCGGTAGCCCCTGGGCATCGGCGTGCTCCCACACGATCTCCGTCTGCACTTCTACTCCGGCTACGGCGCTCAAGACCACCACCAAACTATCCGTTACCCGCAAGCTGGCTAGCACATCGCCGAAAAAGTCGGCATAACCGGGGGTATCCAGCAGATTTATCTTGTTATCCTTCCACTCGCAAAAAGCCAGGGAAGTGTTAATGGTTACCTTGCGCTTGACTTCTTCAGGATGAAAGTCGGTGACGGTATTGCCTTCCTCTACCCGGCCCAGCCGTTTAGTGGCTCCTGCATTGTACAGAAGCGCCTCAGTGAGACTAGTTTTGCCAGCACCGCCGTGGGCTACGATGCTGACGTTGCGAATACTTTCCGTGGGGTAAACCTTCATTAAAACAAGACCTCCTCGCTGCTCTATGGGTTTATGAAATATAATTGGCTTTCTGTTTTAAAAAATCCTTTTTCCCTTTAAATATTTTTTACCTAACCGTTTTTTATTTCTACTTTTCCCTTCTTTTGGTTCTTCTAAACCGCCCAGGACGAGCATAAGGATTTTAGGCGAGGGGTGAAAGGTTATGCCGGGGACCGGTCTCTGGCAGGGGGCAGCCATACTAATGCTGGCAGGCCTCTTCAACCGGGTCTTGAGCTTTATTTACCGGATTTTAGTAATACGGCTTATCGGGCCGGAGAGCATGGGGCTGTACGAGATGGTTTTTCCTTTCTATACGCTGGTGCTGGTAGTGGCTACGGCCGGAATACCGGTAGCCCTGGCCAAGCTCGTAGCCGAGCGGGTGGCACGCCAGGAGTGGAGAAGGGCACGCAATGTTTTTAGGCTATCTTTGTTTTCCTTAAGCTTAAGCGGCCTAACCTTTACTCTCCTGCTTTACTGGGGGGCTCCTTACCTGTCCACCAAGGTTTTTGCCGATAGCCGGGTGTACCCGGCCTTTATGGCCATGATAGTCGCTCTCCCTCTGGTATGTGTCTGCTCTGCCTTCCGGGGCTATTTTCAAGGGCTGCAGCTGATGCGCCCTCTGGCTGTGTCGCAGATGATGGAACAGGTGGTACGGGTGAGCAGCGGCTTGTGGCTGGCTATGCTGTTTTTGCCCCGCGGTATCGAGTGGGCGTCTGCCGGTCTGGCCTGGGGTATGGTCCTGGGGGAAGGAGTGGGGTTGCTGGCCAGTTTGCTCATCTTCTGGTGGGCCAGGGGTTATTATGAATTGGATACAGGCAGGACTCACCTCTTTAGCGACCTCCTGCCCCTCACCCGGCTGGCCGTACCCGTCACCCTCGCTCGGGCTGCCAGCGGCCTCATGCTCACCCTGGAAGCGCTGCTAATACCTCGCCAGCTGCAGGCCTGGGGAGTTTCTTTGCGGGAGGCTACTACCCTTTACGGCCAGTATTCCGGTATAGCTTTAACCTTGATTTATCTGCCCATGATTATTACGGTAGCGGTGGCCATGGTCATGGTACCGGCCATGTCCGAGGCCCAAGCCCTTAAAAACTATGAACTGTTACAAAAGCGCTGCACCCAGGCCCTCCGGGTCACCATCTTAAGTGGTTTACCCTTTGCCGTTTTCTTTTATTTTTTCGCTACCGAAATTTCGGCAGCCATATTTAAGACGCCGACGGCCGGTGTCCCTTTGAAAGTTTTGGCCTGGGGCTGTGTTTTCCTCTATCTCCAGCAAACCACTAACGGCATTTTGAACGGGCTGGGCGCCATGAACACCGCCCTGTATACTACTCTGGTGGACGGGGTGGTGGATATCCTGGCCGTCTATTTCTTAACTCCCCTCTGGGGCATAGTAGGCGCCGCCCTGGGAGTGAACTTGGGCTGTGCTTTTAGCACCTTCCTCAACTTGATGGCCATAAGCCGATTGATTAAGTTGCGCCTGGATATGAACTTCCTGCTCTGGCGACCCTCGATAGCTGCCCTGATCCTGGGTTTAGGCATAAAACTGGTGTGGGGCCTTTTGAGCGCTTGGAACGGACCCTGGCAGCTGGTGGCCACTTTGGCGGCAGGGGGCCTGTTATACTTTGGCGCCCTGCTCTTGACTCGCACAGTTTCCGGCCGCTACCTATGTTTTTGGAAATGGCTTTAAAGAAAAGGCCAGATTTTTATCCTCGCGCAGTTTCGTTAAAAAGCGGTGATTGGTTAAGTCCAGCTGGATAGGTGTGATGGAGATGTAATTTTGGTTTATGGCTCCTACGTCCGTATCCGGCCCGGGGTCCAGATCCTGGACCTCTCCCCCCAGCCAGAAATATACCCGTCCCCGGGGATCTACTCGCCTTTCAATGGTATTGACGTATCGCCTGCGGCCCAAGCGGGTGTAGGCTACACCCGCTATTTTTTCGGGGGACACATTGGGAATATTAATATTAAGTAAGGTGTCGGGGGGCAGTCCCAGGTCGGGCATCACCCGGCACAAGGAGGCTACAAAGGAGGCCGCAAAGGTATAATCAGGGTCCTGTTCCCCGGCCAGGGAAACGGCTAGGGAAGGTATTCCGTTGATACACCCTTCGATGGCCCCGGATACCGTGCCGGAGTAAAGGACATCGGTACCCAGGTTTTCGCCTCGGTTGATGCCGGAAATCACTATATCCGGCGGCTGGGGCAGCAAAGCCTCCAGGGCCAGCTTAACGCAGTCGGCCGGAGTGCCATTCACCGCCAGGCCGCGCAAGCCATTAGCCAGTTCAGTTTCCGTTACCCGCAAGGGTTTATGCATGGTGATGCCATGGCCGATGGCGCTTCTTTCCTTTTCCGGGGCCACGATAAATACGTCGGCCAGGGAGGACAAATGTTGGCCGAGGACCTTTAATCCTTCTGCTGTTATACCGTCGTCGTTGGTCAGTAGAATGAGCAATAGATTACACCTCGTAGATAGAAAGGATCATTACTTCCTTGACTTTATCTTTGGCCAGACCGAACATGAGCCGGTAATCTTTAAGATTCTTGTTCAGAAAGTCTACAATCTGGTAAAGGCTTTCGTCGCTGGGAATGGCTTTGGAAGCGAGCAACCGCATTTCGGGTACCTCCGGTAAATTCGGTGGCTTCCTGGGCATCGCCAGGTATTAGACCTAAGGCTTTATTATAGCAGTAAACCGCCTTCTCTTCCACCTTTAAGCGGGCATAAATATGCCCTTTTAGTTCCCAGGCTTTGAGGCTTTGGGGATACCGGCTGAGCAGCTCCTCCAGGTAGTGCAGGGCTTCTTCTTGCCGGCCCAGCCTCCTTAAGCACTCCGCATAGCTTAAGCCGATCGTCTCGTCCTCGGGGTCCAGGGCCAGCGCTCTTTGATAATAGGTCAGGGCCAAACTTTCTTTACCCATATCTACCAGGAAAGTGGCAATTTCATAAAATAGGGCCGGCTCTGGCGGTAAAAGCTTTAAGGCCTGTTCATAGCAGGTCAGGGCTTCGGCCCTGCGGCCACAAGCCAATAGGCTCTTGCCCAGGTTGATCCAGAATTCGCCTGCTGCGGGATCTAGGGAGATGGCTTGCCGGTAGCAATTAAGGGCCTCTTCTACCCTTCCCGCTTGAAACAGACATACCCCTAGATTATTCCAGAGATAAGCATCCATCTCATTGTAGCGCAGGGCGCGGGCAAAATACTCGCAGGCCTCTGACCACAGGGACAGCCGCTGGGCTGCTACGCCGGCGTTAACCGCTATAGCTGGGTCCTGGGGTGAAAGCCTAAGACCTTGCCGGCAGCTTTCTAAAGCCAGGGCAGGATGGCCCAATTTTAGATAACAGTAACCCAGATTATTCCAGGAGATGGCATCCCGGGGCCTTAAATTTAGATATTGGCGGTAAAAAGCCACGGCTTCTTTATAAAGTTCTTTCTCCAGCAGTTGTTCGGCCTCTTGCTTGAGCAGCTTGGGCAGGGCGTGACGGCGAGAGGCAGGAACAGGCAACTTTCATCTCCCCTTTTTCTTCGTCCTGCCTCTAAATTTTCGCCCCTACCCGCACTAATTCCTACCATAAATACCAAAAAGTTTCTGCCAAATATCAACACCATATTTATTTTATTTGCGCTTATCTTTGCATTCTCGACAGTACCCGTAAAACTTCAACTGGTGATCGGTAATTTCAAAATCGGTTTTTTTGGTAATCAGGGTCTCCAGGGATTCCAGCAGGTCGTGATCGAATTCTTGCACCTTGCCGCAATTCAAACAGATCAAATGGTGGTGGTGGTGTTCATCCCGGTGGGTAAATTCGTACCGGGCCCGGCCATCGCCGAAATTAATACGTTGGAGAATATCCAGGTCCACCAGGAGATCTAAGGTGCGATACACGGTGGCCAGCCCGATATCCGGGTATTGGCCTTTGACAATGTTATAGACCTCTTCGGCGCTCAAATGTTCGCTGGCGTTATTTAAAAAGGCTTTGAGAATTACCTGGCGCTGGGGAGTAATTTTATAATCCTGGTCATGCAGTTTTTTATAGATTTCTTCCAGATGGCTTTCCGTCATTTATCTCACCTTTTAATAGTAAGATTTTCCAGGAGTCCCCACATTTTATCTTCCCCTTCGGGGTTGGTGGCTAACCGCAGCTGGCCGGAAGCTAAGAATAGCCTTAAGGCGCCGGTGAGTAAGCCTTCTGTTAAGTTCTGTTCCCCAAGGATATGAGAGGCGCCGAGAATTAAAGCGGCTAACGGATTACCACCTGCCCGGACTTCAGCTCGAGGGAGAGTTGGAGAGTTATCAATATTAATGTCCACATGGGGAGTAGTTATATAAGCTTCTTGGCCCTTGGCTATATACATGGCTACAATATGTTTGCCGCTATATAGTAGGTTGCCCCAAAAATCGGCCAGTAAAAGGGTGTATTGGTCACTATAAAGGCGACCTATATAAGCCCCGGCTAAAGTTTCTTTTAGCGGGAAGTTATAACGGCGGTGATCGTGATATCCCACACCTTCTATGGTAAAAGTTTTATCCTTTATGGTGATTTCGCCTTGGACAGTTGCGCGCGGTACCGGCACTTGCCAGGCCAGATAAAGCCGCCCTAGATCGCCATAAGCGATCCTTCCTATTCCAGGCTGCCAGCCAGGCACTTCAGGTTTAAGTTCCAGCTCTCCGGATACCTGCTGGTTTTTAAACCTTACCCGATACTTACCGGATAAGTCTTCGGCTTCGTTAGGTCCTATTTTTATACGGCAACGGTCGGTGGCAGCCGCAAAATCTGCTGAGGATACGGCCTGGGTTTCCTGCCCTTTTTCTCCTTTGACCCACCAGGACAGGTGCGATCGGGCTTGTAGCTGGCTGGAATTGGTTACAGTAAACGACGTCCTTAAGTATATATCCTGGTCAGATAATACCTCAAAAATCCAGCTTTCCTCCAGGGTCTCTCCAGGCTGCGGGCGATGGTAGGCATCGTCTTCCGGGGTTAGCGGCCTGTCAGTTAGGGCATTGAACTCAGCATCTTGCCAGAATGAAAAAGTGCTTTCCCTCACCAGTATCACTCCCTTGAACCGCTCGAACTCATTCTATGCCTAAATTCGACGCGAAGCTTAAAAAACCTCCTGCCGTTACTTAGGTTCTTTTCTCTTGACCGGCCGCATAAGGTTAATATGAGCCAGTTATCCGCGGGAGGTGGAAAGGTTGCGTTACCTTCTGGTAGGACTGCTTCACGCGTTAGGCGTAGCTTTGGGGCTGGCGATGGTTTTGGGTTTCTTGCTCTATGCTACTCCCCTTTCCGAGGCACGGCTGCCCGTGATGGCGGGGGTAATCCTGGCACTGGCTGTTTTTTGGGGAGCTTTGCAGGCAGCCCGCCTGGCCGGTTCTCGCGGCCTTTGGCAGGGTCTGGGAGTCGGTTTTCTTTTTTCCCTGGTTATCTTACTGCTGAGCTGGACAGGCGTCCCGGCCAACCTGGCCCTTTTCGTGCAGAAGCTGGGGATATCTTTGCTGGCCGGGGCCATGGGAGGCATTGCCGGTGTAGCTGGCCGCTAGGGCTTATTTCTTTATTTCCCAGTGGCCTGCGATGTGGGTAATTAGCCACCGGGGACCTACCTTTTTTAGGCTTAGGGTTACTGGAGTTTCGAAGGTATCGGGGCTCAAAGGACGCCAGATGACGTCTCCTTTCACCCAGGCCTTGTCCCCGGAGGTAGCAAAATCATTAACATAAAAGACGACATAGACGCCGGAGGTGGTGCTCCGGCGGTCTTTTTTCAGAGCAGTAATAATACCTGCCGCGGTGAGGCGCTTCCAGTAATCGGGATCCACCAGGGACGGCAGCCGGCTCCAGTTGGCCTGCTGGATGGCGTTGTAGAATTCATTGGCCGTCTGGAGGGGGGAGTTGCTTTCTATAGCCGTAATTTTCCAGGTTTGACCGCTTTTGACCAGGTGGATGGTTTCTTCCGCGGAGATAAGGCCCCGCCTGGGGGACTCCCATTCGGCTTTGCCCCGCGCCCAGGCCCGGCCTGCGGCTTCATCTACGTTTTGTTCGGAGACCAGGAAAAGCACAAAGCGCAAGTTGGGCTCTAAGTTTTTCCTGGCCTGCCATTCTTCCCAAAAGCCTTCTTGCTTAAGCCGGGTCCATAGCTCGGGAGTGACCAGTTCGCTAACTTTCTGGCTGTCTCCTTCTTCTATGGCCTTGTAGAAAAAATAGATAACATCAAAGGGAGAAGGAGAAGACGCAGTAATAGAGGACATGGCCGGCCTGGCCGGTATCAATAGGTCTGATTCTCCCCGGCTTCCCGTAAATCCCCAGAAATAGCTGACAATTAACCCGAGGAGGAAACCTAAGCCAATATATCTTAACTTTATGGGTCGCAAAACCCTTCACCCCTTTCTATTTAATTCTAAGGGTGAAGGGAAGGGATTATGCTAAAAAAAGAGGGGCTTTCCCCTCATTCCTGGTGGAGTATTTTTTTTAGTAAACGCTTCAGAAAACCCGGCAGGGGTATAAAATAGACGCGCACTCTTTTGTCACCTCGCTCTAAGCTTGATCCGGGACCTCACTATATACTATTAACAGCCTTGGGGGAAAGTGATTAAAAATTAAACCAGGAGGCCAGGTGCCTGATTATTTCTGCTACTGTTCCCTGTTGAAAGTTTGTAGGGGGCAAGGATTTGAGAAAATAGACACCATATTGCTGGGAAGCGAGGCGACGGTCTAAGACTACTACTGCTCCCCGATCGGAAGAGCGGCGGATTAGGCGGCCAAATCCCTGGCGAAAGCGGATTATGGCCAGCGGGAGGCTAAGACTAGTGAAGGGGTCCACACCCTTGGCTGCCAGGTTTTCCAGGCGGGCGGCGAGCACCGGTATATTGGGCGCCGGAAAGGGCAAGCGGGGAATAATTACGCAGCGCAAAAGATCCCCGGGCAGGTCGATGCCCTCCCAGAAGCTGCTGGCTCCTAGAAGAATGGCCTGGGGACAGCGGCAGAATTCCTCCAAAAGCTGAGAACGATTGCCGTCCACTCCCTGCCCCAGGACTATAAAGGGAGAACCGGCTAAAGCCTGGTTTAAAGCTTCGTAGACGGCCCGCAGGAAGCGGTGAGAATTGCAGAGGACCAGGGTACGCCCCCCTGCTACTCGGGAGATTTCGGATATGGGCAGGGCCGTAGCCCGGGCATACTCTTCATCGCTTAACCTGCCCGGATTGGGCAGGTCGGTGGTAGCGCAGATCAAGGCCTGGTCCTGATAATTGAAAGGAGAATCTAATGAACAGGTATGTATTCGCTCCAGGGGCAGGAGACTTAGGCCCGTGCGCTGGCAATAGAAGTCAAAGCTTTCGTTGACCCGTAAAGTAGCCGAAGTTAAGATAATGCTTTTTTTCGGTCGGAAGAGCATTTCTTGTAACAGGGGTCCTATCTCTATGGGGGCGCTGTAGAGGGTAAGATAACCGTTATTGCTTTTTTCTACCCAGGATACATTCTGGCCTTCTTCCCCGTCGAGAAGAAGGTTTAGATTTTGCCAGTGAGTTTTTAAGGCACCGGCCAATCTTTCGGCTTCCCGGGCTTTTTCCATAGCCCCGGCTTGATCCAGCAGAAGAGCTAATTTTTCCAGGTCCCACCACAGCCGGTTCCAGGCCTCTTCCAGAAAACCGGCAGCGGTCAGGACGCCTTCCCACAGAGGAAGTTCCTTAACCCGCTCGGTAAGGCGCAGGCTGGGTTCCAGAGGACTAGCCTTGGCTCCTTCCCACAAGGAATGGAGGGAGCTAAAGAAGGCCTCGGTTGCCTCCCGGGCCAGGGCCGTGGCGCTGAGGCTTTTTTCTAGTTGGGTTAATAGTTTTTGCTGTAATTCACCCGGCCATTTAGCGACCTGGGCTAGAAGCCTGGGAAGATATCCGTTTTGCCTGTTCCCTCCATCCAAGTGACGGAAAAAGGCATTCAAGCTGGTTTGGCTAAAGGAAGTGGCCAGGTGGTCGGTGGCAGTTTCTTCTAAATGATGGGCTTCATCGATAATTACATAGGGAAAAGGCGGTAGGACCTGGTTATCCAAGCGCAGGTCGCTCAGGAGCAGGGAATGGTTTAAGATTAAAATATCGGCCTCTTCCGCCCGGCGCCTGGCGGCTGTCACGAAGCAGGATCCGGCCATGAAGGGGCAATGGAGGCCTAAACAGGTCTCATTGTCGGAGGAGAGGAGATTTTTCCATCCCTCTTCTTCCGGCGCTATTTTGATTTCGCTCCAATCGCCAGTACGGGTTAAATCCAGCCAGCGCCAGATTCGCATGAGAAAAAGTTTTTCCGTTTTTCCTCCGGCAGACAGAGTATCCTCTAATTCGCGCAACCGCCGCCGGCAAAGGTAATTGTTCCGGCCCTTTACCAGAGCGGCCTTAAAGCGAAGGGGCAATATCTTTTGGAGGAGAGGTATATCCTTGGACCATAGTTGCTCTTGCAAATTGATGGTATGGGTAGCAACGGCTACCCGGCAACGGTTATGGCGCGCCCAGTAGATAGCCGGGATAAGGTAAGCCAGGGATTTGCCGGTTCCGGTACCGGCTTCCACTAGGGCGTGTTTGCCCTCGGCGAAAGCTTGGGCAACGGTGCGGAGCACTTTCTCCTGTTCCGGCCTGTATTCAAAGCCAGGCAGATTGGCGGCGAGCAATCCGCCAGGAGCCAGGAAAGACGCCAGCATATCGGGAGAAAAAGGCGGAGGAGGGCTGTCCTCCTCTGCTGGGGCAAAAAGCCCCTCCAGAGCGGTAGCGGCTTCTTCCCTTAAGGGGTAGTATTGGTTCTGGGCGTTTTCGGCGGTTGTAAACCAGGTGGATAAGTGTGAGGGCGCCAGATATAAAAGGCGGCGCAAAAGGGAGGAGCCTAGTTTTAAAGTCTCCTTCCAGAGAATCTCCAGTAAGGCGGCGGTAGCTGTAGCATCGGCCAGGGCGCGATGGCGGGTAGTGAGGTTTAGTTTAAAGTGGTCGGCCAAAAAGCCCAGTTTATGGGAAGGTAAGCAGGGGAACAGGATGCGGCTAAGCTCCAGGGTATCGAGGGTCGGCCCGGGCCAGGGGTAGCCCAAGGCTTGTTCCAAAAAGGCCAGATCAAAAGCGCTGTTATGGGCTACTAAAGTGGCTCCTTTGGCCAGAGACAAAAAACGGGGTAAGACTTCTTCTAAAGGGGGCGCGGTGGCTACCATGTCATCGTTAATACCTGTTAAGCGCTGAATAGGAGGTGGAACGGGAATACCGGGATTAACCAGGGTGCTGAATTCCTCGACTAAGTGCCCTTCTTCAAAACGCAGCGCAGCGACCTCCAGGATACGGTCCTGGGAGGGATTAAGACCGGTGGTTTCCAGGTCCACCACCACATAACTGTGGGATAGCATGTTCAGTCCCGCCATTCCTCTTGCTCCTGTGCCTAGACAGACGGACTAGCCGCCTGCCCTATTTTTCTTCGTAGACCCGGTTCCTCTGCTCTTATGGGCCGGATACGAAGTGATTGTAGCCCCCACGGGGAAGGGGAGTTTTTTGGCCTTGATGTATTAAGCTTAAGCCCTCTTCAGCCGGAACTACTTCCCCTATTACTGTGACCGGAGTACCGCAACGGCTCATTACCTCTTGGCATATGTCCTCGACGGCTTCTGGCCGGCAGGTCCAGAGAAGCTCAAAATCTTCACCGCCGAAAAGGGCGTAATCCAGCGGGTCTTTAGCATAGATAGCCGCTACTTCCCGTACGGCAGGTGAGATAGGTATTTTTTCTGCGTATAAAATAGCCCCAACCCCTGAGGCCTTGGTCACCTCCCTTATTTCGCTGGCCAAACCATCGCTTATATCATCGGCGGAAGTCACGCCACCTGTGGTTACCGCCACCCGCGCTTCGTGTACGCGGGGTGTGGGCTGGAAGTGGCGTTTCCTTAAAGCAGCAGCCGCGTCTGCAGGAACGGGACGAGGGTCTAGGAGGAGATCTAAGCCGGCGGCCGAGCCTCCCAGATCACCGGTAACCAGGATTACATCGCCCGGCCGGGCAGTGGAGCGGTAAAGGACGCGCTCTGCCTCCACTTTGCCCAGAATGGCGATGTTGATTACTAAGGCCTTGGGGGAAGAGACAGTATCTCCCCCTATGATATTTACGCCGTACTCCCGGCAGCATTCTTTGATACCGCGGTAAAGTTCATCTACGAATTCCACTTCCTGGTGGGGATACAGGCCTAAAGAGATTAAAATCTCTTCCGGAAGGCCTCCCATAGCAGCGATATCGCTTATGTTTACTGCTGCTGCCTTATATCCTAGCTCAAAGGGAGTAGCGGTATCCAGGGTGAAATGGATACCCTCTACCAGCATGTCGGTGGAGGCCAGGAGGAGGTAGCCCGCTGGGGATAGGAGGACGGCAGCATCGTCGCCGATGCCTTTAACTACCCTCTCCGGCCTGATTAAGCAACCTTCTTTAATGCGATCTATAAGTCCGAATTCGCCCAGTTGTGCCAGATGCAAGGGAAAACCCTTCCTTTTCTTAACTTCCCTTCTTATATTGCCATAAGAAAAAGGCCGGTGCAAGTTCTCCCAATTCCGGCCTAAGATACTTTCTCTGGCATAAGCTGTTGAAGATGGGCTAACAGATCCTTTAAACGTTGCTGGATAAAAGTATCTGTTGGATCCAGTTGGTAGGCGGACCAGTAATAACTTATGGCCTGGGCCAGGCGCCCATGATATTCGTGGATTACGCCCAAAGCCAGCTGGGCTTCCAGGTCTTTAGGGTTTCGGCGGGCTCGCCCCAGGTATTCTAAAAACTTAGATTCATCTTCCAGCCAACTTTGCTCGAAAAAGGCTTCCCCTATTTTAACTTTCATGCTTTCTCCTCCCTCCGCCACTGTTTACATTTTATGGAGGAGGGGGGCAAAAAAATGCCTCTTATCAATTCAATTTAGTTTAACCAGGCAAGGCTCCCAGCGCAGGGCTCTGGCCAGTTCCCTATAAGCGACCTTTTCGCGCCTGGCTCCCAAGGCTACCAGTATAGCCTCCAGGGTATTGGCGGAGGGAGAAACTTCCCCCCACAGGGGGGAGAGGCTCACCAAGTAGCTCGCCCCTCGTTGTTGCAATAGTTTACGGTCTTCCACCGTAGTGCCGCCCGTAATTATGATTTTGCCCTTCAAAGTCGAGGGAAGATACCTGCGAATGAAATGCCAGTTCCCGGCAATTATATGGGCTTGCCGGAATAGGAAAGCCAACCCCCTGCTGATCTTCTCCTGGCGAGGGCCTAAAGGGTAGAGGTAACTAAGAGGAATATGCGCCAGAAACGGCAAAGTAAAATGCGCCACCGGGACAAAAAGACTTAAGGGTAAAGCCACAGGCAATTTTAAACCAAAAGCCGCATCGCCTGCCAATACTTTACAACCGGCCTGCACCAGGGCTTGAGCCAGCCAGTAGCGATCCAGGACTGAAACCACCAGGGCTGTTTTACCGGCCAAACTTATTTCCCGCTCCAGCAAGGCGTTCACAGCTAAAGGCTCAATAGCTTCCTTCCAGCCCGAGCCATCTACCAAGGGTGTATTTTTAACCTTGGAAGCTAAATATTGCCCTGCAGGGCAGGGCATTTGACGTTTGCCCAGGTGGTAGGAAAAATTGACTCCACCCACGCCCAGGGCTGTGACTTTCCCGTCCAGGGAGGCCAGAAGATGGCCCGCCTTTACTATGCTGCCGTTACAACCGATTCGCTCGACGGTTAAAGTGCTACCGGGCAGGGATAGCTTGTACTGATAGTCTCGCCGGGGCGTACCCAGACTGACGCTTACCACACGGAGCATGTTACTTGGAAGCGACATTTTTTAATTGGCGTACCAGGTATTCGGACAGCACCGCATAATCTTCTGTCGCCAGGTGTTCTGCTGCCGAACCATCGAAAAGAATGGTACCATTAGGCGGCATTTCCTCATCCCCCGCCCATAGGGCTATGCGCACCGGGACCAGAGGAAAGGGATACAGAGTGATACCGGCCTCGCCCACACTGGCTATCTCCCCGCCAAGGGTTAAGCCGGCCTGTAAAAACTTGTCCAGATTGGGTCCGAAGGCTTTAATCAAAGGCACAACTGCCCTTCCGTAAAAGGGCTGCTGGTAAAGAGTGCCTCCGGGCAACTCTTTAAAAGAGATCCATCTCCCTTGCAAAGATGTACCGGGACTGGTAAGATAATGCAGGAGCAGAACTTGGAAACGAGGATCTACCCCTTGTCCCCCTTCCTCATAAACGTGGCCGGAAGGATATTTTATCCGGTAAATCCTTCTTAAAGAGGGGCAATGGAGTTCCTGTAGCTGCTCCTGCCAGGCCACTTTTTTACCCCTGGCTATCTCCCAGGGAGAAAGGGCTTGCAGTTCTTTTCTGGCCAATTCCAGGGTAACATTTAGGTTGTAAGGCAATTTATCCATGGTAAACCTGCTTTCCTTACAAGAGTTTAAAAAGAAAAAGCCAGCGCGGTTGGCTGGCCGGTACTTTCTTACGCCAGAGGAACTGTAATACAGTTCTTCTCCTTTTCTTCCTCCAGGAATATTTCCAGCTCTTCTTCTTTCAGGATACGGTAGTCTACCTCTTCCCCTTCAATCCAAGTGAGCAGATATTCCACCGCCCTCGCCCCCTGTACTCTGTATACATTATTCTTAGGTATAGAATACCATTCCGGCCTGATTATTTCAAGCTTGACTTTAAGAAATTCTTTGGCTATAATCTTTATTGCATTGAATGAGCGCCCGTAGCTCAGGTGGACAGAGTAACGGAATCCGAGTCCGGAGGTCGCAGGTTCGAATCCTGCCGGGCGCGCCATGAAGCCATGCGCCAGTAGCTCAGCTGGTAGAGCAGCTGACTCTTAATCAGCGGGTCGTGGGTTCAAATCCTACCTGGCGCACCAACAAAATCAAGGGTTTGCGGGTTTGGTAGGAAGTTCCAGAAGGCCAATTTACTATTACCATACTACTACCCGCAAAAAAACGCTGGGGCTAGTTCCCCGGCGGTTCTTTTAATCTAGGTGGATTGTATAATTCAGTTTATCCCTCCTTTGCCTGGGAGGGATTTTTCTTTATGCCCAGTATCCTGTCTAGCCTGGCAGCCGCCAGGCGCTTTAAATCTATCCCTACATGGGAGTAGGTGTCCAGGCAGACCTTTGGTTAGGAAGTGTCATTTAGCACCCTCTTCCCCGAGTGTCCTTGACCCAGGCAAGTAGCTCCTCCGCTGCCATTGGAGGACAGAATAAAAACCCCTGCACCAGGTCACACCCCTGCTCTTTTAACCACTGGAGCTGTTCCAAAGTCTCCACACCTTCAGCTACGGTGTACCGCTCAAGGCTTTTGGCCAAGGCCATTATGCCCAAAACTATGGAAGTATCGTATCGATTAGAAGGGACACCCTTTATAAAGGAATGGTCAATTTTAATGGTATGTACCGGAAAGCTACGCAAGTAACGTAGGGTTCCGTAACCGCTCCCAAAATCATCTATGACTAGCCTAACTCCCATAGCTTCCAGTTCGTTAAAAATCCTTTCTACCGTCTCCGTATTATATATAGCCGTAGTCTCTGTGATTTCTAAATCTAGAAGCCTGGGGTCAAAATCTGTACTAATGAGTATCTTTTTCAAGGTTGCTACAAAGCCCTTCTCATTTAGCTGACGGCCGGACACATTAACGGCCAAACGGACCGGCCCTAACCCCTTTTCCCGCAACTTCTGCACTTCGGTACAGGCGGAGCGCAAAACATACTCGCCTAGCGGTACAATAAGGTCTGTTTCTTCTGCTATAGGGATAAAATCACCCGGCAGGAGGAGCCCACGGGTGGGATGGTTCCAGCGGATGAGGGCTTCCAGTCCTCGCATCTCTCCTTCCCGCAAGCTGAAATAAGGCTGGTAATATACTACCAGTTCTCCACTGGTGATGGCCTTACATAGGTCCTGCTCTAGAGCCATTCGTGCCCTCAAGGCTGAGTGATCTTCAAGGCTAAAAAATGCGAGCCGGTTTTTGCCTTCCATTTTAGCCCGTTTGGAAGCTAAATGGGCTGCATGTAGAAGCTCATCCGGCGTGGCTCCATCTTTGGGATAAAAAGCCACACCTACAGAACCTGTGATGATGAAATTTTGACCCTTCACCCGCACAGGTTGACGCAGACGTTGCAATATCCTTTCTCCCCAAAAAACGGCCAGTTCCTCCCGTTCTAAAGGAACTAGTAAGACGAACTCGTCTCCACCTATCCTTAAGGCTGTACCGTGCTCCTGTGCGAGTTCACTTATCCTCCTACCCAATACCTGTAAAACCCTGTCTCCTACAAGAAATCCTAAGAGAGCATTTATATCATCCAGCCGGTCGAGGTCAATGTAGAACAGGGCTAATCGGAGGCCTCGCCGGATAGCTAAATTTATGGTAGCTTCAAACATACTATAAAATTGGAGCCGGTTGCCCAGACCAGTCAGGGCATCGTGGTGGGCTACCTGGGCTACTGTCTGAGGATTTGTTTCTTTATGAGCTAGGCTGGTACATAAGGCTAAGTAGTGAATAGGTTTCCCTTCCTGGTCCCTTATAGCGGTGACGGTTACCCAGCGAGGTATAAGCTCTCCATTCTTATGTCTTAACCACAGCTTCCCCTCCCATAGTTCGTGGTTTACTAAATAGCGCCGCAGGCGACGGCAAAAATTCTCCTGGCCTTCTCTAGCAACCCTCAAGAAAAAAGGACGTCTCCCGATTACCTCCTCCGGGCTGTACCCTGTTATGCTAGTAAATGCTCGGTTGACCCACTGAATGATAACATTTCTGTCGGTCACTGGCACTCCTTCTGTGGTGGTTTCCAACACCCTTTTAGCTATAGCTATACCCACAGGCCCTGCGATGTTCTCTGCTTTCAGCGGAAGAATTAGTTCATGATCCCAGCTGTTCCCCATAGCTCTACGTTCCCCCAATGTCTTAGCGACCTAGAGTACTGCGTCTTTTTACATTTTTCGATATTCAGGTTATTTTTTCCTGCAAAGCCGGAGCTCTTTTCATTCCTTAGAATAAGGTTATTGCCGATATCAGTTTTGACGTCATTGATAAATTCATTGTCTGCATCCTTGACTATATCGCTCTTGCGGTCCTCGTAAAATTATCATACATTGGTGGTAGAAGGAGCCAAATCAGCAGGTTATTTGACCAGAGCCCAGTGGTCATTGTGGTCCCCCTCACAACGCAGAGCGGTATTTGGGCCAGGGAAAACCGGATTTACGTGGAAACCGGTGTTTCTTCCCGGCAAACTTAGGAGTTAGTGGCAAATGAGCGATATCCTTCTCTGTGATCTGGACGCCTTTTTCGCTTCGGTTGAGCAGCGAGACCACCCGGAGTACCGCGGGAAGCCCGTTATAGTGGGCGGCAATCCTGCAGCCCGCGGTGTGGTTTCCGCTTGTTCCTACGAGGCCAGGAAATACGGCGTTCGCTCGGCCATGCCCATGAAGAAAGCCCTAAGATTATGTCCCCAGGCCATCGTCCTGCCGGTCGACAGGCGGCGCTACCAACAGGTGTCTGATCAGGTCTTTGCCATATTCGAGCGTTTCACCCCGGATATTGAGAAAGTTTCCATAGATGAAGCCTACCTGGCGGTTCCTACGGGAGAAGGCATAAAAATAGCCCGGGCCATCCGGAGCGCTGTCAGAAAAGAGCTGGATTTATCTTTGAGCGTGGGAGTTTCCAGCAATAAACTCCTGGCCAAAATGGCCTGCGAACTGGCCAAGCCGGATGGTTTAAGGGCGATATGGCCAGAAGAGGTACCTGAAGTCATATGGCCTTTGCCTGTGGGGAAACTTTTTGGGGTGGGCCCCAAGACAGAACAAGTGCTGGGTAGCATGGGAATTTATACCATTGGCGACCTGGCCGGTAAGAGGGAAGTTGAAATAATAGAACGGCTGGGTTCTACCGGCCTGGAACTTCTTCTTTTTGCCAGGGGCATAGATTATCGCAGGCTGGAAATAGTGCAGGAAGCCAAAAGCCTGGGGAGAGAAATTACCTTTGAGAAGGATAAGTGGGATCCTGAGGAAGTAGCTGCTGCTCTGGCCCTTTTATGTGGCGAGGTCGGCTACCGGCTGCGCAGCCACCATCTTAAATGCCGGACCGTGACCCTTAAGATCAGGAGAGGTGATTTTACTACTTATAACCGTTCGCGAACCCTCCCGTTCGAGACTGATTTAGACAGCGATCTTTACCGGACAGCTAAGGAGCTCTTTGAAAAAAGCGGGGTAAAGCCTCCCTGGCGTTTAATAGGAGTTCAAGTCGGTTGTCTTTCACGGGGGGACATTGAGCAACTTTCGCTAGAGCCGGAGAATGTGAAGAAAAAAGAAGAGAATCTCTTAAGGGCAGTAGACGGCTTACGCCGGAAATACGGGAAAAGTGTGGTGCAACGAGCGGTTATTTTAGGGGTAGCACCGGATAAAGATTGAGGTGGTTCGGTTGAACTGCTCCCTGGCCGAGGCCCTCTGGAGCGCCTTTGAGCAATACCGCGGGTACAGCAACGCTCAATACTGCGAAAAGCGGCTACTAGAGGAGGAGAATGAACGCTTTTACCAGGGGCAATTTTTTCAAAAAGTTTTTCCGCCCACACAAAACATCTTGCGCCACATAAGAGAAGCCCGTTTTTTAAGGCCGCCCCAAGTGGATGCTTTGGAGCTTTACGTTTACCTTAAAGAGATCGAGGGCAACCCTACCATTAAGGAGCTTTACCAAAGGTTTCTGTCGCCGCAAAGGCCGGAAACCTCAAGAATATGGGATAGCCTCGACAGGGAACTTCAGGGACTGGCCTATCCCAACTGGCTTTTTGCCCTGGGCATGGGCATGGGCAAGACCATCCTAATGGCCACCATGATCTTTTATAACTTCATCCTGGCCCAACATTACCCTCAAGACAAGCGCTTTGCCCGGAACGCCCTGGTTTTTGCTCCAGATACTACCATTGTCCATTCCCTGCGCGAGATTCAGGAGTTTGATTACACGAAGGTTTTCCCGCGAGAATATGTCCTTTTCTTAAGCAGCAATCTTAAGTTCCATTATTTGACTAGTCCGGAAGCGGAGTTAAATGTGCTTCCTGGCTCCTCCTATAACATAATCGTCTCCAATGTCCAAAAAATAGTTTTGCGCAAGAACCAAGAAAAGAGTTATTCTTTATATCCCAAAATTAAAGATCTGGAGGGCGAGTGGCAGGTCAATAAACGGCTGCGGCAGATAGAAAAGCTGGAGGGCCTGGCCATCTTTGTGGATGAGGCCCATCACGCCTTCGGTCGTTCCCTGATCGGCGACCTCAAAAGGGTACGGCAAACCATCAACAGGCTTAATCGCCAATCTCCCCTGGCTGGGTGTGTCAATCTGACAGGTACACCCTATGTGAAGGGCCAGATATTGCCGGAAGTAGTTTTTTCTTATTCTGTCAAACAGGCTATTGAGGAAGGCTATTTGAAGCAGGTGAAGTTTATTGATTACGTTAACACCAAAACAGAAGATTTTGTCCGGGATGTGGTGGAACGTTTCTGGAAAGAATACGGCGAAGAGCGACGGGAAGGTCTCCTGCCCAAAATAGCCTTCTATTGCACTACCATTGCGGAACTGGAAGAGGAGTTCCGCCCTCTGCTGGAAAAAGCCCTGGCCGAAAAAGGACTTCCCCTAAAGAAAATTCTGGTAAACCACAGCAGAGTGGGTGAAGAAAATTTACGCCTTTTTCGCCTGTTGGATACTCCTGAAGCTGAGAGCCAGTTTATTTTGCTGGTAGGCAAGGGTACTGAAGGGTGGAACTGCCGCAGCCTCTTTGCTACGGCCATGTACCGCCAGCCCAGAAGCAAGGTGTTCCTCCTTCAATCCGCTTTAAGGTGCCTGCGAGCTATAGGAGACATGCCCCAGACAGCCAGCATTTTTCTTTCAACAGAAAACCGCCGTTTATTGGAAAAGGAGCTTAAGAAGAATCTAGGCCTTAATAGCTTTGAACTGGAAAGGTGCAAAAACCGCAACCGTCCCCCTGCCCCATTATCTTTTGCTCCCGCTACCCGGGGCGCGGCATCCATCCTCCTAGTGCGGCTGCGGCCAGGGTCAGAAGGGCGGCAGATGGAAGATGCTTCGCCTTCTAAACCAATAACTGGCGGGGGAAGCCCAGAAAGGCTCGAATTGGCCTTGGACAGGTATTACCAGGAGCACCGGGAAGATTTTTTGGCGCAAGTGCGTGAAGGGGACCTGGAAGCAGGCACCGGGGTTTTCCGGGTGAAATTCCAAGAAGGTAAGGTCCTGGAGCGTCGCCAAAAAAGGTATACCCTTTATACCCTAGTGGAAGAAGTGAGCCGCTTCACCCATTTGCCTTGCCTTAAGGTGGAGGAGCTTTTACTCCACAGCGACCTGGGTATCGACGGCTGCGTGGCGTGGGTGAACCGGGAAAACCGGCTAATCGAAGTGATAATCCGCCGGGTACTAGAGCACTGTAAAAGAATTTAGTAGGTCAGGCCACCTGGGGAGGTAGGGCCTGACCTATGGGTCTCCTACGCTTCTATGCCCGCCCAGTAGTACCTGCGCCAAGTTGGCCTTTAGGGCCGGAAGCGGTTGCCGGGTCAAAGCGGTACTGGGCTGTGGCGGCCAAGGATGTATCCTGGGGTAGAAAGCTACCTAAGCGCAACATAAGAGTAATGGCTAACAGGACCAGGCTAAAGGGCAAAAGGCCAACAGCAAATTCGACGGGTGAAGGTACGTAGGACCAAAAAGACACGAATATGGGCCACCCGTTCTTAAATTCTCCTAGGGCTACAGGATAATTCCAGCCCTCTACGTCTATTCCGGGCAGAGTAAGGTGTAAAGGGAAAACGTTGTAAGCAGCAGGCATAAGTAAAAACCGGTTGGCAAAGATACCGATGAAGAGCAAAAGGCTGCCCAGCAACAGGGAGTTAGGCGAGTTCTTACCTTTTTCGCTAAAGAAGTAGATCATGGTGAAGGCCGGCAGCGCCAATTCTAGCAGGTAGATCCAACCATAGCGGCTCAAGATAAGGGAGAGGGGCTCTAATTCTTCAGGCATCCCCCACCACCAGCGCACCAGCAGCTCATTGAGGGTAAAGAAGAAGTGAAGGACTAAAGCGCCGGCTATAATATGGGCCAGGCTCTTAAAGGCCTTTTGGTGTTGAGCAAACTTTTCTTTCCCTACCAAAAGGAGCGAAACTACCAGGACGAGGGCCGCGCCGGAAGCCACTGCTTTGGCAATGAAATCCGGGGCCAGCAGGGCCGAACTCCACCAGTTGCGGGAGGCCTGGGTGGCAAAAATCCACGCTGTAACCGTATGGATTAAAATGGCCACCGGGAGCCCTCCCAGGGCTATCCTCTTGGACCATTTCCGGGAAATCTCTTCTACCTGGTCTACAGAAAGTTTTCTCGTCCAGCCGTTTAAAAATCCACGTCCTTCCTTTTTCCAATCGGGCAAAAGCTGGACGTAAACACTTAAGAAGGTGAGAATGAGGTACGTGGTAACCACGATTAAATCCCAGATCAGAGGAGAGCGGAAGTTGGGATGTAAGATCATGTGGTAGATGCGGTCCACCCGGCCGAGATCGGGCAGAATCACTGCCCCTGCCCCTAAAATGCTGGCGAAGGCCGTAAGAGAAGCGATTTTGGTGAAGGGCTTAAGATGTTCTATATTCAAGAGATAAACCGAGGAGGAGACGATCAGCCCCCCGGCAGCTATTCCCACAAAGAAAGCAAAGGTAGCAATATAGAGTCCCCAGCTAAAGGGGTTGCGCATGTTGGTTACAATGAGGCCCTTAGCGAGCTGGTACCCCCAGGCGGATAGGCTTACCAGCAAGAGCAATATGGCTAAAGCCAAAGCAACATTCCCTTTCCTCATACTTCTTCCCTCCTACTTTCGTGGCCTCGTGGGAGGAAGGTAAAAAATTTTGGGCGAGGTGCCCAGTTCCTCACGCAACCGCACGGTTTGCTGTGTACGTACCAGGTTGCTTATTTCCGAGCCGGGATCCTCCAGGTCGCCGAAGGTCCGCGCCCTTGCAGGGCAGGCCTGGACACAGATAGGCTCTTCCCCCTTGTCGATGTACTGAATACATAGAGTGCATTTTTCTACAATACCTTGGGGGCGGTTGGGTGTGTACACCAAACGGCCCTCTTTATCGCGATGCTCTAAGGGATAGCCATAATTATATCCTCTGGCATACCCAACTCTTTCTTTGGCCTTTTTAGGGTCCTCCCAGTTAAACTGGCGCACTCCATAAGGACAGGCCGCCATACAGTAACGACAGCCGATACACCGGTTATAGTCGACCAGCACTACACCCCGTTCGTCGGTATAAGTAGCACCTACCGGGCATACCTTTACACAGGGTGCATTATCACAAAACTGGCAGGAAACGGGTAAAAAGTACATCTGCACTTGACCGTCTTTACCGGCAGGAATCTGGTGCTGGCTGCTTCCCGGAGTGAAAACTCGGTTCCACCAGGTGCCCGGCGGCTGGGAATTATGCGCTTTGCATACCACCATACAGGTGCGGCAGCCAATACAACGGTCCAGGTCGATGACCATTCCTAGTTTCATAATCTCCCACCTACCTTTCGTACGTCGCAGAGGGCCTCGTTCCAGGCCGTATTGGGAGCCCATATTCCAGGAACAAAGTAGACTTCATGGGTGGGCTTGATAAAGGGATAGGTCAAGGAGTTATAGGAATCCCCGGCGAGGTAACGGCTCCACCAACCTTGCTCAAAGATAACTACTTTCCTACCCATACCCGGGTCCAGTACCGCGTAACCCCTCACCTTACCGCGGTCGTTGTAAGCCTCCACCAAATCTCCCTCTTTAATCCCTTTGGCTGCCGCGTCCTCGGGGTGCAGGAATATTTTCGGCCTGTTATCCTCCAGCTCGTTCATCCAGAGATTATTGGAGAAGTTGGAGTGAATCCGGTAAAGGGAATTACGGGTAATGTAGACGAACTGGTACTTATCTTTCACCGCAGGATTCAACGCATACTCGCTGTCTATAAAGGGCGGTTTATGCACCGGCAAGACCTCGCCTAGTTCCCTAAAGGTGTCTTCTTCCTTGTAAAATTCGATCCTCCCGCTTTTGACAAATTTGGCCGTGGCTTCCAAAGGGGCTGGGCGGCTTAAGGGCGGGAAGGGCTTTTTAAATTGCACTTGTTCGTAAAAGGGGATTTGGCGATAGCCAGGAACTTCAGACTTAAGGCGTACCGGCCCCTTTTTGAGCTGTTCCAGGGTGATCCCGGCCACGGGGGGCCCACCGGTTTGAAGGAGCAGCTCGATCACCTTTTCGGCCGCTGCCTTTTCATCCAGTCCGGGGAAAAAGTGTTTCTCAAACTCGGGGTCCAACCGCTTGGCAATCTCCCGGGCAATCCAGAGCTCGGATTTCGATTCGTAAAGGGGCTCGATGGCCGGCTGTTGCAACTGCATGTAGGGGTGCAAAGGCGTGGTGGTAAGTTCGATCTTTTCATACCAGGTAGCTACCGGGAATACCACATCGCTGTAGCGGCAACTGGTGGTCATCTGATTGTCCAGGGCCACAATAAATTCCAAATCTCCCTTTTGGGCCATTTGACGTAAACGGTCGGCCATATTGTGCTGGTCGAAGGGATTCCCCCAGCCGAAGATAAAGGCTTTAACTCCGTTGGCAGGCCACTTGGCCTTCATGCCCGGCGTGGGGCCATGAAGGATATACAGCCAGGGAAGCCATTTGGCTGGTTTAGGGAACCACCAGGCTTTCACATCAAACCTTATCTTGTATTGGCCGGCGTAAGTGGATAGGCCCGCTCCAGGTTTGCCTATGTTGCCGGTGAGCACGGGAATGAGAGCCAGAGCCCTGCCCTTTAAATCGCCGTGATACCACTGGTAGTTGCTGGCACCGTAAATTACATGTAGGGGCGAAGTGGTGGCCATCTCGCGGGCCAGGCGGACAACGGTAGACCCCTTCACACCGGTCTCCTGTTCTACGTAGGCCGGTGTATAGGTGCTCAAGTGTTCTTTCAGCAACTGAAATACCGGCTTGGCCTTGACCTTTTGCCCGCTCTTTAATTCCACTTCTACTTCGCCTTCTATAATTACATCCATGGGAAGTTCCAGCTTTTCCGGGTGTACGGCTATAGGCTGGCCGTTGTAGGCCACGAAGGCCTCGCGGTAGGGCGGTAGTCCCTGCGGCTTGGCGAGCCCTTTGACTTCCTCGGCTTTAAGGCGCGTCTTGGTGTCCAAGCGCACCAGAAGGGGCATGTCGGTAAAGGTTTTGATGAATTTCTCGTCATACAACTTTTCTTCTATTATGACCTTGGCCATGCCTAAGGCCAGAGCTGCGTCGCTGCTGGGCTTAAGCTGGACCCACTCGTCCGCTTTGGCGGCCGTGGGAGAATAGTTGGGATCAAATACTACCAGTTTTGCCCCCTTGTTTCTGGCCTTAATCAACAGGTCAGAATCCACGAGCCTGGTGACCATGAGATTGGAGCCAAAAACAGCAATGTAGCGGGAATTGACCCATTCCAGGGGCTCCAATTCCTCTGACTGTACCCCAAAAGTCTGGGGCCAGAACATGGGCAGGTCACCATTCTTGTCGTAGGGGTGATTAAGGCTCCAGCCCGCCAGCGTAGCAAGGGCAATCCAGGCCCCCTTTTGCACATGGCCGGTTCCCCCTACCTGGAAGCTAAAGCATATGGATTCCGGACCGTATTTAGCAGCGAGTTCCTTCAAGCGGCGGGCAGTATAATCCAGGGCTTCCTCCCAGGAGACTTCTCTGAATTCTCCTTTGCCCCGTTCCCCTGTCCTGATCAACGGCTTTTTTAAGCGGTCGGGTCCATAAATAATATTGGTGTAACTCAGTCCTCTCAGACAGCCGCGGGGCCCGTACTCGGGTTCGGGGTAATCATTGGTCGGAAACAAAGCCTTAATTTGTCCATCTACTACCATGGCTTTAATACCGCAAGAAGCGGTGCAGTTGGGTGAACATACCGAGCGCACATATTTAATTTGTTTCTGGGGTGCAGTTTCGGCTCCGGCTTTTGCTATAAAATATCTGGTGGTCCCCGTGGATCCCACCAGCGCGGCGGCCACGGCCGAAGCCTTTAAAAACTGCCGGCGGCTGACCTTAAATTTTCCTTTTTCCAAGATTAATCACCTCCACTTTTCTAATCCTATGAAATTCCCTTTACCTTTTTAGGCCGATTGTACTTATTACGCTCGTACACCACCGCCTTCGCAGTTGGCTTGTGAATTGGTACTCATATTTCCCAGTTATATTTAACAAGCAAAATCCGTGCCAGCCATAAAAAGAGCCCCGGACCTAACGAATCCGGGGCTTGGCTATAATCTGGTCTGGGCCACAGCCTCTAAAATTCTAGAAAGCTCTCTAAAATTTTAGAGATCTATCTTCTCTATCCGGCAAGCTGAGACTTTAGTAAGGGGCTGGCGAGAGCAGGGATCCAGCAGGCGGGCCGTCAAATGGTTGGCGGCCTGGGGATATTGCCTTTCTCCGGGGTCCAGGTCCCCAAAATGAAAAGGTAAAAAGATTTCTCCCGGCGCTACTACTTCCGTGAGGTGGGCGCGCACTTTAACCCATCCTTGAGGAGAAACTACTTTAACCCATTCGCCCTCAGCAACGCCCAGAGCAGCGGCATCTTGGGGATTTATTTCCACGAAAGCATGGGGAACCAGAGTGTTTAGTTCAGGAATGCGTTTGGTTTTGGTACGGGTATGGTAGTGTTCTATAACCCGTCCCGTGTTAAGCCAGAAAGGATAATCCCCGTTTGTTAAACCAACCGAGGGTGTCCAAGGTACAGCCCACAGACGAGCGCGGCCTGGCGATTCGTTGAATTCGCCGTAGGCCTGGGAAACTTCGGGGGCTGTCGGGAAGGTGGCGTCAGCGTACAGGCGCGGAGTACCTTGGCGGGTGACGTCGGGACAGGGCCACTGGATCCCGCCCTGGGTTTCGAGAAGTTCGTAAGTGATCCCTGTCATATCGTCAGGCCGGTTCCGGGTCAGTTCTTTAAGCTCGGTAAAAACTTCCTCGGGATGCTGCCAGGGGAAGAGTTCTCCCGCTCCCAGGCGGCGGGCGATCTGGCAAATAATGGTCAGATCATCCTGGGCCTGTCCCGGGGGATCAACTGCCTTCTGAACCAGGTTTACCCGGCGTTCGGAATTGGTAATGGTACCGGTCTTTTCTCCCCACTGGGCGGCCGGGAAAAAGATGTCGGCAAAAGCTGCCGTCTCCATGGGATAAAAAATGTCCTGGACTACAAGATAAACGCGCTTGAGCTGCTCACGCACATATTCCTGATGGGCTAGAGAGACGGCAGGATTGGTGCCGATTACCCAAAGCACTTGGAGTTGCCCGGAAGCAATGAGTTCCAGCATGGTATTGATATCATTGGTAAAGGTTGGTAGCACTTTCTCTTCAATACCCCAGTAGCGAGCCACTTCCTCCCGGTGCCGGGGATTCTGGGGATTGCGCAAACCCGGCAGGCAACCGGCACCTCCTATTTCTCGCATGCTAAGGGCTGAGGCCTGACCGGTCAGAGAAAAGGGCGCACATCCAGGTCGGCCTATTTTACCGGTTATTAAATGTAAAGAATTGATCAGAGTAACGGTATCCACCGGCTGTACGCTTTGATTAACACCTTGACAGAAAATCGTAACCGCTGTGCCGGCCAGGCCAAAAATATGAGCTGCTTCTATGATTTGAGCGGCGGGGACGCCGGTGAGTTCTTCTGCTACCTCCGGGGAGAACTGCCTGGCTGATGCGGAAAGAGCATCAAAACCGGCCGTGGCCCTCTCGATAAAGGCTCTATCAATTAAGCCTTCTCTAATGAGGACATGGATAATAGCGTAGAGTAAGGGTACATTGGTACCGCAGCGCAACCGGAGGTGCAGGTCGGCTATGCTGGCAGGTAAGGTGTAGCGTGGGTCGGCCACAATTATTTTGCACTGGTTACGTTGGCGGTTGCGGATAATCCGCTGCCATAATTGGGGATGCATTTCGGCCGGGTTAGCGCCAAAAATAAAGATTACTTGGGCAATATCCAAGTCCTCGTAACAGCCCGGCGGAGCATCTATGCCGAAAGACTTAATGTAACCGGAAACGGTAGAAGCCATACACAGGCGGGTGTTAGCATCTATATTGGGAGTGCCCCAGACTCCCTTAGCTAGCTTGTGGAGGGCATAATATTCCTCTAAAGTTAACTGGCCGCCATGGTAGATACCGATAGCTTCCGGTCCGCCTTTATCCAAAGCTTCGCGTAACTTGGCTACAAAGGCCTCCTGGGCCCTTTCCCAGGTGGTTGCTTTTAACTCACCATTTTCCCGCATGAGGGGTTGAGTGGCCCTTTCCGGGTGTTCCAAAGTTTTCCACTCATAAGTGCCTTTTAAGCACAGGTGACCGCGGTTTACGGGTGAGGTGGGGTTGGGCCTCACGGCCACTGCCCGGCCGTCCTTTACTCCCAAATAGAGTCCACAGCCGGTGCCGCAGTAGCCGCAAGTGGTGTAGACCCAGCGGTCCACCGGTGCTTCCTTGTTATTGAGCAATAGATTTTCCAGACTGCGGCGTAACTCTAGTGTGGACATGCCTCTTACCTCGCCCCGTATATTATTCCAGGTTATATTTTTTAATCTTCTGGTAAAGCCCGGAAGGATGGATCCCCAGCAAGCGGGCAGCTTCCTGTTTGTTACCCCCGGCAGCCAGTAGAGCTTTCTTTATGGCCTCTTGTTCAGCTTGGGCCACAGCTTCCTTTAATTGCAGCCCTCCCTGGTGGTCACCCCGATAGACATAGGGAGGGAGATGGTGCAGTTTAATTGTTTTTTCACCGGGTTCCAGGAAATTAAAAGCATGCTCCAGAACATTTTCCAACTCGCGCACATTGCCCGGCCAAGAGTAACGTTGGAACAATTCTTGTACCTCCTCGCTGATACCCTCTATATCCAGGCCATATCTGCTGTTAAACTTTTGCAGGAGCATTTGGCATAAAGGCACTATGTCCATGGGCCGTTCCCGCAGAGGTGGGATCTGGAGGGTTATTACTGCCAGGCGATAGTAAAGATCTAGGCGGAACTTACCTTCTCTTACCAGAGAGGGCAGATCTTTATTCGTCGCGGCGATAATGCGGACGTCTACTTTAATGGTTCTTCTCCCCCCTACCCGCTCAAAGGAGCGTTCCTGGAGGGCGCGCAAGAGTTTGGGCTGCATGCTTAAGGGCAAATCGCCGATTTCATCCAGAAAGATGGTTCCCCCATCCGCCAGTTCAAATTTCCCCGGTTTGCCACCCCTGGCAGCTCCTGTAAAAGCTCCCTCATCGTAGCCGAAGAGTTCGGCTTCCAACAAGTTTTCCGGAATGGCAGCACAATTGATCTTTATTAAAGGTTCCTGCCTTCTGCGGCTCGCCTGGTGAATGGCGCGGGCGAACAATTCCTTACCCGTGCCGCTCTCACCCAATAATAAAACATTGGCCTCCCCTCGTGCTACCCTAGCTGCCCGTTCTTTTAACTCCTTGATCTGAGGGCTTACCCCTTGAATGGCTTCAAAGGGCGAAAGATTTTGCTGTAAGATTTTCAGCTCATTTTTGTATAGAGTAAGCTTATTTTCTAACACTTGGAACCGGTGATAAAAATCTCTAATGCTTTCTTCGGCCAGGGCTTGTGCGGAGATAACCCTGCCAACTCCCCCCAGAATTTGGCCGCTGTTTTTCTTGAGGGGGATTTCCGCCAGGAGCAGCTTTTGTCCCCCGAATTCTAACTCCGGATTTAAGTAGGGGCAGCCGGAAACTATAACCTCGGGCAATCGGGTAAAGGGAATGACCTCCAGAACCGGCAGGCCTGCCAGTGGCTTTTCTTCCAGACCAAGTAAAGAGCGGTAATATCTATTGAGAAAGACTATTTTCCCCTGTTTATCCACCACTACCAGGCATAAAGGTAGTTCGGCGAGCAAGGCCTCATAAAGCTCGATAAGGTTTTGCAAAGAGAACAATTCCGAGCATTCACTTGAAGGGGGACCCCCCTGCTCTAGAACGATTAATGCTCCCGCCTTGTTTTCTTCAGGAAGAGGGAAATAGTTAACGCGAAAGGTGTGATTTAATCCCTGATAGGTAGTGCCTACAAGGGGTTGGCCGGTGGTAAACACTTCAGCCAGGCGGGTTTCGGGAAAAATTTCAGTCAATCTTCTTCCCCGCACTTCCTGTTGGGGTAGCCCCAGGATAGAGATGGCCTGAGAATTGATGCCGGTTATCACTCCTGCCCTATCCACCCAGATCAAGCCATGCTGCAGGGATTCGCTGGACACCAATAGTACTCACCGCCTTAATGGTGCCTGTTAAAACTAATTATAATACAAAAAGCCCGGCAGTTATAGCCGGGCTTCGCTGGATCCTAAAGCTTGAGAGATGGAGACGGCGGCTGTTCGAACGGCCTCTACCAGTTTCCCTTGTAGTAAATCATCTGTTATTCGGCTGCTGGGACCCGAGACACTGAGGGCTGCCACTACGCGTTGTTCATGGTTTTTTATAGGAGCGGCCACACAGCGTACTCCCTCTTCCAGTTCGCCCCTGTCAAGGGCAAAGCCCTGTTCTCGTATTTTCTCCAGTTCCTGTTTTAACTGTTCCACATCGGTAATGGTAGCTGCCGTATAACGTTTCAATGGTGTGTTAGTCAGAACCCTTTCCAGCTGGGAAGGAGTGAGGGCTGCCAGCAACACTTTACCTGCTCCGGTACAATAAGCAGGGCCTCTGGTGCCCGGACGGGCTAACATCTTGATCATATTTTTAGATTCTACCTGGTCTATATAAACAACTTCCGCACCGTCTAAAACAGCCAGATTGGCCGTCTCATTGAATTCCTCCACCAGCTGCCGCAGGTACGGACGGGCTATAGCCCTGATGTCCAGGGAATACAAAGCCCGGTTGCCGATTTCGAATAATTTTAGGCCTAGACGGTATCTGCCCTGGTAAGGCTCCTGTTCTACAAAGCCTCTCCTGGCCAGGGTGTTGAGCAAGCGGTGGACAGTGCTGATATGCAAACCCAGTTCTGCACTTAAGGTGGAAAGCATTACCGGACCTTCAGCGCGGGCCAAAGCCTCCAGGATGGATAAGGCCCGATCCACTGCTTGGACACCCTGCCCTTTTGGATTATTTTTTTCCCGTCCCTTACCCTGCGGCACCATCACTTCTCCTTTTTTATGACTCTAAAATGCGTTCTGCTTCTTCTGCATCCAGATCCATTACATAGGGGATGCCGCTGATTTGAGCCGCCTCCGGCGTGAGGGCTACCAAATCATCGCGGGTGATGTACTTCAAGGCAAATTTACGGGCTCCACACATGAGCTGCTGTAAGCCAACGCCGATGCGATCGAAGAAGCTATAAACTCCGATGGCTGCGGGTGGAATTTCAGCAAAGGCCTCGCCATATTTTGCTTTTAACTGGGCAGCAGCTACGAAAATTTGCTCTACTGTTGTACCATACTTGTTGGCAATTTCCGCTGGAACCTTACCGTTCTTAATAGCCTCACCCAGAGTTTTACCCACCATGGCAGCAGCTAAAGGAGCCCTGGCCATGCCTACGGCTTTAATGTAGGGCGCACCCAAGGCCAGACCCTTGAATACCTGGTCTTCCAGGACAAAGCCCCCGGCTATAGCTACACTGGGGATAAAAGCGCCTCGCTCGGCAAGTTTTTGTAGATATTTGTAGAGCAGGCATTCCAGATAAACGGTGGGAATACCCCATTCGTTCATCATCCGCCACGGGCTCATCCCCGTGCCTCCGCCGGCCCCATCTACTGTTAGGAGATCTATTTTCGCTTCCGAGGCAAACTTTACCGCTCTAGCCAGGTCGGCCGGGCGGTAAGCTCCGGTCTTCAAAAACACGTATTTGGCGCCGTGCCGCCGCAACTCCTCCACCCGCGCCAGGAAGGATTCCCGTTCCACCATACCTATACGGGAATGCCGCTCAAATTCCTTAAAGGCCCCTTGCCGGAAGGCCTCCTGCACTACCGTGTCTTCCGGATCAGGATGGACGATGTACCCCCGTTGTTTGAGCTGCAAGGCGCGCTCCAGCGAAGGTAATTTGACTTCTCCACCGATATCTTTAGCGCCTTGTCCCCATTTCAATTCTACTGCTTCTACTCCCAGCTTATCAATAGCATATTCTAGCACACCTAATCTAGTATCTTCAACATTGCTCTGCACGACGATGGCGCCATAACCGTTATACCATTTCTGGAAAAGCTTAACCCGGCGTTCCATGTCCGGGGACCGCACTACCCGGCCGCCAGAAAATTCCGCATCTGGGTCCATACCGCACACATTTTCACCAATGGTAAGAATAACACCGCTGATGGCCGCGCCTATGGCCAGACCGTCCCAGTTTTGTTTGGCCACTTGAGTGGAACCTAAGCCAGGAATGACCAAGGGTAGCTTCAGTTTGATCTGGTTGTCGACGCCGACCGCGCTTTCAATATTAACGGCGGGGAAAATAGCCTTATCGCTGTCCGCCTCAATTCCGTGGGCCCCTACGGCCGTACCCATGATATTAAAATGGGAAAGATCAACGGGGTAATCCTTTTCCGCTGCTGCTGTTATGGGCCCAAAGGGCTGCGGGTAGATTACCTCTCGACCGCGGTAGGCCGACTTACCTATTTCACAGAGACCTGGGCACCCTTCCTGGCACGTAGCGCACATGCCGCTAAAGGGGCATACGCTACCCGGCGTGCGGTTCCTGGTAAGGGTAGCAGCACTAGCATTAATACCCTTGCTGAAACTCACTTCTGTTCCCCCTTGACATAGATTTAGTGTTCTTCCCTATAAATTTAGGAAGAACCTTGACTTAACCCCCAAAATTTATTCTAAATGGCCCTAAATTAGCTGTCAACGAAATTTGTTTTTACATCATGAAAACATAAGGGCAAAAAAAATGACCCTAAAATTTATCTCTCGGGTTTTAAATCGCACTGTATTAAACCTTCATAGCATTCATCACAAAGGAATTGACCGCAAACCGGGCAGATACGCATGTCTGGTGGATTTACGTCCAGGCAATCATAACAATAAGCCGTATCACAATGCCGGCAAATAACGCCTTCTACCTTTTTAGCCTTACAACGGTCACAAACGGGTATTTCCATATCTTCCCTCTCCCTTTAACTGCTTTGATTAACGTCTTGGTCTTAAAAAAATAATTCGTCCTGCAGTATAGAAGTTCCTCCTATCCAAGTTCCTCTTAATACCAAACAAATAAAAAAACTCCCTTGCGGGAGTTGTTACGGGCTCTTAACAAAGGTTACCCTGTTAGCCCCAGGGCCATGGGCTTCACAATTTCTTCTGCAATCACCTGTACCTTGGCATTATTAGTCAAGAGACAGGCATTGGCTTCATCCGTATCTATGTGGAATTCCAACCGGAAATTAGGGTGGACGCGTACCAGCACATTTTGGAAAATTAGTCCTCGTTCGCCGTCTACTAGTACGCTAACCTTATCCTTATTTTTAAATCCGTACCTCTTGGCTTCCTCTGTGGGCATGTGAATATGCCGCAGAGCTACAATAACACCACGTTCCAAAACTAACACTCCAGCCGGCCCCACCAGGACACACCCCGGAGTACCTTCCAGATCGCCCGAATCCCTTAGCGGGGGATTCAATCCCAATTTGAAGGAATCAGTGCGGGATATCTCTACCTGGCTATAAGCACGAAGAGGACCAATGATTCGTACGTTTTCCAGTACTCCCTTAGGACCTACAACTGTCAGTGTTTCGCGCGCGGCAAATTCCCCTGGTTGAACGAGATCCCTTAACTTAGTTAGCCCGGCTTCGGGACCAAAGAGGAGCTTAAAATGTTCTGGCGTAAGATGCACATGCCGCCCTGAAACACCAACAGGAACTTCCAAAATACTTTTATACATATACATGATGGGCCCTCCTCCCCCTTCTCCATTCGGCCCATAAAAACTACCATTCGGAGCTAGTTCTATACCGTTCACCCTAATTATATTACCATCCGGCATGTGAGGCAAGGGGGAAGGGCTATGTTGAGAATTTTAAGTTATTAGTTTCACATTTTAATACATTTGATAAGGCACGTTTTACAACTACCGTTACAAGGTTGATATGAATAAAGAAGAGCATGGCAGCGAGGACAACGCCACAGTTCTTTATTAGCAACTGGATATCCACAGCGAGGGCACCTATAATCACCTTGTTGCATGGTTGGCTCCTCCTAGAAGTGATGTGATAAACCCCTTAAATCAAGGCTAATTGCAGTCGAAAACACGAGATAAATAATAGGTGATGTTT
>NZ_JBJHHE010000020.1:0-39138 GCF_056378755.1 Thermanaeromonas sp. DSM 22490
CCCATCTCAGAAATCGGTGGGGGTTCTTTATTCTTATCTTACGTAAGGGCAAAAAGTGGGTTATATTTGACGGTTACGAGCCCTATATCCCGGCTGAAGTACCTCCATCTGTTCCACCCAACAGTACCTCTCCCTCTCTTCGTATACCTGATCCTTTGAGTAGCTTAAAGGAGCTTGCGTGGAGTCTTAGGTTGGTAACCAAGAATGAAAAAACCAAATAAGTTAAAAAAGCACCGTCGAGGAGACGGTGCTTTTTAGAGTTAGAAGCACTGGGGTGGCGGAGAAGGCGGGCACACACCCGGTGCTACTACACAAGGCGCTGGTACACAGAAACCGTAGCTGGGAACCAGGAGTTGTACAGTGAGCAGGGTTTTAATTACTACACAAACTTGGAAGTCACAAGTTACAGTTATGTTGCCAACACCCACGGCAGATACTACGCAATTACAGAAGAGCAAGGTGCTTTCGCTACAGTCTACCGTAACCCCATCGGGTGCGCAGAGGGTAACAATCTTCGTAAAGGTAAACACTCTATTGGCAGTTTCGGTAGCTGCGTTGGGATTAGTCAGAGTAATAGGTACAGAAACTACCAGAGTAAGATTTGCAAACCCGCCTGTAGTAGGTTGCTTATTTATGACGCTACAGGAGATAGATTGATTGGGCGTAAGACTACAAGGTATGGCCTGGCCCACGGTAAAAGTACCTGTGGCAAATTCACCGGTGAGTCCAGTGGTTACTGTGGTATCCCTGGTCCGGCTTTCCACTTGGAAGCAGCTATCATAGACTTTATCTACTACAATGCATTCAATGCGGGTAGGTGGTGGACACCCTTCTGGCGGGCACTGGCCTGGTCTGATTACCTGCTGTTGGGTTACAGCTTCTTCAGACATAATTAATTACTACCCCCTCCTGACAAGATTTTTACTTATCGTCTGGTATATAATATTGCGTGCCCGCAATGGATGTGCCACCGTAGATTTTCTTCCAAGTTATCCCTCCTGGACGTTTTTGACCCGTATGGTTATCGATTATCACATATGCCTGTCCTGGCCAGCCCGGTCCGCACGCCCCCGACGGGCTGTAGCAGCTCTGGTTCATAGTGTCTTACTTGCCTGAAGTTTCTCCCTGAGACTGCGGCATTTCCTTGGCCTGCAGGGCTTCGGGCGGCAGCTCGATCTTGATTTGGTCGCCGTAGGCGCACTCTTCTACCCGCATGCGCACTTCGATCAGCTCAAACGGTACTACCTCACCTTGGAACCGGTCAGCAAAAGATAACACCGTTCTTAACTCGCCACCGCGGGGTAAATAGTCGTCAGCGTTAATGTAGTCCCTGCCCCAGTAGGATATGGACTTGATTAATTTCCCCGCTTCGGCTAAGGAGCGCTCAAATTGCAGCCCGTCTAGCGTGCCGCGCATTGATTGGGGTACAGCAAGTTTGAAGAAGGTAGCCAGATCGTCAATCCGCCCGTAGTAACCGATCTCAAACACTTTGCGGCCGTCCCTCTCCGTAGTACCCAGGAACTGGTAGTGAAAATAGGGCTTCAATTCTTCCGGTATCCTGCCGCCGCTTAAGTTGCTGGCTTCCAGGCTTTCTTTCATCAAAGCCTCTAGGTCCGGGATGGCATTTTCCGGCAGGCGTATCCATTCGGCTTGGCCGGTGGCCGGGTCGGTAATTTTCATGTACATTTTTCCGTCCACCAGGTACTGTTCCATTTCCAGCTCCGGCAGCTGCCGCTCATCTTTTGCGGCGGGACCACCGGTGGCCGCAAACCGCCACCGGGCAACCTGGTGCATGGTTGCCGGGAAAACTACTTCCATGCTCATTTCCCCTGAGCTGCTCAAACTGGGTACCTGTTCGGCCATCCCGGTGCGGGGCCGCATGACCATATCAATAAACGCCTTGAAACGTACAGCTTTGGCGTTGGCCTGCGCTCGCCCGCTCTTTTCCACTATGTCCACCGCCCGCGGGTCGCTGCCGAAAACGCGGGCCAGGAAGTCGGCCGCTTCTCCTACGGTAAGCGTACCTTCCGGATTAGACAGGGCGGAAACCAGCCCCTGGTTCACCAGCCAGTTGTATAGCGCACTGCCCCAATGGTCGGATTTTAAAGGACCGGCTTCAGGCCGACCCGTGGTGCCGAACAAACCCAGGGCGCGAGCCACCATGACCGCGGCTTCCGCCCCGGTTACGGGCTGGTTGGGCCGCAGGGTGCCGTCAGGATACCCGGCCATAATTCCCCTTTCCTTGAGTGCGGCCAGGGCGGGAGCAAACCAGCTCTGTGAGTCTACATCCGTCCCCAGGTCAACCTGGCTGCTCGCTGCTGGCAACCCGGCCGCTTTGGCCAGCATGGCCCCGAAGGCGCCCCGGCTGACCGGCTCATCCAGGTCAGGAGCTTCCGGGAAAACGCCCAGCAACTCTCCTCTATCCAACGGCTGGGCAAAAGCCAGGGAAACACCTCCACACAATAAAAGCAGGAGAACCAGGAAGATGAAAACAACTCTACGCATTCGACTCTTCCTCCTTCACTGTCGGGTCCGAGTTTTGGGATAAATTCCCCCTGACATATGACGTTACCCGTTTCAAACGGCAACGAAGTTACCGGTGTTATCCACCCCCTTCTTGCAATTTTCTGTGTGACCAGGCAGCCGGACCTGTCTGCCGCGGCTATGGCCGGGAAGCTGCAGTTGAATGCCCGCTAGTGCCGCTTGGAGCGCGAAATACAGAGTATGAACCAGGAGGATTTTGAAGTCCCCGAGCGGTCTGGGAGCCATCGCCCTAGCCAGGTCGGGGTCATCGGTCAGGGGTCGTCTAGGTCCCCTTACCGTCCGTGCCGAACACTGCGATACCCCTTTCGTTGCCGTAGGCCAAAGTATCATGAACGGACACCATTGGAAGGGCAGAAAGGGGCTACCATCCCCGTCCGCCCTCCAGAAACGGCAGCGCCCGAATAACTGCGGCGGCGAGTTCCTCCCAGGTAACCGGGTCCTCCGGCCGGAACCTTCCTGTTCCGTCTCCCCGCATGAACCCCAGCCCATAGGCCAGACCGATGTAGTTCTGTTCCCGTCCGGAAAGGGCCGCTGTGTCGGCAAAGGGCGAGGTGATCCGGTTGGGGATGGCCGCAGCCTGACTATACCCTGCGGCATTGACCAGCCACGCGGCCAGTGTTTTTCTGTCTAGAGGTTTATCTGGAGCGAAAGACCCTCCCCTGGGCAGGATACCTAAGGCTACCGCGGTCTCGACCGTGCCGAAGTCCGGATCATTAGGCAGCAGGTCGCTGAAACTAGGAGAAGAGGGAACCTCCGCGCGGCCATAGTAGCGCCTGGCGGCAGCCACCAGTACCCTGACGGCCTCCCGCCTGGTCACCGGCACTGACGGCACAAACTTTTCCGGTGCAGGAAGAAGATAGCTTTCGGCTAAAAGCTGCAGAGCTTCCGCCGCCCAGCTTTGTTGGAAGTTATAACCCATTCTGGCCCCTTGCCACGGCCGACCATCAGGGCCCAATACCTCTCCGGTGAGCGCATCAACCGCCTCTACCTGAGGTGCCAAAGAGTATACGAGCTTTGCTTGCGCATCTTTCCTGCGGCCGTCGGCCGTCCAGGGCAGGTAATACTTTAACTTGTACGCAGCGTGAGCCGCCCACCTGCTCGCTGCTTTTGCCGGAGAAATGACGCCCTCGGCTGGCGGGAAGCTTACCCTGTGCCACTCACACCGGTAGCCCACCACCCGGCCGTCGGAACCAATACTTACTTCGATGCCGTCCATGGGGAAGGGTACGCCGTTTACCACCCGGAAAAACCGGAAAGAGTAAGTTTCTGCGTCCTGCCGCCATTCTAGCGGACTTCTTTCCAAGGCTACATGGCGCGCATAGGCGGGATTAACTTTCTGGATAAAGTCTCGGGCTACGGCCAGAGCTTCGTCTCGCGTAAGACGTTTTCCTCCAGGCCCAGAAGGTTGCCCGCGGAAGATATAATCGTGGAATTCTACAACTTCCCCAGTGACCGGGTCGACGCCCACAGTTGGTGCAAATCCTTCCTGCCCTTCTAAGCGCAGTACATAGCTCCACCACGACCGCCTCCCCAAGGGGCCGCTGCTTTCGCCTCCACCAGACCGTTCCACCTGCCCTTCATATCCCAGGAACTTAAAGAACCTCTCGGCAGCTTCCCTGGCCTTAATCGGGTCAACCCCTGCAGCGGGAGCTGTAGTAGGATTCATGTCCCCTCTAATATGTAGGTAATCCTCTGGAGCATACAATATGAATTCTTTAGCCGGCTCTCCCTGAAAGTTAAGGAAATCCCCTGTACGGGCATCCACCATGCTAGAATACCGGCTGTTGACCTGGTAGACCAGTTTCACCTGAGGTGACCCCCCTGCACCCTCAGGGAATACCGCATAAACCAACACCATCCCCGCTTTTTCCGCAACCCGTGCAGGGATCGCATGGGCCTCTAACACGGGCCCCTCAGAGGGCAACTTTATATCCCCACGCCAAAGTAAGTTGTAGCCCGTAACCCTGCCGGTCACCGCGTCCACAGAGATGCGGAGACCATCGTCGCCTATAGGTATTCCGTTGTGGGTGCGAACCCAGGAGAAATGGTAGGCGATGCTCAAAGAACCTTTAGGGTAGCCAAAATAGCCGGATGGATAGGGTTCATAAGCCATCTGAGCAAACTTCTCCGGCTGCAGCCGCCGGGCGAGACTCTCAGCTATTTGTCGTGCCTTATCTCGGGAGATGATGCCCCCACCTTCTTCTGTCCCTACTTGGGGTACTGAATACCAATACATCTCCAAGATTTCCCCCGTGGCTGCGTCTACTGCAGCCCGGTAACCCCGTGGGAAACCTGGCCGGTAGAACAGACGGTCTTCTGCATCGATACGCCACACTGTTCGGCCGCGGTAACCATCTTCTTCTAGTACGATCCGCTCAGTCCCAGCAGTAGGAAGATAGGGAAACGCCTCTCTTATGGTGGCCAGGGCCTCCCGTTCAGATATGTGCGGGTTCCTTTGGCCTTCCTCTGCCATCACCGCCGGCCTCTTGCCTTCTCCGGAGGATATATTTTCCGCCGAAAGTGCGGCTGCTCTCCCCGAAACAAAAATAAGCAAACCGGCCAAAAGCAGAACGATCCCCAGCAAATACCCCCGTTTTCTCCTAGCGTTCATTTCTTCACTCCTCCAAAAGCTAATTTTCCACCTCATTACCTCTTTTGCGGAAGAGCGAAAAGAGTTTACCTAGTTCCACGATAAATAAGGGCTAACCTCCCCATTCACATTTTGCGACCGCTGACCATGACCCCTGACATCTTAGGTATTAACCTTAAACTAAAAACGGCTTGCGTGTAACTAGCCCATAGGGATCACCTCTTCCCTATTCTACCATATTGACGCTAATGAAAGGAAAAAGGTTGCATTCTTGGCAAAAAATTTTTCCCCTACTTGGCCAAGTGAAGAAAACTAAAGGCTTTCTTAGAAAAAAGATAAGCATAGAAGTGAGTATAACCTAGGTTACCTGAAGCGATAACACAACACCTACTTTATCAAACCTACCAGGTTGGCCACCACTTCCCTTAACACTAAAGGAGGCCTTACTAGGACCGTCCTATGAACCCCGGCCCCCGAAACCTCCATACCCAGCTCTCTAGCTTCTCTCATAGCGCGCAACAAATGAAAATCATGGGTCACGATGATGGCCCGGTGCCATCCATATCTCTGCATGATAGAGAGAGCGCCTTCCAGGTTTTCTCGGGTGTTACGGGAAGTAGTTTCTTCATAAACACAGTCTTCGGGTAAGCCCCGGGCTATGAGGGCCTCCCTTGTCGCTCTGCGCTCGGGTATAGGGTTGGGGCGGCTAAGGTGTGCCCTAAGGAATGGGACATTGCGGGAGATGATCAGGGTATCTGGGCCTCCAGCGCCGGGAGAAGAAGCAGCCGAGAAGAAAGACATTAACAACGGCTACTGGGCGAGGAAAGAGGCGGATGGGCTACCTAACAGAGAACCTGGCGATTGGTGCCGAACTTCTATCTATACGTTTGGCTCGCTGGGTCGCTGGCTCTACATAAATACCCAATTACCATTGAAGGAGATAAAATCAGAAAAATTACCTAGATACACTTGACAGCTTCCTTTTCTCCCCGTAGGGGTCAAATAAGGGGTCAAATGGGGCAAAATTTCAGGCCTCCCCATCCCGGGAGGCCTGGATTTCTCTTGGCTGCGGGACCTGGATTCGAACCAGGACAACATGATCCAGAGTCATGGGTGCTACCGTTACACCATCCCGCAGCGTCCAGCAACATTAATAATAGCACGGAGTACGGCTTTCGTCAAGGGTCAAGGGGCCTGAGTTATCCCCACTTTTTACAGGCCAGGCCTGCTTGGGCTTGGAAGCGAGCGACTAAACCCGAGCGGTAGCCAAACTTAACGAAGCCGAAAGCGGAGGCGGACCCGAGGCCATGGATGGCCGAGGCCGGCAACTGAGACAGGATGTCGAATTTGCCGGGAAGTCCGCCGGAGCTTGAGGCTGAGTGATAGTTTGGCCCGCGAGGGTTTCCGGAGCGAGCGGAAGCCAAGCAGGCCTCGGAACAAAATTGGGGATACGCCAGTCAAGGGCGATTTAAAGAGGCTCTTCTCCCCTAGCCTGCGTCGGCAAATTTTGACGTATCCATTTAACAGCCTGGTCGAGCCGGGCAATTACTTTATCTTTGCCCAGGAGCTCCAAAATATCAAAGAGCCCCGGCCCCATGGTACGTCCCGAAACAGCCAGACGGGTAGGATGGATAAGCTGGCCGGCGGGGATATTGAGCTCTTCCGCCAGGGCCCGGTAAGCTTTTTCCGTGGTCTCGGCCGTAAAAACGTTCAGCTCTTGCAACCTTTCCTTAGCCTTTTCCAGTAAAGCAATAACCCCCGGCTGGGCAAAAAATTTGCACACACCCTTCTCTTCGTATTCAGAGATATTGGCAAAGAAGTAGCTCGCGGCCTCGGCCACTTCTGCCAGGGTTTTAACCCGGTCGCGCACGGCTCCTACCACAGCCCGCACGTAAGAATAATTCTCTTCCGGGAAAGGATCAGGTAACAGCCCTTTGGCCTGCAAGAAGGGTATGGCCAGCGTAGTAATTCTGTCCAGATCACCCTCCCGCAAGTAATGGCCGTTTATCCAGGTAAGCTTTTTGGTATCATAGATAGCCGCGTTTTTGGATACCCTTTCCAGAGAAAATTGTTGAATAATCGTTTCTAGGGGTAAGATCTCCTCTTCCCCATCCGGTGACCAGCCCAGAAGGGCCAGATAATTTATAATGGCTTCCGGCAGATAACCTGCTTCCCGATATTCTTCCACCGAGGTTGCCCCATGCCTTTTGCTCAATTTGCTGCGATCGGGCGCCAAAATCATGGGTACGTGGGCAAAAGCCGGAAGCTCGTACCCCAGGGCCTGAAAGACCAGTATCTGTTTAGGAGTATTAGACAGATGTTCTTCCGCCCTAATCACGTGGGTAATTCCCATATCGTGGTCATCTACCACGGTCGCAAAGTTGTAAGTGGGCATGCCGTTGGACTTTAAAATTATAAAATCGTCAATGGTAGAATTCTCGAAAACCACTTGCCCCCGGATGACATCCGAGACAACGGTAACACCATTATCCGGCACTACTAAACGTATGGCGGGCCGCCTTCCCTCATCTTCCAGGCGGCAGCGCTCCTGGGGTGTAAGATAGCGGCAGCGGCGGTCATACATGGGGGCCAGCCCCTTAGCCTGGGCTTCCTGACGACGGGCAGCCAGCTCTTCGGGGGTACAATAGCAGAGATAAGCTTTCTCCTCATTCAAAAGCTTTTCTGCTGCCCGGCGATATAACTCCAGACGCTCAGACTCCAGATAAGGCCCTTCATCCCAATTAAGCCCCAGCCATTGCAGGGAGCTTAAAATTTGCCGGTAAGACTCCTCAGAAGAACGTTCGAGATCGGTATCATCAATGCGCAAGATAAACGAACCCTTATGGCGACGGGCAAAAAGCCAATTGAAAAGAGCTGTACGGGCACCCCCGATATGCAGGCTGCCTGTGGGACTCGGCGCAAAACGCACACGAACGGACAACTTTATATCACTCCTTGTTTCCTATCAGTTCCTGGTAAAGGGCGATTAAACGCTTAGCCATAGCTGAAGAAGACAGGTTCCGGGCGTTTTCCCGGCCATTAGCTCCCAGTTGCCAGCGCAGATCTTTGTTAAAAATTATTTCCTTAACTGTAGCGGCAAACACCTCTTCATCCGGCGGAACCAAAAAGCCGTCTATGCCGTGGTGTACCATTTCTTTAACCCCATAGGCAGCCACCGCCACCACGGGTAAACCGGCAGCCTTGGCTTCAGCAATAACCAGGCCCTGGGTTTCCGTCGTAGAGGCAAAGACAAAGATATCGGCTCCCTTGTAAATTTTGGGCATCTCATTAAAGGGGAAAGCCCCCAGAAAATGTACAGCTCCCTCTATACCTAGGCGGTTTACTTCTTGCCGCAAAAAGTTTTCCCACGGCCCGCTGCCCACCAGAACTAGGTGGGCAAAGGGAGCTTCCCGCCACAAGCGGGCAAAACTTCTCAAAAGGAAATCAACGTTTTTCTCCTTTCCCAGCCGTCCCACGTACAAAAGAATTACATTCTTCTCGCTCAGGCCCGTTCGCCTTCTCAGCCACAAGGGATCGGCCTCTCGATAATCCTCCAGTACAATCCCAGTGGGTATAGTTTCCATGCGAACCTTAACGCCATTATGGCGCAGAAAGGAGGCAATTTCTTGTGTAGGCGCAATCACCGCGTCGCACCGGTTGCCAAAATAGATAGTGTACCTGCGCACCAGCCACCGGGCCATCCTCGGGGCCAGAGGAAAATAATGCACATACTGCTCGTAAAGGGTGTGATAAGTAAAAACCAGTGGCAGGCCCAAGCTTCTGGCTACCCTGGCCCCCAGGCCCCCCACCAGAAAGGGAGAATGAACATGGACTAAATCCACCTGCCAACGCCGGAGAGTCTGCTTTAAACCCGGCGCCCAGGGGAGGGCCACGGCAAATTCTTTAAAATTAGGAGCGCGCACAGAGGGAAAGCGGAAAACGTCCTCTTCCTGCTCGCCGGGGCCATAGCTCGGAGCAAAGATAAAAATTTTATGCCCCGCCTGCTTAAGCTCCTTAGCAAAGGTTTCAACGGAACGTACTACGCCACTCCTGTAGGGAAGGTAACTATCAGAGAAAACAGCGATGCGCAATCAAACAGGCCTCCATTATCCACATTTACTAAAACCGCAGCTACAGGTGACGCAGCCTTCCTGGTAACGGAGGCGGGACCCGCACTCAGGACAAATGCCTTTTTTAATTAGCTCATCCTCATTGGCCTTGCAATCTCCCGGTCTGCAGTTTTCCACAGTAGCGCTGATTTCCTCCAGAGCCGCGGCTATATTGTTGCAAAGATTAGGACCATATTGCTGCCAGTTCTTAAGCTCCTGGGCCAGGACGCGGCCGATGATGTCCGGGCAAGACTTGCCTATGATATCCTTGTCCGTGGCCCGGCGCCGCAAAAAATTGGGACAGCTCACAGAGGTAAGCTGGTCAATAATAGCTTCAGGCGCAATGTTAGCTCGTAAAGCCAGGGAGATTAGCCGGCTCACCCCTTCGGTAAAACCGCTGCACCCGCCGGAAGATCCTGTAGTAATAAAAGTCTCAATCAAGCCCTCCTTATCGTAATTGACAGTAATATACATCTTGCCACAGCCCGTTTTAACCTGTTCGGTTACCCCGATGGTGCGCTTGGGGCGCGGCCGCGGATAGGTCTTATTCTTAGTTTCACCTTTGTCCTTAGGCTGGGCCCCTGTCACCAAAACCTCCTGTTCGCGGCTGCCGGAACGGTAAACAGTTACCCCTTTACACCCCAGTTGATAAGCCAGCTCATAGACCCGGCGCACATCCTCTTTCGTAGCCGTAGGAGGGAAATTAACAGTTTTGGAAACAGCATTGTCCGTAGCTCTCTGGAAGGCAGCCTGGATGCGCACATGCCATTCCGGAGCTATTTCTAAGGCAGTCACAAAAACACGCCGCATATCTTCCGGGATCTCGGCGATATCCCGCGCCTTGCCAGTGGCGGCCACTCGCCTGATAATGTTCTGGGCTTCCTCTAGAGAAAAATTGGTCCGGATATATTCTTCAAAAACCGGGTTTACTTCGATTAAACTTTCCCCATCCAGAACATTTTTGGTATAGGCCAGAGCAAAGACGGGCTCAATACCGGAAGAAGTTCCGGCAATCATACTTATGGTGCCGGTAGGTGCGATGGTGGTGCAGGTGGCATTGCGGCGCTTGGTACCCCGATAAATGCTCTTATCTATGTTAGGAAAACTGCCCCTCTCCTCTGCCAGGCTTTCGGAAGCTTTAATCGCCTCTGCTTGAATGAAGGACATTACTTTGTATCCCAGATCCACTGCTTCTTCGGAGTCGTAAGGGATCCGCAGCTTAAAGAGCATGTCCGCCCATCCCATGACTCCCAACCCTATCTTCCGGTTCCCCCGCACCATATCCGTGATTTTGTCGATGGGGAATTGGTTGATTTCGATTACATTATCTAAAAACCGCACCGACCAGTAAACAGTATCGGCCAGCTTGTCCCACAAGATTTTGCCTTCCTCCACCATATGGGAAAGGTTAATGGAACCCAGGTTACAGGCTTCGTAAGGCAGGAGAGGTTGCTCACCGCAGTTATGGGCATAGATCCCGTTGGCATCGAAAGCGTTGATGCCGGGAACGTGAACATCGTATACCTCCTCTACCCCATCGTCCTCCACGGCCAAAACTGTGGCTACGAACCTTTCGCGGTTCATCTTACGCCGAAAGGCTGCCAGAAGCGTGCTGAGCTTCTGCGCCTTTTCCTTGTCGCCAAAGCCGATCCTTTCGGCAAAAATAACCAGGTTATCCCCCGAGATAACCAGCTCATGCTGCGCCTTTATGTTATACTCGCGTTTACTCCCCTTACCATCTGGCATGGGTCTACTGCCGGCCGGACGCCGCTGCTCATATATAGTGCTTACAATCCCTAAACGAAGGAGCATGCGCTGGACAGCCTTTAGGCACTCAAGATCGCTTTGAGCAAGGCGAATGCTAACACCCTTTTCTTGACTTCCCTGGACTAAAGCATAGCAGTCGAAAAGGCCGCGCAAGAAGCCCCGGTAACCGTCTGAGGAAGCTCGTTCTATCTCAGGGGTAACGGTCTTCCCGCCCGGGCGCAGGCCCATGCGCTCGGCTAGAGCTTTGAGGCCAGCCGATTTGAGGCGGAATTCGCCGCGCCCTTTCACTGGGGACCAGCCTAGGAAGTGGGAACGGTGAGGTAAGTCTGCTGCATACCTCAAGGCCAGCTCCATGACTGAGGATGCGCCGCTTTCTTGAGGAAAGCCGTGGATTGCTTGTTCCCTTGCCCAAACCGAGAGAACGGCAGTCTCTTTTTTCAGTACCCCATCTCCCACCAAAAGGCCGAGCAGGTACCCTTCACCCTCGGTTAGCTCACCGGGCCAGCCGGCCAGCGACCGGTGGTTCTGGAGGAGAATCTGGTCACCGGGTTTCAGCTCTTTGACCTGTACCCACTCAGAACTGATACGGTAGCGCGTCCGGTCAACTACGCGTAAGACCCGGTGGTCCAAGGTCAAGCGTAGGCTATAACCTTCCCGCGTGCGCAGCCTGACGATAGGTTTTATCGCCGTCTGGAAAAAGCCTTCCTTGCCCGAGCGATAAGGTATCCCATTAACCACCGCCTCAAAGGGCCGGCCCACCAGTTCGCGCACTTGGCGGGGGCCTTCACTGGTAGTTACCCACGTATCACCCGTCACGCAAGGGTTGGTAGCTTCGATCTCTCCCAGCTCCGGGGTAGGATTGCCTTCATTTAAACGGTCCAGGAAAATAATGCCCGGTTCCCCGTTGGCCCAGGCATGGCTGACAATTTCCTCGAATACGTCCCGTGCCCTGAGCCGCTTGTACACTTTACCGCCAAATTTTAGATCATAGTAATCATCACGGGCCAGAGCTTCCATGAATTCCTTGGTTAAACCCACCGAAATATTGAAGTTGGTGAGCTCGTTATTATTCTCTTTGCAGGAAATAAATTCCAAAATATCGGGATGGTCTACCCTTAAAATTCCCATATTGGCCCCGCGGCGTGTCCCGCCCTGCTTTATGGCCTCGGTGGCCGCATTGAACACCTTCATAAAGGATACCGGGCCGGAAGCCAGCCCTCCGGTGGAACGGACAAGGCTGTTTTTAGGGCGCAAACGGGAGAAGGAGAAACCAGTGCCCCCCCCGCTCTTGTGGATTAAAGCTGCATGTTTCAGCGCAGTAAAAATCGCCTCCATGCTGTCTTCTACCGGTATAACAAAACAGGCCGAAAGCTGGCCTAGGGGGCGGCCCGCATTCATAAGGGTAGGGCTGTTGGGCAAAAAATCTAAACTGGTCATGAGGTCATAAAAGCGTTGGGTATATTCTTCCAGCTTATCAGGGGGGAGCTGGGGATCAAATTCCTTTTCGGCACTGGCCACTGCCCTGGCTACGCGTAAAAACATCTCTTCCGGTGTCTCGACAGGTACACCATTTTCCTTACGCAAATATCTCTTTTCCAAAATCAAGCGCGCATTGTTAGTGAGCTTCATAATTTCTCCCCCAAGTTATCTACAAATTTATCCACAATATCCACTAAATGGTGATTATGGTAACGGCAAATAAATGTTGAAACAACTTCCCGCTCCTACCTTACTGTTTACCTTTATTTTTCCTCCATGACTTTCCACAATACGCAAACTTAAAGTGAGCCCTAGGCCCGTCCCGCTTTCCTTGGTTGTATAAAAGGGCTCAAAAATCAAATGGAGCTTGTCCGGCGGAATGCCGGGCCCATTATCCTTAACGCTGATAACCGCCATGTTTTCTTCCGGGTCACGAAGGCTCCTTACTTGTACGTGCCCCTTAGGGCCCGTAGCCTGGATGGCATTGGAGACCAAGTTGAGAACCACCTGTTTAATTTGCGCCGGGTCCAGAAACACCAAGGGTAGATTGTCACCCTTAATAAATTCTAACATAACTTCATTCATCAGTGCTTCCTGTTCGGCTAAAAGCAGGGCCTCCGAAATCAACTCATTAATATCGGTAATTTTCAACTGGGGTTGAGACGGCCTGGCCAGGGAGAGGAATTCTTTAATAATAAGATTAATACGGTCCAATTCTTCCAACATAATTTGGAAATATTCTTGTTCAGGTCCCTGCCGACCGTACTTGCGCTGTAAAAGCTGTAAGAAGCCTCGGATAGAAGTCAGGGGATTGCGGATTTCGTGGGCCATTCCCGCGGCTAGTTCTCCTACCATGGCCAGCTTTTCCCTTATATAAGTACGTTCATCTAGTTCAAAGGAATTGCCCATAATATTCGACCCCCCTGGGCCCCTGCTACAAGTTTAATTCAACCTAATATTTTTCCACAAACAGAAAGATTTTCCTGCTATATCTCGTCTTGAAAAGTTATTTAAGCTGCACTTTAAGAGTGCGCAGGCGGTTGATAGCGGCTGCGATTTCCTGGGCCCGGGGGCGTGCATAATCCCCTGGGTGTTGTCCATAAAAAGGAGAAATTATGTCCAAGCCTTTTTGCTCGATGTCCTCTAAAACCAAACTAATAAGCTGGCGCAAAGTGCGGCGATTATCACAGTACCGCTCGGCTAGGTACCTGATTATATCCCCAATGGCCCGCGTCTGGGAAGGATCCACCAGCTGTTCTACATATTTTAAATCAATATCTTCGTAACCAAAGGTAATCTCGTCCACACCATGGGCGCGAATTTTGGTTTTACCTTGGCGGGACGGGTTAAAACTTTCCTTAAAAGGAATCCTCTCCCGAACGCTCCCGAAAGGCCCACCCTCTCGCCGCCGGTTGGTAGCAAACCTGGCAGCAATCTCCTTGGCTCGGGCGGTCACGTCTTGGGGGATATAGGCATCCATCATAATAACTGTATCGGCTACATCGAAGTAATCGCCTGAGCCACCTACTACTATAATAGTAGAAATTCCCATCTCTTTAAGCTGCTGCACGCGGTCGATGAAGGGTGTAATGGGCTCTTTTTCTTTGGCTACCAGCTCCTGCATCCTGTGATCCCGGATCATAAAATTAGTGGCACTCGTATCTTCATCAATAAGCAACAGGCTGGTACCGATCTCCAGAGCCTCCATAATATTAGCAGCCTGGGAAGTGCTGCCGCTGGCTTCCTCGGTGGAGAAAGAAGTGGTATCCTGGCCGTAGGGCAAATTGTTGATAAAGGGGCTAATATCTACTTTTTCTACCCGGCGCCCGTCTTCAGCCCGGATTTTAACCGCATCAGCCACGGTGACCACGCGTTCCCGGCCATCGCCGGGGATGTGGTTGTATACTCCCCGTTCGATGGCCCGCAGCAGGGTGGACTTACCATGAAAACCCCCACCCACAATAAGGGTTATACCTTTAGGGATACCCATACCTCTTACCCGGCCGGCATTGGGGGCCTTTAACTCCACTTCCAGGGAGGGTGGAGACCGGAAAGGTATGGCCTTGGAGGCCGGGAGGGGCAATTGGCTGATGCCGCTGCGCCTGGGCAAAAGGGAGCCGTTACCTATAAAAGCCACCAGCCCGGCCGGGGACAGCTGTTCCCTCAAGGCTTCCTGGTCTTCGGCCACAGCAACGTGTTCTCCCGCAGCCCGGATATCTTCAGGTCCATGGCAAAGAAGACCGGTTTCAATAATCCGGGGCAGGTCACCCAACAACAGCTCTGTCGCTTCACGTCCCAGAATGGTACGGCCCCTGGCCGGCAATCCTATGGACAACCTGGCTTCAATGTAGTCCGGAGTGACTAATACGGCGGTACGCTGTAAAATTTCTTGCCCGCCGCTATCAATGCTTATCAAGCCGCTCTTTCCCGTACCCCGCCGCCGCGGTCCCAGGGTAGCAATAGCCCTGGCTACCCGCCGGGCCAAAAAATCCTCGAAAGCTACACGGCGGATTTTACTAGCCCAAAGTTCCGCAGGCCAGTCAGCCTTGCTCTGTTCAACCCTTACCCTGATGCGCGAGGGGCTGGCAAAGGGGTCCCCCTGAATATGATCACAATAAAGGGTGAAATAATCAAGGCGATAAACACCATATAAATCTTTATAAGCCTTATATCCTTTGCCGTCCAATGCGTTTAACAACCGCAGCAGTTGTTCTTTACTTTTCATGGCCTCTGCTCCTTGTTATCATTTGTCCTCCTGCACAAAATTAAAGCCAGCTCACTACCTGGTAATTAAGACTTTCCTTCCAGAGCCAGCTCAACTATTTTTTGGATCAGATCCGGGAACGTATAACCCGCGGCGCGGGCAGCATCAGGTACCAGGCTGGTGGAAGTTAATCCCGGCACGCTATTTACCTCCAGCACTTGCGGATAACGACCATCAGCCACAATGAAATCTACCCGGGCAAAGACCCGGCAGCCTAAAAGGGTATAAGTCTCCCTGGCTATTCTGGCCGTCTCCTCCAACACAGGCTGGGGCAGGCGGGGCGGAATAAGGTGTTCGCTTAGCCCGGGAGTATATTTTGCCGTATAATCATAAAACCCGGTATGGGATACGATCTCTATCAGGGGAAGCACCTCAGGCACTTCGTTACCAAGCACGGCTGCTGTTACTTCCGGGCCTGGGAGAAATTTCTCTACCAGAACTCGCCTATCATATTGTAGGGCCCCTGCCAGGGCCACCTCTATTTCCTCGGGTGAACGTACTATATAAGTACCTATGGTAGAACCTTGAGTGGGAGCTTTGATTACCACGGGCAAACCCATTTTCTGCTGGATATCTTCTAAGGTCCTGGATAAAGCCGGTCCTTCACACTCTCTGGCGGAAAACACCAGGAAAGGAGCGGTAGGTATATTGGCCTGTTGCAGCAGGCGTTTAGTAACAATTTTATCCATGGTCAGGGCGCTGGCCAGCACCCCGCTGCCGGTGTAGGGAATTCCCAGTATTTCTAACATGCCCTGCACCGATCCGTCTTCACCCGGCTTCCCGTGGAGAGCGATAAAAACTAAATCTGGCCTAGTAGCCAGAAGCTCGGAAGCAGTTGCAGGAGAAAGGTCGAGCTTATAAGCTTCGTGCCCCTTAGAGAGTAGCGCCTGGTATACTGCTTCACCGCTTTTTAGAGATATTTCCCTTTCACTGGAAGGGCCGCCCATGAGGACTGCGATTTTCATGGTTGTTTGGAGGAGCCTCCTTTTAAAGTCTACCTGCCTAATACCCATACTGCTGTGCGTTACTATTATAGACTAATGCTATGATGCGCTTCTACGTTATATCTATATTCGGTTCGGCCGCCTAGAAACCTTCCTTAGCACTAATAAAAAATTTCCTGACCAAATAGCTTGACTGGCAAGAGAATTAAAGATTATAATAAAACCAGTGCAGGGGTGTAGCTCAACTGGCAGAGTAGCGGACTCCAAATCCGTTGGTTGCGGGTTCAAGTCCTGCCACCCCTGCCATTTTTATGAATCAAGGCTTTTAGAGTTGGTTCAGGCTTCCAAAAAGCACCGTAAATCCGTTGCTCATGAAAAAGCCTCCTACCGGCCAAATGCGAAAGGGAGGCTTAAACTTTTCTATGCAGGTTTTAAGGCTTAATCCAGCACCCACCACATAGCAGGAAGCACTGGAGGAGTTCATCTTGAAGAAGCAAGCCGAAGGTGCCTCCAAGAGAACTCTCGACGATTACCGTGACTACGGACGCTTCTTTGCTGAGCACCCTTCTTCCTGGCCGGACGATAAACCTATATCTTGACGCATATGGGTAGAAAACATATAATCAATTCAAACACTACATAGCATAGTGTAAGGATGACTGTGGATGGCCAGAAGAGATAAAATCCATTCTTTTAGCCTAGTAAAACACGGGCTGGCAAGGGTTCTAGGCAGCCTGGAGGCCGAAGTGATGGAAACTATCTGGCAAAAGAATCGGGAAATTACCATCCGCGAGGTTTGGGAGGAAATCCGCACCATACGACCCATTGCTTTTAATACCGTGATGACGGTGATGAACCGATTGACCGGTAAGGGGCTCCTCCAGCGCGAACCGGGGCGTGAGGCTCACCGCTTCAGGGCCGTGCAAACCAAGGAGCAATTTTTAAGGAATATCTCCCGCCAGGTGGCCGAGGGACTGATCAGGGATTTCGGAAAACAGGCCATTGCCCCTTTCGTGGAGGCATTGGAAAAAGCCGACCCTTCATACTTGCGGGCCCTGGAAGAATATGTTCAAAGACAAAAGGATGCAGGTAAAGGTGACAAGGCAACAGAGTAGCCGTTACCAAAATAATCTGTGTTTCCATGGTAAGGCCTTGACAGCCTTTTACGGGCTAACATTTCTGTTTGTAGGGACGCTGGGCGTGCTGGCCGCAGGTATCTACCGGGACTGGCAAATTCTTACTCACCGGATGGTGGCAATAAAAATCTGCCCCACATTTTTCGCAAGCCACCCGCTTCACGCCCTAACCATGCCTCTGTTGTTAGCTTTGTTTTTCTGCATTTTTTATTTGTTTCTCCGTTCCTTATTAGCGCAATTATCCGCTTTCCGGTGCTTAAAGGAGAAAGTGGACCAGGCGCAAACTACCTGCCCCGCTAAAGTGAACTATTTAGTGGCGGAGACAGGTCTGCGGTGCCAGTTGGTCTGCCTGGAGAGCAGCATTCCCTTTGCCTTTACCTATGGGTTCCTGCACCCAAAGCTCGTTTTCTCCCGGGCGCTGGCTTCCGTACTCGGCGAAAACGAATTAGTAGCTGTTCTCTTACACGAGTACCACCATATCCGGAGCCATGACCCTGTGAAAACACTTTTAAGTCGGGCCATGAGTGCGGCGCTTTTCTTTCTTCCCTTGGCAAGGTACCTGGCTTTACGTTACGAGCAGGCCAGAGAACTGGCCGCTGACCAGGCGGCTGTAACCGCTTCGGGAGGGGAATTGTATCTTTCTTCGGCCTTGCTCAAAGTAATACGTCACTCAACGGACCTAGATACCAGTATTTCCCTGGCGGAAACACAGGATACTATTGGCCTGCGTATCATCCAATTGGTATCCCCCAATGAGGCAGTGAACCTTGATGTATTACCTGGACGGCAAGCAGCCACCACACTGGTGCTGTTCCTGGGTTTGCTGGCCGCGTTTCTGTCCGGCTGTGTCTAGGAGAGGGCTGACTGACCTATCATCTTCGCCAGAGTAAAAGGTTGTCCAACCGACTGCTGAGATTTCCCGGGGAGGCAGACTATGAAGCTGAAAGTGGCTTGTGCTGAAACTATTTTTTTGGACAGGAACACTACACATGGTAGTGTTCACGGGGACAAAACGGTTAATGCTTTGCCACGGAGATGAGAGGGTTAAGTGTGCTATGCGCGAACAAAAAACAAAGTATCGGCATGCGGGAGGGTAGAATCATGAATGCAGCTGATCTGACGGTTTGGCTCGCTTTCGGGGCAGGCTTCCTTTCCTTTCTTTCCCCCTGCTGCCTTCCGCTTTACCCTTCGTATCTCGCTTATGTTACAGGAGTCTCAGTAAAGGACTTGGAAGAAGGGGTGATACAAAGGAATGCCCTGTTACATACGCTGTTTTTTATTCTGGGCTTTTCAATAATCTTTTTTGCCCTCGGCATGTCTGCGGGTTGGATTGGTGAGTTGTTTACCTCAAATCGCTCCTTGATCAGCAAGTCCGGCGGTGTTCTGGTGACTATGATGGGCCTGGTGATGCTGGGAATCTTTAAACCGCGATGGCTGATGCAAGAGAGGCGCCTGCAATTAAGACATAAACCCGGAGGCTACCTGGGCTCCGCTTTGGTGGGGATTACCTACGCCGCGGGATGGACGCCGTGCGTGGGACCCATTCTCTCGGCAGTGCTAACACTAGGCATCACCCAGCCGGACCGGGCGCTCATCTACCTCACGGCGTACACCCTGGGTTTCGCTCTTCCTTTTTTTCTGATGGCTTTCTTTGTGGGGAAAGTAAAATGGATCGTCAACTATTCACACCTGGCGATGAAAATCGGCGGGGCCATAATGGCTCTGACAGGGGTACTGCTGTATACGGGTCAGCTAACCAGAATAACGGCATTCTTAATTCGCCTTTATGGCGGTTTTACCGGATTTTAACCTCGACGGGCCGGGGGTGAAAAGATTGCCGGAATCATTTTGCTCTTACTCGGTATTAGCGATACGCTTACCTACTGGACGTTGTAAACCCTAATACCCGTGGAAGGAGAATAAAAATGAAAAGGGCATTGCTGCTGGTTGCTGTTATCGGTAGCCTGGCGATTCTCACCTATGTTAAGCTTTGGGCCGGCGGAAGCCCCGCGGGATCAACTCAGCCGGCCAACTTGTTAAAAACAGCGCCCCAGGTCGGCTTCCGGGCGCCGGATTTCCAACTGACGGGTTTGGACGGCAAAAAGTATTCCCTGGACGGAATGAGGGGAAAGCCGCTGGTGATCAACTTTTGGGCCTCCTGGTGCCCGCCTTGCAGGCTGGAAGCACCTGAACTGGTTAAATTGTATAACCAGTACCAGGGGAGGCTGGAAATCCTGGCGATAAACTTAACTTTTCAAGATTCCCTCGAAGGTGTGCGGGCATTTGTTGACAAGTTCGGCGTTACCTTCCCCGTGCTATTGGATAAGGAGGGAGCAGTCACCATGGCATACCAGATCCAGGGAATTCCTACTACCTTCTTTGTAAACAAAGAAGGGGTGATTATAGATCAAGTGGTGGGCTACAGCGGCCCCGACCTGCTCGCCAGCAAATTTCAAAAATTAGTCGGCGGTAAGTAGCTATTTTTCCTTGGGTTTTCCTCTTCAGGCCAAAAATCACTTGACTTTAAAGTTAGGTATAAGGTTTATACTGTTGTCCCTAGTGGAAGTATTTGTGGGTTTATCGAACGAGAAAACTACCCCTAGAGGTACCGGATACCAAGGTCTGAAGCGCTATACGCAGCTATTTAGGGATATGTAGGCCACGATTCGGTGATTTTACCATCACTTTGGAAAAATTCAAAACCCCGATGTCCGCAGTGTACAGGCAGCCACACATAAACCGCAACGTTTTCCGGCACTGGCCACAAACATGTAATGGGCGCACTTTTCTTTGTTAATTGTCCAACCAGTTTCAGGAGAATAATTCCCTTCCCAGTTCTCCAGTGCTCCCGAAGGGCATGCCTGTACACATTTCAGGCATTTTTTACAAAGCTCGTTGGATAAGGGCTCATTATATTCCAGTTCGGCAGTGGTAATCACACTGGCCAGACGCACCCGTGGCCCATGTTCCGGAGTAAGCAGGAGGTTATTAATGCCAAAATTTCCCAAACCACAAAAAACAGCGGAATGCTTATGGGAAAAATCGGCCTTAAGTCTGGGATAGTCTCCTATGGCTGCTTCCGGTCCGAAAGGAATACTTTCAAATCCTCGCATTTCCAAGAAACGGGCAATCTTATGGGACGCATCGAGCAAGATGCGGTTTACAGCGTCAAATTCCACCATGTACTGATTCCGGGTTTGAGGAAGGTTGTTTAAGGGCCCGTCATTAAGACGGTAGGCAAAGGTAATCACGCTCCTGGCCCTGGGTAGAAAATCACCCGGACGGTGCCCTTGCGGGGCTTTCTGAAAACGTGTAACCGGCGCTATGCCGATTGCAGACAAATGCAAAGTCTGGCTAAATCTATGCAACTCTTCAGTCAACATAAGACTGTTCCCCCTTTTATACTTAAGAAAAGAATAGGGCTAGTTGGCTTTTTTCTTGGCCGTGCTATGAGAGAGGCTTGCTTCTGCGGTCTTAGGTACAGAGGTGCCTGTTGCCTGGCGTAACAAAAGATCTAATTGGGAGGCGCTGATCTTGGGCGAACCGGCATTTATGCGGGGGAGTTTCAAGGGGTCACTTTGCCGGGTGATGACGCCATAATCGGCAGTAAAGATAAGCTTAAAACCGACTTTAGCCGCTATTTTCCTTGCCTCCTCACTTGCCCGCCCGAAGGGCCAGGCCAGAGCATAGCTGGTACGGCCTAGATGGTAATCTAGATCCTTTTTAGAAAGCGAAAGATCCTGGAAAACGCGGTTCTCAAAATCTTGCTCGGTTTCTGCAGCCAGGGGCCCTTCCAGCAAGGGACGGAATTTGCCGTCTTTGCCCTGGCCGAGTTTGTGCTGGTCATAGGTGTGGGATTGGATACTTATCTTGTTAGCCTCCATCTCCTGGGCTTGCTCCCAGCCGAAGTGAGGTAACACCCCTAAAGTCTTGCCCATATAGGCTCCAATTACAAATACCACTGCTGGCATTTTCCTTCGTTTGAGCTCAGGTAAAGCTACCTCATAGATGCTGGTGTAGCCGTCATCTATGGTGAGAAGGACGGCATTGGGAGGGATGGGTTTTCCAGCCAGGAAACCGGCGAGTTCCTCCAGGCTGATTACATGATAGCCTTTGGTAGCCAGCATATCCAGGTGGCTGGCAAAACGCTCACGGGAGATGGTAATGTCGCTTTCTTGGGGAGCAAAATGATGATAAATTAAAGCCACTACCTTATCCCGGTAAATAATAGGTCCTGCAGGGGAACGCTTGCCCTCAGCTTCTCCTGCCCAAGAGACTGGAGAAGCTGATACCGGAGGCGAGGGGCTGCCTGGTTTAGTTACGGCAGATTCAGAAGATATATGAGGAGCGGGTTTGGTCACGTGTACGGTAAAGGAGCGGTAGTAACTGGTAAAAATGAGGAGGAGAATAGTCGCTGTAACTATGGTGGTGACTCGTTTCCGCATAAGCAACAACATCCTCTCACGGGAGATCCTTGCGCCTTCATTCTAACACCTATTATCCTGCCCGGCAAGGTAGGAATTTGAATCATATCCACGTGGCCAAAAGCAGGGAAGTAAATCGGGAGGGCAACGAGTTTCTCTACTGGGAGCTAGAAACCCCGGTTGCTAAGTTTATTCCTACTGAATCCGATTTTATTTTCATAGATATAGGACGGAACAGCCCGCAGGTATTTACCAAGCTTTTGCATAAAGGAGTCATTATGCGTACAGGGGATATTTTCAGGTTTCCCGCTTTCTTGCGTATTACCATAGGTACTGCAACGCAAAATCAAAGGTTGATAGCCTCCCTGCGAGAGGTCCTATCTTTCTTAAATGCCCTGTCCTTCCAAGAACCCCATTGGACTGGCTTTGCGCTGGGACAGTGCTGTGTGACCCGGGGGGTACGGGAGAGGTTCGAGGGGAAGCGAGACGTAAAGGTAAGAAGGAAGAAGGAAACCTGAGCGTGCACTCAACTGGGGGGATCGACGATGGATCAGATTACCGATGAACTTATTGCAGCCTGCCAGCGGGGAGAAGCCGCCGCATTCGATCAATTGTTTGCCTTGTACGAAAAGCAAGTATACAGTACCGTGTTCCGAATGGTGGGTAACAGCCACGATGCCGAGGATTTAACCCAGGAGACTTTTTTAAGAGCCTTCAGGTCCATTTCCGGTTTTCGTAGGTACACGCGTGCGTCAAAGATTCGTCAAAGATTCTTTGGTGCTCAGGGCTGCTTTCAGGGCATTAATTAAACTGTCCACGCCAATGCCGTAGGCCAAAGCCCCATGTCCGGTGTCTTTGAACCTAGCGGCTGCGCAACCCAGGCGACCCATCGCGTGGTTCATAAACACCCGCTCCAGATCGGTACTCATTTCTTCAATGATCGCAGGTTTCCCCCCTTTCCTCAGAACTATAGCAGTAGTCAACAGGAAGTTGATTTCATTGGATTTGACGCAAGGAAAGGCAAAAAGGTTAGCGTCCAGCCCGAACAAGAATTTCCTCGATTAAGTTGAAATGCCCCGGGGTAAGGCCAGAAGAGCTTTTCCAGGTGAGAGTTTCTGACTCTCACCTGGAAAAGCTCTTCTAAACCTTGAGGGGCCAGGGAAATATACCTACGCCTGGAGGTAGCCAAGACTCGCGTAGGGACGACGCTGATATTATCGCCCTTCACTGCTCGGGCCCTACAGAGATTGTGCCTTTTTAGCTTATCACCGACACGACAACTACGCTCATGGTCTTAATAAGGGCACGCCGCCCTCAGGCGTTGCCGCCAAATATTAAAAAACTCCACATAGCTCATATCCCCCGCAATCACCTGAAACAGGTCGGTAGCCAATCCCTGATGACGATGCAAAAGGCGGTGAACGAGCCCGGAAGCCGGATAGAACCAGCGGGTAACACGGAAGGCACTGGCCATGTCCCGCCCTATTTTTTCCTGGACCAGACGGGTATACCCGTGCAACTCGGGCCTTGGCCGAGAAATTTGTTCTGTAATGACCTCCGCTGCTAAGCGTGCGCTAACGAGGGCAGTATAGATACCTTCTCCGGTGAAAGCATCCGCCAGCCCGGCGGCATCACCTATGACCAGAGCTCGTTTGAGATGTAAATCTCTGGGTTCCGGGCTGATCGGTATGGTCCACCCTCGTACTCGCGAGGGCAAAAATTCCTTAAGGCGCTCTGACTCCAAGAGCTTACCTAAGAGAGACCGGAGGTCTCTCACCCTGGGCGATATACTCCCTACACCCATGGACAGGTGGTCCGCTTTGGGAAACACCCAGGAGTAACCCGTCGGGACTAGCCCATAGTCCACTTTAACTGTACCCTGGTATACCGCCAGTCTCTCAACAGCTACCGGTACCTCGCTCTCCACGGTGACGGCTCTTCTCTTCTTCCCCGCCAGCCCAAGGGTGCGGGCCACTATGCTAAGGGCACCGTCGGCCCCCACCAGTATTTGTCCCCGCCACTTCCTTTCGCCAGCCTGTACCAATACCTCGCTATCGCTAACTTCTACCGCATCTACTGGAACTCCCTCCAGGACCTCCACTCCCGCTTGCTTTGCCTGGTCCAACAGGAAACTGTCGAAGCGCTCCCTACTCACCATGTACACCACGGGGCGGTCGGCGGTGACGGTAATCGGTTCGGCCAAGCGATAGGTAAAGACCACAGTGTAGATGGTATCTTCTATTACGGCGCTCATGTCAAAATCCAAAAGCCTAATTACCTTGGGCGAAACGCCTCCGCCGCACGGTTTATACCGCGGGAAGCGTTCTTTTTCCAGCAGCAGGACGTTAATCCCTTGCCGGGCCAACAAATATGCCAGGTAAGTCCCGGCCGGTCCTGCACCAACGATTATGACCTGGTGCATTCAAGCCCCCCTATCAGGTGTTATCAGCTAATTGGCGAGAACTATCCCGGTGATGCCCTTCGGCGCGAGGTGATAAAGTGTTTCAGCCAGGCAAAGTTGGCTTGGACACAGGTGGGATGTAGAGCTTCTGGCGTTTGTCCTCGCGCACAAAGGTATCTTGCCCCGTAGTTCGTTCCAAGTGAACATGGCGTACTTTATCTATAGTAACAAACTCTATAGCTACAACAGTTAAAGAAAGTGCCCCGCTCCAAGCCGTAAAGATTTCTGGCTCGGTACGGGGCGATATCCAAGAGTTAAACCAAGAGGAGGGGCAGTTTATGGTCTTGCCCAGGACCAAAAGCTAATGTCCGCCGCTGCAGTGAGCTACAGGCCGCAGCATGTACCTTCTCCTCAACATACTGTTTCCCCCCTTTCCCGTTAGAATGGGCTTTCTCTAGGCTCTGTCGCGTCATAAAGGCGCGACGGATAGATGAACAGTTTTACCGTGATGATCGGCAAAACTGTTATAGTATCAAACAAGTTATACTCCCTACCTATCACCATCATAATACCCTCTGGGGGTATGTGTCAAGGAGGTTCATAAAAACTTCACAACCTTATTGGGGTTATTGGGGACCTGCTAAAACGTCTGCGTGTTGTTCAAAAACGGGTGGAGCTGGTCGCTCTGTTTTTCCAACGCATCAATTTAGGTATTGACTTCATATTAGGTATTGACTTCATACCCCCGGTGGGTATATTGTAGAGATGAAAATAATTATCATACTCAAGGAGGGTTTACTGTTGCTAGCAGGGATGTTGATTACCATCCGGGAGGGTTTAGAGGCTTTTTTAATCGTTGGAATTCTATTAGGTTACTTGAAAAAGATTGGCCAGGAACGGTTTAGCAAACATATCTGGTTAGGCTTTTTTGCGGCTCTAATGGCCAGTGTGACACTGGCGTGGGTTTTTAAGTTGCTGGCCGTGCAATTCGAAGGGACCAGTGCACTGGTGTTTGAAATGGTTGTCTCCCTCGTGGCAGTAGGAGTATTGACATACATGCTACTGTGGATGCAACAGCAGAGCCTCACCATCAGATCAGACCTGGAAAACCAGATAAACGCCGCCTTATCGGCCAATAACGTCCTGGCCCTGGCCGGGCTGGCTTTTGTATCGGTACTGCGGGAGGGACTGGAGACAGCGCTATTCCTCACCGCCCTGGCGGGCAGTTCCGAAACTGGCAGCCTCCTCCCGGGAGCGCTCTTAGGGTTGGCTGTTGCCGCACTGGTCGCCTTCGCTTTCTTCAGAGCGGCCGTTCGCCTGAACCTGCGCAAGTTTTTCCTGGTGACCGGGTTTCTTTTGATCTTCATTGCCGCAGGCCTGGTGGGACACGCAATGTTGGCCTCCCACGAACTGGGTCTTATCCCCCCTATTATCACTGAAGTATGGAACACCAACGGCGTTATTGATGAAGAAGGCCTCCTGGGACGGGTTCTGCATGCCTTTATCGGTTACGACGGAAACCCCTCGCTGATGTGGGTCCTGGGGTATTTCGGTTACGTTGGGGTTTTTGGGCAGAAGTTCCTGCAACAAATTCGCGGAGCCCGGTCGGTCACCACCGGTTCCCAGAGGTGAGAAATAACCATGATAAGCCAGAGATTTCGCAGGTTCTTCCTTATCCCGCTGACAGTCGTGTTTTGGTTGTTCTGGAGTACAGCCTCATATGCCCATATAGGCACCATGACGAAGTCGGCGGATGGAATGGTGCTCAAACTCAGCAGCCGGCCCGTAGCCAGGGAAGACCTGGACCCTTCGGCCCGTGAAGGTAAAACAGCGCAGCTTTATTCCCTTGAGCTGACTGACGCCGCTGGGCGTCCGGTAACTGGCGCCCGGGTAAGTATACGGGCCACCCGCTCAGCTAAACCCGGCTCACCCGGTGAATATGCCGGGACCGACCTGACGCCAACTGACCGACCGGGGATGTATGCCGGGCGGTTATCCTTTCCCGGCGACGGGGAGTGGGAGTTGCAGGTGACGGTGGAACGGCCTACGGCGATCACCTCGGTCACTTTTACCGACCGGGTGGTGAGCCAACCTGACTCGAAGGTGGTTTTAGGATTTCTGGCTTTAGTAGGTATAACGGTACTCGTTTGGCGTCGCCTTCTGAAACCCACTTTTAACCTGTTAAACTTGAGGCCTATCAAGAGGTTGGTAAGCAGCCGCTGGTATCCCGGCATCTTTCGCTGGGGCGGAGTGGCGGTTCTACTGTTGATCCTTTTAAGTCTCCTCAGAGGTCCTAATTCTACTCATCTCAATCTTGGGTGGGCTATCACCTGGCTCTTATGGTGGCCTCTGGTACCCCTTACAATCTTCCTGGCGGGCCGGATCTGGTGCGGAGTTTGCCCCATGGCCACCCTGGGAGACTGGGCGCAGCGCCTGTACTCCTTGCGATTCCGGCCCCCCAAATGGCTGCAACGCTACGGCATCTGGATCATCAACGGATTTTTCTTGGTACTTACCTGGTACGATGTCGTTTACGGTATCGTTTCCTCGGTACGGGCCACCGGGGTAGTATTATTGCTGGTGCTGGCCGGAGCGGTAGTTACCGGGATGCTGCTGGAAAGGCGAGCTTTTTGCAGGTTCCTCTGCCCTTTGGGAGGACTATGGGGCAATTACGCCCTGGTAAGCGGGGTAGAGATCAGGGGCGACAGCGAAAAGTGCCGCCAGTGCCATACCCTGGAGTGTTACCGCGGGGATGGGCGTATCCCGGGGTGTCCCATGTTCCTGGCGGTGAGAAACCTGGACAGCAGCCGGCACTGCAACCTGTGCGCCAACTGTATCAAATCGTGTCCACACGGTGCTGTCAAGCTTAATCTGCGCAGTCAGGGTTATGAACTGCGAGCTTGTGCCCATCCCCGGGTGGATGTGGCCGTGCTGGCAGCCGCCCTGGTAGGGATTGTATTGCTACAAAACGCGGTAATGCTGGAAAGCTGGCAGGCCCTGCAGGCCTGGCTGGTATCCGTTACGGGGTGGTCGCCAGTGGTTGTATTAAGCCTGTCGGTATTAGCCATGACTTTCCTGCCAGTGGCTATACTGTGGTTGACCGCTCTAACTGCCGGCGGCACCCGTTCGGCTGGCCGCCTGTTTGCGGCCTTCGGCCTTGCGCTAGTACCCCTGAATTTAGGTACCCACGTGGCCCACAACCTGCTACATCTCCTCGCGGAAGGCAAACTGCTGTACTGGCTCGGTATCGATGCCCTGACACCCGCACAGCAGGTAGTGGCAGGACTGGACTTAACCGCTAATCCCGGTCTAATGATGCTAATTGACCAACCTACTATCGTAGCATTACAAAACTTGATCGTTTTGTTGGGTGCGATAGGCTCCCTCTATGCCGGCTGGCAGGCCGCCCTGCGTTCCAAACCGGAAAATGGGACTCCCTGGAGGCTTTTCGTTCCCTTTGCGCTGATCCTCGCAGCCCTGTTAATGGTCAACTTTTGGGTATTGGCCCAGCCCATGGCGTTGAGAGCCTAAATGCGCGCTGAAGAGAGGAAAGCTGCGAACGGGCCATGGTAGTTTACGCTAAAAAAGGACCGGAAGCTCCTTCTTTAGTGCAAAAGGATAAATCTACCCCAGCAAGCAGGATCTAGCGACCATTCTGTCGAATAATTCAAGTGTGGGAGAGATTTTGCGCTACGGTGAAATTGAAAGTCCCCTGTCGCCCTGCCCCCAGGGGGCAAATCAAGCATCCGGAGAGGAGGCGAACGCCTGGTCTGGGGGGCCGGCTTGACTGCAAATAAAAACAGTCAAGTTTTTTGAACCAGGTGTGGCATGCCACCCACATCATAACAAGGGACGGGGTTAAGGTGTTGCGTAAGGGATTTTTAACGTGGTGGCAGAGGCTTTCCAGGAGAACTGGCCATCTTATCCAGGGCTTCCTTCCTAAACTGGAGTGGTTAGGGAGCTGGTGGCGGGAGCCACAAGGGCGCTTTACATTTAAAGGTTTGTTAATTATTACTAGTATACTATTAATCTTAGGAACCTGGCGGTGGTTTACAGCCCCGAATGCTTGGGAGGTTATCCTGGCCGGGGAAAGAATAGGTATAGTCGCTGGCCAAGAGGAAGCCAGGAGAGCTCTAGATAAGGTAAGAGAGGTTCTAGAATCCGCTGGCTACCAAGGAGTAGAGCTCGCAGCGCAAGTAGAATATGTTCCCGTACGGGTAGACCGGGAGAGAATAAATACCGAAGAAGACTTGGCAAGGATTTTAGCCCAAAAAGTTGCCTTTCGCGTCTTAGCTACTGAAATAAGGATCGATGATAAGCCCATAGCCCTGGTGAAGGATGACGAAACAGCCCAGAAGGTCCTAGAAGAACTAAGAAAGGCGTATACTCCTGGGGAAGGCCAGGTAGAAGAGGTTAAGTTTAAGGAGCGCGTTACACTAGCTCAGCGGCTAGCTTCGCCAGAAGAAGTGTTGCGCTTCGAACAAGCCGTGGCTAAGCTTTTGGGAGGAGCAGAAACAAAGGATTATACAGTGCAAGAAGGGGACTCCTTATGGAGTATTGCCCAGAGATATGGTATAACAGTCGAGCAACTAAGGGCGGATAATCCCCAGGTCCAAGGGGAACGCCTGGATATCGGCCAAGTACTTAAGTTACGTACTGCTAGCCCTTTAGTGCATGTAGTGGTCACCTACCGCCAAGAGGTAGTAGAAAATATACCTTATGGGACGGAAATTAAATCCAATCCTGAGTTATGGCGAGGAGAGGAAAGGGTAAAACAAAAGGGAGAGGAAGGGCAAAAGAAGGTTATTTACCGGTTGGTGGCGGAAAACGGCCAAGTTACACAGAAAGAAACCTTAAGCAGTGAAGTAATAAAACAGCCTGTGCCCCGCGTTGTAGAAAGGGGTACTCGAGTACGGGTTGCCTTAGCCTCCCGCGGGGGAGGTTCTGGTCGGTTGGCGTGGCCTCTCTATGGATACATTACCTCAGGCTTCGGGTATCGCGGCCGAGAATTTCACGCCGGAATAGATATAGCGGCCCCCTACGGTTCTCCGGTAGTAGCGGCAGAAGCGGGCAGGGTAATTTATGTAGGTTATAAGGGTGGTTACGGGCGCACAGTGATGCTAGATCACGGAGGGGGTCTAGTTACCCGGTATTCCCACCTTTCAGAGTATAACGTAACAGTCGGCCAGGAGGTTTCTCGCGGACAAGTTATTGGCTATGTGGGAGCCTCGGGAAGGGCGACAGGCCCTCACCTCGATTTTGGGGTCTTAGTAAACGGCGAACCCCGAAACCCGCTTAACTACTTGCGCTAGTTCTCTGAAATCCACCCTATTCCTAGGAAACCAGCGATAAACATTTGAGCTACACCAAGGCGCAAAGGTACCACCTCATAGGTTGAAGTAAGCGCACAGCCTCTCCACCAGCAGGTCCGGGTTTTTAAGGCTTTTACCGCCGAGGATAAAGTTGCCCGGGTCACCTGCCAGCTCTCTTAAGAGCTTGAGCCTGCGCGGTTCCAGGTTATATCTCATAAGAAATACCCTGTCATCACTGATATAATCCACCCATTTCCTCAGGAGGGCATAATCTTCTGCTGCAACTTCTGGCTTTGTTTGCCTGCTCCTTCCCTCCAGGGGATGGCCTCCCTGTCTGTATACGGGTACCATATCCAAGGCGGCTCGAGTTTTGCTTTTCTTTTCTTCTAACTCTCCCAGCCGGGAAATGACTTCCACCAGGGCCTTTCTATTGGTGGCCGAGACAAATAAGGTTTCTACCGGCAAAACCTTAGTCTTCAGGCGCTCGAACAGCTCCTTCTCCACTTCCCTGCCGTTGTATAAAGCCAGGAGCCTCCTGCGCTTGATTTTAATTGGCTCGATGCGCACGCCCCTGCCTAGGGACTGCAGGATAAACTTTCTGGCATCTTGGCCGCCGATGTTTACATAGCAAATAACGTTGGGACGGTTAGAATCCCAGCCTTCGTAAAAGCTGCGGGAGCCCATGAGGATGTTGATGTCGGAGTCGCTTGTATTGAGGTTTTCGAAATAACTTTCGTCCGCAAAACTCTCCTGCACCTCATAGCCCGCAAGTTTCTCTTGGAGCCAGGCGGCCACATCGCCGATCTTGACCAGCGCGAAAGGCCGCTCACTGGTCTTTAACTTAAAGGCCAGTTCCTGCTTATTGGACGGCCTCCTTAAGACTTCAATCTCCCCGCAGCTTTGCGCGTTATAAACATGTCGCAAGAGGTCTTCTTTGGTTATGCCGTTAAGCACCTTCTCGTCTATTCTCAGCCTTTCGCCCGCCTCGAACATAAACGGGGGTTCTTCTTTCAGCTCTCCCCAGAGCTCATCTTTTGCCCGCTCGAAGACGTCTAGGGCCATGGCTCCCTGCCCGATGCGCGCCAGCTCCCGGAAGAAGAGCTCCAGGTCGGAGTCTCTTACGTTCACGGAATTGGTCAGTACCAGCATCAGGGGATGGTGATACAATCCCGGCTGGAGGCTGGTGATCTCTTCATGAAACTTTTTAACATAAGTGAGGAGAATCAATGACTGCAAAACAATTTTTTGTTTTTCTTCCCCTGTGTAATCCTCCCCGTCCCGGAAGGCCCGCATTTCCTGCTTTAAGACAGCAATGTGCTTGCCATATCCCCGCTGGATGAATTTTTCCAGGTTGAAATTATAAGCAGTAGTGGTAATATCTCTTACATCCGTGAAGGTGGCGGAGAAATTAAACAGGAACCCATTCCTGGCTAAAATAGAATAAATGTGCTGCAGTTTGGAATCTTCCCGGTCCCCCTTGTGGGCCTCGTCCAGGAAGATATACCACCGCCCCCCGTTATCGTAGTTGCGGAAATCTACAATCTTCTCTTTTTGTTCATCGCTAAGATTATCCGACCGGTAGTAAAAGACGGTGGTACCCAAGAACGACTGCTGCCGCTTGATTTCCGGATAATCTTTTAACTCCCGCAAACTTATCTTTGTTTCGCTGGTGTAGTTAAATTCCTCCACATGCCGTTTGAGCTGCCTTATCAAATCATCCCTGTGGGTCAGGACCAAAAAGTCGTAAGGGGGGAGCTCTCGCCGCCGGATCAAGGTGTGCAGCATCTCGATGAGTTTAATGAGAATCAGGGTCTTGCCGCTGCCTGTAGCCATCCAGAAGCACATGCGGTTGATAAAATGCTCGTAAGAGATTTTGGGGCTGTCTCCTTCCTCGCAGGGGTAATATTCCGCCAGGAGCTTGCACAGGGCTCTGTTCTCATGCCTCAAGTTGATGCTTAAATCCGCGTCCAGGCCGTTCTCCCGGTACCACCGGAAAAAGACCTGCTTTCTCCTGCGGCTGGCCTCTTCCGCCCCCTCGCCTTCCCGGTAATCTAAAGCCTCCTCAAAGTATTTCCATAGAACTTTTAAGGCACTTTCCAGCGCCGCCTGCTGGTAGTCCCAGAGGCTTTTGCTGGCGGAAAAGCGCCTGAGGTCCAGAGAATTCCAGGAAGCAGGCAGCTCTTCCAGCCGCAAATCCTCAATCATTTCCTGTAAAAACGTCCTGGGCATGGCTTCCCTCTCCACCGGCCAGCATATCGATTACCGCAATTATTGCTTCAGGAATTATAGGCTACCACCAGATCAGTGGTTTTATAACCCTGTAGTCCAGTTCCTTTAAATTTATCCTTTCTCCATCCTCGAACTCCACAAAGTCAGGGGTGATCTTCTTTATCCACTTGCCACATAAATTGGACAGGGTCTCGGCCACATCTACGCCCTCGTAAAGCCTGTCTAAATTTACCCGCACCTTGTTATTCTCGTAGTCTATATCCAACGCCTCCAGCATCTTGAGGTCTCGCAGGAAGACGTACTGGTTGTAGGGGTCCTGGTAAGGATTAGCAAATAAATCCGCGTCCTCGTATTTCACCCGCCGTAAAACGTCCTCGTACTGTTCCAGCTCATAGTATTTGAAGAAACCGCCGCCCTGCCAGCCCACCTCCAGGGAAATTCCACAGGGCTCATGATAGCTTTTGCCGGCCAGAACCTCCTTCATCCTGGGGAGGGTCTTTTCATAGAAAATAGTTTCAGCCATCTCCACCAGAATCCATTTTCTTTTCAGCTTGTGGGCAGCGGCAGCCGTAGTGCCCGTGCCCCCGAAGAAATCCAGGACCAAGTCGCCCTCCTGGGAAGAGGCTTCAATAATCCGCCTTAACAATTTTTCCGGCTTTTGGGTCAGGAAGTCACCTACCTTCTCTTTACTGTAGCTCATGATCATGACAGAATTGATCTCGTCATATTCACTGGCATTCCAGACATCCTCCACCGGATAAACCCCTTCCCTGACCTCACCCCGGCTTTCCGGCTTATAAATGCGGCCGTCCTTGCCCTTCAAAACAAGCTGGAACTTATCCACTTTGATGCCCAATTTGCGCTCTATTGCCCTAAGGAACTCCTTTTCTTCCTCCCCAAGCCTAAAAGTTTTGTATGGGATCGCGGCAGCTTCCTTGTTAAAAATGCTCTGGGGGGTCTTCCCGTACAGCCAGATGGTCTCGTGATTCCTCACATATTTTTCTCCCGCTGTTTTAAACCCCGATACCCAGCCTATGCGCCAGATTATTTCGCTGGCAAAATTATCCCGGCCGAAAATCTCATCCAAGAGAAACCTGGTGCTGGCCGTTTCGTGGAAATCCACGTGCACATAAATGCTTCCCGGATCCCTCAGGAGCTCCCTGGCCAGGCGCAGCCTGTTCTCCATCATGGTCAGCCAGGAGGAACGGTTGAACCTGTCGATATAGCTGAAAGTGTCCTTCTCGGTATTGTAGGGCGGGTCAATATAGATTAGCTGCACACGATCCTTGAACTTATTTTTGATGGTGTTCAAAGCCTGGTAGTTTTCGCTTTTTATGAGCCAGCCGTCCAGCTCCTCATCCAGGTGTTCGAAGAGCTGCACAATCTCCAGCTCCAGGTCTTTAAAATACCTGGTATCTACCGGAAGGTAACGGTACTTTTCGCTCAAAACCTCGCCCCGGAGGTTGACCTGCATAACCTCCTGGGGCTCGAAATCCTCACCGACAATACCCAGCCGTCTCCATTCTTCCACCTGCGCCGCCAGGTTCCTGTGATTCAAAAGTTTCTTGACGAGGTTCATGTCCCTTTCCGCAATCCGGTCCAGGGTGATAACAAAGCCCGAGTTTAAGACCAACTTCGGCTTGTTCCAGATTTTCACCAGCTCATCTTCAAACTGGGCTATAAAATCAATAATCTTGAAGGCAATCTCCTTAAGGGTTTGTAATCGTTTGATCCGTTCTCCCGTCCACTCGCTTTCCCCGCTGAAGATATATTGATAGAGCCACAAACTTAACTGCTCCCGCAAGAACTCCCGAGCATTCTTATTAATAAAATAGTCCACTTCGCTCTGCCGCTCGAAAATCCTGAAGGCCTTCTCCAGAGTGTCTTCGGTTACCCTTACACCTTTTTTCTTAAGCGCCCGCAGAATCTCCGTGAGGTCCGTTTTCCTTCCCCGCTCGGAATAAAGCACGTTGAAGACAACAGTGCCGTCTTCCCTTTTCCCGGCCGGCTCAAAGATGAGCTCCCTCTTCTCGTTGGCCTTCTTGTGCTGTAGGCTAGAGACGTCGAAAAAGAATCTAATCCCCTCTACCTCCACCTCCATATTGCGGAAGAGCCTGTCGGTCTTTACGTAATAGAGCATATGCGTCTTCCAGAAAAGCATCACGTCTCTGTCCTCAGTATAAACCTTCTCGTAAACCTTCTGGTGAAGGGGGGTATAGCGAAAATAAATGGAGCCGCTTTCGGAAAAATAGCGGTGGAAGAAGGAGTAGAGTTTATCAAAAAGCTCCTCCCTGAATTCAGGAAAGGGTTCAAGGGCTTTCTCGATATCCCTTTGCAGCCGGGGAAAAACTCCTTCGGCAAAGTACCTCGCCTTAATCTTCATCAAGTTGATATAACCGGATTCCCCTTCCACCTCAGCACCGACGAAAAGGCTCCTCAGGGCCTCGTAAAACTTGCGTTCCTTAACACCGGCAGGCTCCCTTTGCCTTATACCCATACTTTACATCCCTCAAGCCACCTTTTTATGTTAACCGGTCCTTAAACAAAGCCCGAGAAGGCGGCTGGCAGTCGAAGTAGTCGCGCCAGGTTGCAAGTTCCGCGTTCCCCCGGTTAAAACTTCTGGACCAGGAACACGCCGAGGGCGATCAGGCCTGCCCCGACAGCCCGGCCTAAAGTGATCTTCTCGCCCAGTAGCAGAACCGCTAGGAGTAAAGCCAGCAAGGGGTAAGAAGCTACAACGGGTACCACCGACGAAACCTTGCCCGCCTGCAAGGCCTTGAAATAGGCGAAATGTCCGATGACCGAGGCAGCCAGCCCTTCCGCCACCAGGAGAGCCCAAGTGCGGGCGTCGAAGGCCCGGAGATCTCCCAACTTGGCCGCGGCCGAGCCCCACAACAGGAGTGCCCCGAAAACCCCTATGGTGCGGGCCAAAAGGGCACTGAAGGGGTCGCTTTTCACCAACCCCAGCTTGGCAAATATAGGTCCTAACCCCCAGCATATCATGGCCACTAAAGCCCAGAAAAATTGGCCCATGTTGGTCACCTTGCGTTCACCCTTTAAGAAGAATGGTCACTCAAAACGATTGTAACCTCCGTTTCCACAAAAGGCAAGGCCTGGATCCGCTGGTGCATCCCCGGCTTTTACTGGGAGGCCTGCTTAGGCCGCGCTCCCTCCAAAACCCTCGCGGGCTAAACTAGCTCTGGGCTCAAGGCTCCGGCAGGCTTCCCGGCAAAGAAGCATAAATAAAAAGCAGGGCCCCATTATCTACAGCCCTGCATCGCACAACACTTCCATGCCTAGGCGGCCCTGCCACCTACTCTGGCCCAAGCGTAGGTCAAATTGTGGGTTAAATTTAAGACCGGCTTTTGACAGCTTTCTCCCGTTCGGCCTGTACCATGCGATGGGAAACCTCCTGCGCCTTTCTATAAATATGTTCCACATCCACTGTAACGATCTCCCCCTGGCGTACCACGACCCTACCGTTGACAATGGTCGTCTCCACCAGGCTGCTGTTGCCGCAACATACCAGGGCCACTACGGGATCGTGGCAGCCGGCAAAAGCCACGTCCTCCAGGTTGATAAGCACTATGTCCGCTGCTTTACCCACCTCAATGGCACCTGTATCCTGTCTCCCTAAAACTTCCGCTCCGCCGCGAGTAGCTATTTTGAGCACCTGGTAGGCCGAGAAGCCCTTCTCCCCATACTGCAAGTGATTCAAAAGATAGGTCCTTCTCATTTCCTCCCACATATTGGAGCCGTCATTACTGGCGCTACCATCCACAGCGATACTCAGCTTTACACCTGCCTGGTAGAGCTCGCTGGTACGGCAAAGGCCGCTGCCCAGTTTCATATTAGAAGTAGGACAGTGGGCCACGCCGCTTCCTGCCAGCATGGCTATCTCGCGATCATTAAGATGGATGGCGTGGGCAAACCATACATCGGGACCTATCCAGCCCAGCTCTTCCATCAGTTCTACCGGCCGGCGGTGATAACGCTCCAGGCAATACCTCTCTTCATCCTGGGTTTCAGCCAGATGAGTGTGTAGCATCACACCCTTTTCACGGGCTAAAGCCCTGGAATGACGCATAAGATCCAGGCTTACAGAGAAAGGTGAGCAAGGTGCGAGGGCAACGCGTACCATGGCATACGGCCGGGGATCGTGGTAAGTTTCTATCAAGCGCACCGAATCCTCCAGGATCACCTCTTCCTCCTGGACTACTTCATCCGGCGGCAGCCCCCCTTGACTGCGGCCCAGGGACATCGATCCTCTGGTAGCCTGAAAACGTATCCCTATCTGTTGGGCTGCTTCTACTTCCACATCAATGAGATTAGCCGCCTGTCCCGAGGGAAACACATAATGGTGGTCCGCCGTTAAAGTGCATCCTGTGCGCAAAAGTTCGCTGAAGCCTACCAGGGCACCGAAATATACCGCTTCCGGGGTAAGGTGGCGCCAGAATTGATAAAGTTTTTGCAGCCAGCCAAACAAAGGTAACCCCTGAACTTCCGGGAGGCCGCGAAAGAGAGTCTGGTACAGATGGTGGTGAGTGTTAACCAGTCCTGGAATGGCTATCATGCCCCGCCCGGGGATTATCTCCGCACCAGCAGGCGCCTCAAGATTTTGCCCTATGGCCTTGATCTTGGGGCCTTCAATAAGAATATCGCTGTCATGCAAAATATCGTCTTGATCATTGCAAGTCACAACATAGCTCACGTTTTTTAGCAGCAGTGGTTTCATTGAGCCTTTTCTCTCCTTCTCTGGCAGCGACCGTGGCCTGGCCCTGCTCTTTAATTTCGCCATGGATGCCTTTAATCCTTTTATTCTGGTCCTGGCTGGCCTGCCTTTTTTGTTTCGATCAAAGAAGTCAGCCAGCTTATCTATATCATCAAGGCTCCGCAAGTTAGCGTCTCTTCGCAAGGTAAAACCTCCTTTCAACAGGAGTCATATCCCTCGCTGTGACAAGATAAACCCGACCGTTACCTTTGTAAATGAATATCACTGCCAGGTAACATAAGTATTAAGTTGTGCCTGATACCACTATGTGTTATACTTAGTAGTAACAGGAGGTGTTACAAAATGTCTGAAACCAAGATGCTTCACATAAGGTTTCCGGTAGCTGTGGTAGAGAAGATGACCACCTACCTTAAGGACCGCGGGCTGAACCGTAACCGCTTTGTTGTTGAGGCGGTAGTTGAGAAACTGCGCCGGGAAATGCAAGTAAGGGCTTTTAAAGAAACCCAAGGCGTGTTGACGCCTGAGGATGCTCCCGAATGGACGAAAACTACAGGGGCAGAATGGGTTCGAGCGCTGCGCGGCAAGGATAAGGCGGTGTCTCCATGGGATATTTAATCGATACCTGCGTCTTGATTGATCATCTTACCGGAAGGTTACCGGCGGGGGTTAGCGCTTGGCTGGAAAAGGTCATTTCATCCGGCGGCGCGCTTACTAGCGCGATAGTTTATCATGAGCTTTTGACAGGAGCGCGGACACCCAAAGCCCAGAAAACCGTAAAAACTCTGCTAGAAAACTGGGAGATTATCCCTGTGGACAGTACAATTGCTGAATTTGCAGCAATGCTAAGGCGGGGGTGGGCAGCGGAGGGAAAGACGATGAGTATGGCAGATAGCCTTATTGCGGCTACTGCTTCACTACGGGGAATGAAAGTGGTTACATCTAACCTTAAAGATTTTCCCTCTTCCATAGCCCTGAGCCCCGGAGAAGCGATAGATACCCGTGTTCCAGAGGGTGTCTAGAAGTGGTGTGAAAAACCCTTTGAGCTAGCAGGTATTTACCTTCCCGCAGAGAACCTGGAAACTTATAGAAAGCGCAAAGAACGTATTCGTATAGCTAGGGCCAGAAACCTGGCCCGAACGCTTATGCAAAGCGGGGAATATCGCCACCAGGGCGGCCCAATCAGTATTTGTGGCCGCTCTATAGCGTAAGAGAAAGGCAGAAGCGGCAAGGCCTTGGACCTCACCGCTTCTTGTGCTTAAAGCAACGAAATTGCTAGCTGCCGGGCGGCAGGAAGGGCGCGGCAGGAGTCTGACCTCCGTGGGCAAAAAGATACTTGATATATTGAGCCACATAGTAATTAAAGCCGGTCAGCGGCCTGCCGCGAACGGCCAGGTTCCACCTCTCCTTCACCTCGGCGCCTTCTGAATGCCAGCTGTTTACCGCCTGGGTGAAATAGCTCCGGATCTTCTCCTGGTTGGACGTATTAGGGTTCATAGGGGTGAGATAGCGACGAGCATAGTTGATCCCCTTCCACTTGGAAAAGACCAGGGATTTTCCCAGGGAGCCGCTGGCATCTATGGACATAAGAGGCGCGATTACTTTGGCCATGTTAACTCACCTCCTTCCGACCCCTATTCTACCAGGGGCCGGAGGAAGTGGCTAATTTCGTAACCGGCTGTGACCCGGCCGGCGATTAGCGTCAGCCTAAACTAAAATGAAAAATCCCGGCCACCTTATGTCCCTTAGCTGTGCAAGGCAAGTCGTAAGATTGGGCGTAACTCATGTTTATCCGGGGCAAGAAAAATTAATTTATATTCCTTATATACTCCCTCTTCTCCTCCAATATAGCTTCATATTGAGCGGCCAGCTGGTCGCGGAGGCGCAACCATTCTTCCTTAAATTCAGGCAGGTATTCCACCTCAACACTGCCGCGCCCGCCTAATTGGCGGCTTAAGACGCGCTTACCCTGGGCCAGCCTGACAGCAAAATCCTCTTTTAAATTTACATAGGCCTGTTCCAAAGCCCTGGTATAATACTGGAAAAGCATTTCTATCTCATTAAAGGCCTGCTTTAAAAGGTTTTTATTCTTTTTTATTTGAAGCAGGCCCTCCATACACCGGCGGTTGGTCTCCAGGGAATCTCCGTCCCGGGGCAAGCGAAGGTTATTTAAAAATGTATCCTCCAAACCTCGTAGGATATAGGGCCTTGCCTCGGGCTTAAACTTCAGGAGCTCTTCTTTCAAATTTAATTCTTTGTTGCTCAAAAAGCGGGCACCCAATATCTTGCCCTGGGGCAAGTGCTCGGCCTCTAAAAGCTTTTCCGGGTCCACTTTCATGGCCGCGGCCCGCTCCAGGGCTATTTCCAGGGCCGTCTTGATTTTATCCATAAGAACCCTCCCTTCCCATGTACGTCTGCGGGAAACGACAGACAATCCTTATATATTATAGCCTTCCGGGATATCTTGTACCAGGCCTTACCTATTGAAAACTTGGAGTTGAACCAGACCCAGTCCCTGGCCCAAAGGCCGGTGGCGCGCTTCCAGGTGGAACCTTTAGGCCGCGAGGCCGACCGGGTCCACCTTGAACTATAGAGATGGCCTAACTTTAATACTTGACTTCACTGTTCCCTATTCTTCTATGACCCCACACTTCCCTTTCCCTGGCAAGAAGTACTGAGTGTCACCATATGTAAATTTTGTTCCTCCACC